>JAEULG010000282.1 GCA_016793875.1 Rhodospirillales bacterium | reverse complement strand
CTATGGCCGGGCTCCAAGGATCAGCCAAACCGAGGGCGGGACCCATGCAACGTCTGTCGGAGCGTATTGCTCCGCTACTCCCCTATCTTCGCCGACACGCGCGAGCACTGACCGGAAGCCAGGAGGCGGGAGACGCCTACGTCGCGGCGACGTTGGAGAGCATCATCGCGGCCCCCGCCGAGTTTCCCGCCGGCGACGTGCGCATCGGCCTCTACCACGTCTTCCACGCGATCTGGTCGTCGGCGTCACTGCCGATGGAAGCGATCGACCTGGAGGGCCAGCCGGACGACCCGCGCGAGGCGATCGCCGCCCGAAGACTGGGGGAGTTGACCCCGCTCAGCCGCCAGGCGTTGCTGCTGACCGTTGTGGAAGGCTTCAGTCATGCGGACGCCGCGATCATTCTCGACGTCAAACCCGCGACCGTCGGCGAGCTGGTCGACCAGGCGGTCGAGGAAATCGACCAGCAGACGGCGACGACGGTGCTGATCATCGAGGATGAGCCGCTGATCGCCATGGACCTGGAGCAGATCGTCGGCTGCCTCGGTCATCGCGTCCTCGATATCGCGCCGACGCGCGATGCGGCGGTCAAGGCAGCCCGCGCCCACCGCCCCGGACTGGTGCTGGCCGACATCCAGCTAGCCGACGGTTCTTCCGGCATCGATGCGGTGCGCGACATCCTGTCGAGCTTCGAGGTGCCGGTGATCTTCATCACCGCCTTTCCCGAGCGCCTGCTTGCCGGCCGCCGGCCGGAGCCGACCTTCCTGATCACAAAGCCGTTTACGCCGGAGCAGGTGAAGGCGGCGGTCAGCCAGGCGCTGTTCTTCGAACGGGTGGCGCACGCGCCGAGCCCGGACGGCGGTCAGCCCACCGCGCTCTACTAGGCGTCACGACCCCTTTTCGCTCCGCTCGATCCGCCCCCTCCCGCCCCAACGCGCGGGAGGGGGACGGGCGACGACCTCGTCCTCTCCGCCGGAACCTCGGCCGTGGCCGTACGTTGTTGGCGTGCGGGTCCCGGGAAGGCCGCGGACTGCGGGTCCGCTATCCCAGCTTCCCCATCGCAGGTGACTCCCGGGATTGGAGAACGAATAAGGAGAGGATCGATCATGCGGGTGTGGCCAGGCTTGCCGTATCCCCTGGGTGCCACCTGGGATGGCCGCGGCGTCAATTTCGCGCTGTTTTCAGAGAACGCTGAAAAAGTCGAGATCTGTCTATTTGACCCCGACGGCAACGAAACAAAGCGCCTCGCCTTCCCCAAGTATACGGACGAGATCTGGCACGCCTACCTGCCGGATGTGCGTCCCGGCCAGCTCTACGGCTATCGGGTCTCCGGACCGTACGATCCCCAACGTGGCCACCGCTTCAACAACAACAAGCTGTTGCTCGATCCCTATGCCAAGAGCGTCGTCGGCGATTTGGTCTGGGACGACAGCCACTTCGGCTACGAGATCAACCATCCCGACGCCGACCTCAGCTTCGATACGCGGGACAACGCCCGCTTCATGCCGAAATGCCAAGTCGTCGATACCGCCTTCACCTGGGGTGAGGACCGGCCGCCGCGAACCGAATGGCACGCCAGCATCATCTACGAACTGCATGTCAAGGGCTTCACCCGGCGGCACCCGCAGGTGCCCGAGGCGATGCGCGGCACGTTCGCCGGGCTGAGCGATCCCGCCGCCGTCGAGCACCTGGTCAAGCTGGGAGTCACCGCCGTCGAACTGCTGCCGATCCAGCACTTTCTCGACGACCGCCATCTGGTCGAGCGCGGCCTGTGCAACTACTGGGGCTACAATACCTTAGGGTTCTTCGCCCCGGATCCCCGCTACCTGCAGACGGCCCACCTCGGCGAGTTCAAGACGTTCGTGCAGATCATGCACAACGCCGGCATCGAGGTGATCATGGACGTCGTCTACAATCACACCGCCGAAGGCAACCAGATGGGGCCGACGCTGTCGTTCCGCGGCATCGACAACGCCTCATACTATCACCTCGTCCACGAAAACCCCCGCTATTACATGGACTTCACCGGCTGCGGCAACGTCTTTGACCTGCGCCATCCGCGGGTGCTGCAACTGGTCATGGACTCGCTGCGCTACTGGGTCAGCGAGATGCACGTGGACGGCTTCCGCTTCGACCTCGCCTCGACGCTGGCCCGCGAGGCTCACGGCCAGTTCGATGCGCACTGCGGCTTCCTCGACGCCATGCGCCAGGACCCGAAGCTGGCCGAGGTCAAGCTGATCGCCGAGCCGTGGGACGTGGGCGACGGCGGCTATCGCGTCGGCGGCTTCCCCGCCGGATGGGCGGAATGGAATGACCGCTACCGCGATACCGTGCGGCGCTTCTGGAAGGGCGACGAGGAGCAGATCCCCGAGCTGGCCACCCGCCTCACCGGCTCTGCCGACCTGTTCGACAGCCACGGCCGCTGCCCGTGGGCCTCGCTGAACTTCGTCACCGCCCACGACGGCTTCACCCTCGCCGATACCGTCAGCTACAACGGCAAGCACAACGAGGCCAACCGGGAGGACAACCGGGACGGTACCGACAACAACAACAGCTGGAACTGCGGCGCCGAGGGACCAAGCGACGATCCCGAAGTGATCAGGCTGCGCGCCCGCCAGAGGCGCAACCTGATGGCAACGCTGCTGCTCTCGCAGGGCGTGCCGATGTTGGTCATGGGCGATGAGATCGGCCGCACCCAGGGGGGCAACAACAACGCCTATTGCCAGGACAGCGAGATCAGCTGGGTGGACTGGGAGAGCATCGACGATGCCGACCGCCACTTCCTCGCCTTCGTCCAGCACATGATCAAGCTGCGCCGCGAGCACATCGTCCTGCACCGCTCCGACTTCTTCCACGCCGTCTTCATTCCCGGCACCGAGATCCGCGACATCACCTGGCTGCGGCCCGACGGCGCGGAATTCACCGACGAGGATTGGGCGGACAGCGCCAACAAGTCGTTCGGCTACCTGCTGCGCGGCGAAGCGGGAGAGCTGCACCTGACGCCGCTCGGCGAGGTGCAGCCCGATGACAGCTTCTACATCGCCTTCAACGCTCTCCATGAGGCGGTCAACTGGACGCTGCCGTCGATCGAGGTCGAGGTCGCGTGGCGGCTGCTGATCGATACCGCCAGCGAGAACAACATCGGCGCCGCCGGCCCGGTGTTTCAGCCGGGCGAGGCCTACGAGGTGCAGCCTCGCTCGCTGGTGCTGTTCGTGCGCCACCTGGAGACGGAGCCAGCCGCTGCCGGCGCTCCGGGAACCAGCGCGGCAGCGGCCTGACGCCTCGCCGCCGTCGCTACAGTTTGCGCGCAGCGGCGGCGGCGATGGCCCAAAATACGCTTGGCGATGGTCTCGGAAAGTGGAAACCGGCGGTGATCGCAACAAGATAACCGAGGAGAGACAAGGCTTGGCCCGATTAACCTGGACAGCACGCGGTCGGTATCACCGGCAGGCGTCGCATGGGAGGTGAGGCAGCAGGTACCGGGCGCGGCGGAAGAGGAGCCCAGCTATCGCCGAACTTGCTGAATATCGTCGCAAGCGGCGGTTCGACCGCACCAGCGAGCCGGCCGGTGGCGAGGTATTGCCGGCCTCGGGCGGGCTGTTCGTGGTGCAGAAGCACGCCGCCCGCCGGCTGCACTGGGACCTGCGCCTGCAGTTCGGCGGTGTCCTGAAGAGCTGGGCGGTCACCAAGGTGCCCAGCTTCGATCCCGCGGTGCGCCGGCTTGCCATCCACGTCGAGGACCACCCCCTCGCCTATGCCGACTTCGAGGGCACGATCCCCGCCGGCGAGTACGGCGGCGGGGAGGTGCTGGTCTGGGATCGTGGCCACTGGACTCCGTTGTCAGACCCTGAGGAAGGGTACGCGCGCGGCTCGCTGAAATTCCGGCTCGACGGCGAAAAGCTGCACGGCGGCTGGACCCTCGTCCGGATGAAGCCGAAATCTGCGAACGAGCGCCGGGAGAACTGGCTGCTGATCAAGGAGCGCGACGACGACGCCCGCCGCGGCGAGACCGGCGATGGCGCCGATGACGACAAGGATGGGCGCAGCGTTCTCTCGGGGCGCACCATCGCCGAGATGCAGGCACCGCCCGGCGCGCAGGCCGCGGGGCTGCCGGGGGCGCGCACCGCCGGCATGCCCGACTTCGTCGCCCCGCAACTGGCCTCGCCGCGCGATGATCCGCCGGATGGCGACGGCTGGCTGCACGAGATCAAGCTGGACGGCTACCGCACCCTGGCGCGCCTCGACGGCGGCCGCGTGCGCTTCCTTACCCGCAACGGCCTTGACTGGACCGACCGTTATGGCCGGATGGGCGAGGCCTTCCGCGATCTTCCCTGCCGGCGGGCGCTGATCGACGGCGAGATCGTGGTGCAGGACGCGCGCGGCATCAGCGACTTCGCCCGCCTGCAGGACGCGCTCGCTACCGGCAAGGTCGATGCCCTGCTGTTCTTCGCCTTCGACCTGCTCCACCTCGACGACACCGATCTGCAGGCGGTGGCGCTTACTTCGCGCAAGCAGATGCTCGCCCGGCTGCTTGCCGACGCCGGCCGCCACGCTGCCCTGCAGCTCAGCAGCCACATCGAGGGCGATGGACGGGCGCTGCTCGGGCAGGCCTGCCGCATGGGCATCGAGGGCATCGTCAGCAAGCGCCGGGAGGCGCCCTACCGCTCCGGACGCAGCCGCACCTGGGTGAAGTGCAAATGCGCTGACGCCGGCGATTTCGTGATCATCGGCTATACCCGCAGCGACGCGGCCGGCGGCCTTGCCGCGCTGCTGCTGGCGGAGACCGATGACAAGGGCGGCCTGAGCTATGTCGGCAAGACCGGCACCGGCTTCACCCGCGCCGTCGCCGCCGATCTGGAGAAACGGCTGGAGGCGATCCAAACCGATCAGCCGGCGGTGGCGGTTCCGCGCGAGGTGAGCAACGAACGCCCGCTATGGGTGGCGCCAAAGCTGATCGCCGAGGTGCGCTTTGCCACCCGCACCAGCGACGGCCGCATCCGTCATTCCTCCTACCGCGGCCTGCGCGCCGACAAGCTCGAGGGGCAGGATGCCATGCCAGCACGGCCCGAGGAACCGGCCGAACCGGCGGCGAAAGCCGCCTCCCGCCACCGCATGACGACACCGAAGGCGGCTGCCGCCGCTCCGCCCGCCGGAGCGACCCCAATCGGGCCGGCGCGGCGCTGGGTCAGCGACGCCGACCTCGCCTCGGTGTGGGTCACCAATCCCGAGCGGGTGATGTTCGGCGGGCCGAGCAAGCTCGACCTTGCCCTCTACTACGCCCGCGTCGGCGACTGGCTGCTGACCGAGGTGGCGGGGCGGCCGTTGACCCTCGTCCGCTGCCCCAACGGCGAGGCCAAGGACTGCTTCTACCAGCGCAACCCGGCCGCCGGCATGCCGGAGGCGATCCGCCGGACGACGCTGCCGCCCGTCGGCGACGACGAGGCCGAGACCGTGCTGCACATCGAGGATGCCGCCGGCCTGCTGGCGCTGGCACAGTTCGGCGTCGTCGAGATCCATTGCCGGGGCTCGCGGATCGAGCATCCCGAGCGTCCCGACCGGCTGGTCTTCGACCTCGACCCGGACGAGGGGCTGGCCTGGCCGGCGGTGGTCGAGGCCGCGCTGCTGCTGCGCGAGCGGCTGAGCGAGCTCGGCTTCGTCCCGTTCGTCAAGACCACCGGCGGCAAAGGGCTGCATGTGGTGATCCCGGTAAAGCCGCAGCTCGACTGGCCGGCGATCATCCCGTTCGCCGAAGGCTTCGCCAGCACCCTGGCGAGGGCCGATCCGGCGCGCTTCACCGCGCAGATGGCGAAGAAGGCGCGCAAGGGCCGCATCTTTATTGATTACCTGCGCAACGGCCGCACCGCCACCGCGGTCGCCGCCTATTCGCTGCGCGCCCGCCCAGGTCTGCCGGCGGCAACCCCCATCGGTTGGGACGAGCTCAAGCACATCGATGATCCGCGCACGTTCGACTACCGCAGCGTGCCGGAGCGGCTGTCCCGGATAACCGGCGACCCGTGGCGGGAGCTCGCTGTCGCCGCCCGCACCGTCTCCAGGCGGGCATGGCAGTTCGTCGGCCTTCCCGGGCAGGATGGCGAGGAGGACGGTTGAGATGGCGGCACCGCGGGCAACCTGGAAGGGACACCTGAGACTGTCGCTGGTCTCCTGTCCGGTGCG
The DNA here is from genome assembly GCA_016793875.1 of Rhodospirillales bacterium. Lineage (GTDB taxonomy): Bacteria > Pseudomonadota > Alphaproteobacteria > Rhodospirillales > Defluviicoccaceae > Defluviicoccus. The sequence continues at coordinate 9,164 of JAEULG010000282.1, read as the reverse complement.
GCTCTACACCGCCACCACCGAGAGCACCCGGCTGTCCTTCCACCTGCTGCACAAGGACACCCACAACCGCATCCGCATGCAGCCGAAGGATCCCGAGATCGGCGACGTCGACCGCGCCGATCTGGTCAAGGGCTACGAGTACGACAAGGACCGCTACGTCGTGCTCACCGACCAGGACTTCGATCAGGTCAGGATCGAGTCGACCGACACGCTGGTCATCGACTCCTTCGCCGACGAAACCGACGTCGACGAGCTGTACCTCGACCGTCCGTACTATCTCGCGCCCGACGGGAAGGTGGCGCAGGAGACTTTCCGGGTCATCCATCAGGCGATGCAGGACAAGGGCAAGGTGGCGATATCGCGGCTGGTCATTGGCGGACGCGAGCGGCTGATGATCCTTTATCCGCGCGACAAGGGTTTCGTCGTCACCACCTTACGCACCGATGCCGAGGTGCGCGACGCATCGCTCTACTTCGGCGACATCGCCGAGGGGCCGGTCGATGCGGACATGCTGGCGCTAGCCAGCCAGCTCATCGACCAGAAGGCCGGCAGCTTTGATCCGGCCACCTTCCACGATCACTACGAGGACGCCCTGCGCGAGATGGTCGAGGCCAAGCTGAAGGGCGAGGCGCCGGTGATCGCCAAGGCTCCGGAGCGTGGCAAGGTCATCAACCTGATGGACGCGCTGCGGCAGAGCCTGCAGCGGACGGATGGTAGCGACGGGCGCGCGCCGGCCGAAGCGGAAAAGGAGGCCGACGCCGAGGACAAGGCGGAGGACGCGACCAAGCCTCCCCGGCAGAAAAAATCGGCATGACCTGCCGGCGGCCAGGGGCCTCTCCCCCGCTCGCCGGAACCGCGCCGTGCCACGGGGCGTTCACGCCATATCCCCTTGAACCAACCGTGGGACGGCGGACATGCCCGACATCCCGGAACAGCATCAGAGGCATCAGCCCGGCCGCGAAGCCGCCATGGAGCCGCGGCCCGACTATGCGCCCCGCTTCCCCTCGTCCGGCCGGCTGGCCGGCAAGGTGGCGCTGATCACCGGCGGCGACAGCGGCATCGGCCGCGCCTGCGCCGTGCTGTTCGCCCGCGAGGGCGCCGATGTCGCCATCCTCTACAAGGAGGAGAACGAGGACGCGCAGGAGACCCGGCGCGGCATCGAGGCGGAAGGCCGCAAGGCGCTGCTGCTGGCCGGCGATGTCGGCGACGAGGACTTCTGCACCCGCGCCGTCGAGGAGACGGTCAAGATCTTCGGCCGGCTCGACGTGCTGGTGAACAACGCCGCCGAGCAGCACCCGGTGGACGACATCACCGAGCTGCCGGAATCGCAGCTTGAGCGGACCTTCCGCACCAACGTCTACGGCTACTTTTTCATGACCAAGGCGGCACTGCCGCACCTGAAGGAGGGCGCCGCGATCGTCAATACCACCTCGGTCACCGCGTACCGCGGCAGCGAGCAGTTGCTCGACTACAGCGCCACTCGCGGCGCCGTGCTGGCGTTGACCCGCTCGCTCAGCCAAGCGCTGGTCGATCGCGGCATCCGCGTCAACGGCGTTGCCCCCGGCCCGATCTGGACGCCGCTGATCCCGGCGAGCTTCGATGCCGAAAAAGTGGCGAGCTTCGGCAAGAAGCAGCCGATGGGCCGCCCCGGCCAGCCCAACGAGGTTGCCTCCTGTCATCTGTTCCTCGCCTGCGATGACTCCTCGTACATGACCGGCCAGGTGCTGCACCCCAATGGTGGCGAGGCGGTCGGCGGCTGAGTGCCGCCGTGCGGGAGGTAGCGCCATGACGATCGAGCTCGATCACACCCTCGTTCCCGTACGCGACAAGGAGAGGGCGGCGCGGTTCTTCGCCCGCATTTTCGGCCTCACCTACGAAGGTCCACAGCCGCCGTTCGCGCCGGTACGGGTCAACGACCGGCTGACGTTCGACTTTATCGATAACGATAACGATCCCGTTCCCGTCCAGCACTACGCCTTCAAGGTTAGCGAGGCCGAGTTCGATGACATCTTCGGACGAGTCCAGGCGGACGCGGTGCGCTACGGCAGCGGGCCCTACCGGCTGGAAGACGTGCAGATCAACCATCGCAACGGCGGCCGTGGCGTCTACTTTCGCGATCCCGGATGGCCATATTCTGGAGATCCTGACCCGATAGTCCCGCGGCGTGCCGCCACCTTCGCCGCCTTCCACGCAGGGGATAAGAAGATGCATTTCGCGGTCGTCTACGGCTCGGTGCGCAGCAAACGCCAGGGCATCAAGTACGCGCGCTTCGTGCAGGCGCAACTCGTCGCCCGTGGCCACGACGTCAGCCTCATCGACCCGCTGAGCTACCCGCTGCCGCTGCTCGACAAGATGTTCAAGGAATACCCCGAGGGCACGGCGCCAACTCCGCTGCCGGAGCTGGCGGCAATCATCCGCGCCGCCGACGGCTTCGTCATCGTCAGCGGCGAGTACAACAACGGCATCCCGCCGGCCCTGAAGAACCTGCTCGATCACTTCCTTGAGGAGTGGTTCTGGCGGCCATCGGCGATCGCCTGCTACTCCGCCGGGCCCTACGGCGGCGTCCGGGCGGCAATGCAGCTACGGGCGACGCTGGCCGAGCTGGGCATGCCGAGCATCCCGTCGATCCAGCCGATGCCCAAGGTGCAGGATCAGTTCGACGACGACGGCACCCCGCGCGATCCGGCCCACGTCCGCCGCATCGGCCGCTTCCTCGCTGAACTGGAGTGGTACGCAGCCGCCTTGAAGGAGGCGCGCCAGCACGGCACGCCGTACTGAGCGGCGGGTGCGCCGCTCACCAGCCCGTCAGGAAAGCCGAGTGCCGCCGTCATTGCGAGCCCGCGACAGCGGGCCGGGCACTCCGGCCTCAGCCGGTGAGGCTGTTCCCCTACTGGATTGCTTCGCGGCGGTCGCTATGACGCCGGAGGAGATGGCGGCCGGCGGCCGCGCCTCCCCGGGGCCGGTCAGCTCCGCGCGGTCAGCAGGCCGCGGGCGATCACCTGTGCCTGGATTTCCGCCGCGCCCTCGAAGACGTTGAGGATGCGGGCATCGCACAGCACGCGGCTGATCGGGTATTCCACCGCGTAGCCGTTGCCGCCATGGATCTGTAGCGCGTTGTCGGCATTCGACCAGGCGACGCGGGCGGCGAGCAGCTTGGCCATGCCGGCCTCGATGTCGCAGCGGCGGTCGCTGTCCTTCTGCCGAGCGCTGTCGTAGGTGAGCTGGCGGGCGACCATTGTCTCCACCGCCATCCAGGCGATCTTGCCGGCGACCCGCGGGAACTCGAAGATCGGCTTGCCGAACTGGACCCGCTCCTGGGCGTACTTCATGCCCAGTTCCATGGCGTTCTGGGCGACGCCGACCGCACGGGCCGCCGTCTGGATGCGCGCGCTCTCGAAGGTCGCCATCAGCTGCTTGAAGCCCTGGCCCTCCTGCTGGCCGAGCAGGTTCTTCGCCGGCACGGTGAAGTCGTCGAAGCCGAGCTCGTATTCCTTCATGCCGCGGTAGCCGAGCACCTCGATCTCGCCGCCGGTCATCCCCTCCGCCGGGAACGGCTCCGCGTCGGTGCCGCGCGGCTTCTCGGCGAGGAACATCGACAGGCCCTTCCAGTCCTTGGTGCCGGGATTGGTGCGGGCCAGCAGCGTCATCAGGTCGGTACGGGCGGCGTGGGTGATCCAGGTCTTGTTGCCGGTGATCTTATAGACGTCGCCGTCCTGCACCGCGCGGGTGCGCAGGCTCCCCAGGTCGGAGCCGGTGTTGGGCTCGGTGAACACTGCGGTCGGCAGGATCTCGCCGCTCGCCAGCTTCGGCAGCCAGTATTCCTTCTGCTCGTCGGTCCCGCCGAGGCGGATCAGCTCGGCGGCGATTTCCGAGCGGGTGCCGAGCGAGCCGACGCCGATGTAGGCGCGGCTGAGCTCCTCGGTGACGACGCACATCGCCATCTTCTCCATCCCCAGCCCGCCCCACTGCTCGGGGATGGTCAAGCCGAAGACGCCGAGCTCGGCCATCTCGTCGATGATCTCGATCGGGATCAGCTCATCGCGCTCGTGCCAGCCATGGGCGAACGGGATCACCTTCTCTTCGGCGAAGCGGCGAAACTGGTCGCGCACCATGCCGAGCATCTCGTCGATGCCGAGATTGCCGAAGTTGCCGTCGGCGATGAGCTGGGCGATGCGCATGCGCACGGCGTCGGTGTTGCCCTCGGCAATCAGCCGCGAGACGGCAGGCGTGAGGAAGGCGGCGATCGCCGCGTCGGAAACGCCCATGTTGCGCGGGCGCACCCATTCGACCTGGGTCATGGGAATGCCGCCGGCGATCTGGGCGAGGTATTCGCCGTAGGCCGCCTGCAGCATCAGGCTCTCGAGCTCGGTGAGGCTACCCGCCGCTTCCAGCTGCTCTGCCCACTCCAGCATCTGCTGCAGGCCGGCAACGTAGGTGGCGACCCAGGCGTAGCCGTGGGCGGCGAATTGGTTTTCGTCCAGCAGCGCGGCGTCGAGCTTGCCGCCGCGCACCACTTTCGCCGAGACACCCTTGCGCACCTCCACCAGCAGGTGGTCGGCAGCGCCGCACGCGTCCCGGCAGGCCGGGATGAGATCGGAAAGGACGGGGCTCTGGCTGGTGGCAACGGCAACATCCATGACGACATCCTCCCGGGATGGCGGACGAGAGGGCCGCGCTCCGGCGACCGCTCTGCAAACAACACAAGAACGAGGCCGTGCACCTCTCGAACGGTGCCCGGTTTGGTACGGACCCCCGCGGCCGGTGCGGCAGCCGCGGGGGTCCGGCAGGCTAGCTGATCAGCTTGCGGACGATGTCGGTCATCGACAGCACGCCGACCGGCTTGTCCTTCTCGCTGACGACAAGGCGGTGGATCCGCAGCTTCATCATCTGCGTGATCGCCACCGACAGCTTCTCGCCGGCATCGATGGTGGCGCAGCCGGGGGTCATCACCTCACCCACCGTCATCGCCCTGGCCTCTTCGGCGGTACGGCCCTGACGCGCCATGACGATGTCGGTCTGCGACAGCACGCCGACCGCCCTGTCACCATCGAGGACCACCAGGGCATGGACGTCGCTGTCCACCATGGTCTTGGCCGCCGTGCCGAGAGTCTCGCCGAGGCCGCAGGCGATGATGCCGGGGTGCATGCGATCGCGGACCAGGGTGCCGTCATCGTGGATGGCGGGCTCGGCGCCGGCCGGCTCCAGGCCCGGCAGCGGGGCGGAAACAGGATAGGGGTGTCGCATCTTCGGCTCGTGCAGATCATCCGCCGGCAAGGCCACTGCGGCGACCGCCACCGGGGCTTCCGCAGACTTGCCGAGACCAAAATCGGGAGCGCCGATCAGAACCGCCATGTTGCCGTGCGGATGCTTGTTGTCGTGCATCAGCTGGTGGGCGAGCGGCAGCTCCTCGTAGGTGAAGGCGCGCGACATGCAGGGGTTGAGCTTGCCTGCCAGCGCCAGATCGTTCATCGCATAGCACTGCTCGTCGTTGGCGAAGTGCGAGCCCTGGAACCGCTTCTGCCGCATCCACAGGTAGCGAAGGTCGATGGTGGCGTTGTAACCGGTAGTCCCGGCGCAGATGACGATCATGCCGCCGGTATCGCAGACGAACATCGAGGTGGGGATGGTCGACTCGCCGGGGTGCTCGAACACCACCTTCGGCGAGCGCTTCTCGCCCAGCACTTCCCAGATGGCGGCGCCGAAAGAACGGACGCCCTTCAGCCAATTGTTGTAGCCGACGGTGTCCTTCCAGTGCGGCAGCATGCCCCAGTGATCGAACTTGCGGCGGTCGATGCAGCCCTTGGCGCCGAGCTTCATGCAGTAGTCGATCTTGTCGTCGCCCGACACCACGGCGATCGGGGTTGCGCCCGCCGCCTTGGCGATCTGGATCGCCATCGAGCCGAGACCGCCGGCGCCGCCCCAGATCAGCACCGGATCGCCCGGCTTCATCGCGTGCTCCGGCCAGCCGTGCAGCATTCGCCAAGCGGTCGCGGCGACGAGGACGTACGACGCCGACTCCTCCCAGGTCATGTGCTTCGGCTTCGGCATGCACTGGTGCGCCTGCACCCGGGTGAACTGCGCGAAGCTGCCGAAGTTGGTCTCGTACCCCCAGATGCGGAAGCTGTTGGCGTACATCGGATCGTTGCCGGCCGTGACCCACGGGTCCTTCCGGTTCCAGGTGGCGCAGTGGACGACCACCTCGTCGCCGACCTTGACGTTCTTCACGTCCTTGCCGACCTTGTAGACGATCCCCGAGGCGTCCGAGCCGCCGATGTGGAAGTCTTCCTTCTCGCCGCCCTTCTGCCGCGCCTTGATGACGTTGACCGGGATGCCGAGGGCAGCCCAGACGTTGTTGTAGTTGACGCCGGCAGCCATGACGTAGACCAGGACATCGTCGTCGGCGAGTTCCGGAATGTCGACCACTTCCTTCTGGAACGAGCTGGTCGGCTGGCCGAAACGGTTCTCCCGGATCAACCACGCGTTCATCTTCGCCGGCACTTCGCCAACCGGGGGTTGCTCGCCGATCTCGTACAGGTCCTTGGCCATGGTCTTCACCATTTCGTCCCTCCGCACCCCTTGCCGAATAACCCAGAAAATTGGAGCCGCCGCCGTCTGTTCGGCTCATCAATAGCCTTCCGCGGGCGGTCCCGAGGGAAACCGACTCTCGCTGCGCCACACCGCAAGAAGAACATTTGTTCTAGACGGTAGCTGCTATCTTCGCAACGCACAATTTGCTACTCTGCGCTTGCGTGCGCAGGCGAATGGCAGCACGCTTTTCAAGCACTTTCGCGGTTACGCGAGGGGTCCGCTCGGCGCCTTGGGAGGGACGACATGGCCGATCAGTTAGCACCTGCAAAAGAAAAGGCGAAGAAGCGCGAGGTACCGTGGCTGATCCGCACGTACTCCGGGTATGCTTCGGCCAAGGAGAGCAACGCTCTCTACCGCAAGAACCTCGCCCGCGGCCAGACCGGCCTTTCGATCGCCTTCGACCTGCCCACCCAGACCGGCTACGACAGCGACCACGTCCTCGCCCGCGGCGAGGTCGGCAAGGTCGGGGTGCCGGTCTGCCATGTCGGCGACATGCTGACCCTGCTCGACGGCATCCCGCTCGACAAGATGAACACCTCGATGACGATCAACGCGCCGGCAGCGTGGCTGCTGTCGCTCTATATCGCTGCCGCCGAGCGGCAGGGGGTGGCGCGCGCGAAGCTGTCGGGAACGACGCAGAACGACATCATCAAGGAATACCTGTCGCGAGGCACCTACATCTTCCCGCCGGCGCCGTCGATGCGGCTGATCGCCGACGTCGTCTCGTTCACCTACAAAGAGGTTCCGAAGTGGAACCCGATCAACGTCTGCTCCTACCACCTGCAGGAGGCCGGCGCGACGCCGGAGCAGGAGCTGGCGTTCGCGCTCGCCAACGGCATCGCCGTGCTCGACGCGGTGCGGGCCTCCGGCCAGGTGCCCCCCGCGGACTTCCCGCAGGTGGTCGGCCGCATCAGTTTCTTCGTCAACGCCGGCATCCGCTTCGTCACCGAGATGTGCAAGATGCGGGCGTTCCGGCAATTGTGGGAAGAAGATATCGCCCGGCAGCGCTACGGCGTCGAGGATCCCAAGTTGCGGCGCTTCCGCTATGGCGTTCAGGTCAACTCACTGGGGCTGACCGAGCAGCAGCCGGAGAACAACGTCTACCGCATCCTGCTGGAGATGCTGGCGGTGGTGCTGTCGAAGGATGCGCGCGCCCGTGCCGTGCAGCTTCCCGCCTGGAACGAGGCGCTGGGGCTGCCGCGGCCGTGGGATCAGCAGTGGTCGTTGCGGCTGCAGCAGATCGTCGCCTATGAGACCGACCTGCTCGAATTCGGCGACATCTTCGACGGCTCGCGCGCCATCGCCGAGAAGGTGGAGCAGCTCTGCTTCCAGGCCCGCGAGGAGCTGAAGAAGATCGAGGAAATGGGCGGCGCCGTCGCCGCCATCGAGTCCAGCTACATGAAGCGCCGACTGGTCGAGTCCAACGCGATGCGGCTGGCGGCAATCGAAGCCGGCGAGCAGACCGTCGTCGGCGTCAACCGCTTCACGGAAGCCGAGCCATCGCCGCTCGCCAGCGGCGAGGAAAGCATCATCACCGTCGATCCGAACTGCGAGCCGGAGCAGATCGCCTCGCTGCGACAGTGGCGCGAGACCCGCGACGACGCCAAGGTGAAAGAAGCGCTGGCAGTGCTGGCGGCAGCGGTGCGCGAGGGGCGCAACGTCATGGAGCCGTCGATCGCCTGCGCCCATGCCGGCGTGACGACCGGCGAATGGGCCGGGCTGCTGCGCGAAATCTTCGGCGAATTCCGCGCGCCGACCGGCGTCAGCCAGGCGGTCGTGGCCGGCGAGTTGAGCGGGCTGAAGGCGGTGCGCAGCCGGGTCGAAACGTTGACGACGACGCTCGGCCGTCGGCTCAAGATGCTGGTCGGCAAGCCCGGCCTCGACGGCCACTCCAACGGCGCCGAGCAGATCGCCCTGCGCGCCCGCGATGCCGGCTTCGAGGTGGTCTACGAAGGCATCCGGCTGACCCCCGAGCAGATCGTTTCGGCGGCGCTGGAGGAGGGCGTGCACGTCGTCGGCCTGTCGATCCTCTCCGGCTCGCATCTGCCGCTGGTCACCGAGGTGATGGAGCGCATGCGCGAGGCCGAGCTGACCGACGTCCCGGTGGTGGTGGGCGGCATCATCCCCCCGGAGGACGCCGAGAAGCTGGTGCAGGCCGGGGTTTCCCGCGTCTACACGCCGAAGGACTTCGACCTCAACGCCATCATAGCGGACATCCTCAACATCGTCGAAGAGACCGCCAAGGAAGCCGCCTGAACCCGCCGAGCATCACCCGCTCGCCGCTTCCCTCCCCTGCGTTGAGTCTCCCTTTGACTGGGAAGGAAGCGGCGCGGCATTGGCCGCGCAAGGAGGCTGTGCCGCGTCCTTTTTGCTGGTAACGCAACGTCGCTGTCGCGCGCCCTTTCAGCAGGCGGATTGCTGCCGGACTTCCTGGGGGGCGGGACTCGTGCCGCCAAGTTCCCGACGCAGCGTCGCCATCAAGACTTGCGGGTCGATCGGCTTGCGCAGCAGGGTTTGCGCCGCAAAGCGCTCAGGAATGACCTCGGCGGCATAGCCGGTGACGAAAATCACCGGCA
>JAEULG010000265.1 GCA_016793875.1 Rhodospirillales bacterium | reverse complement strand
CGCAGGCGGCGGCAACGGCAAGGATCGGAAATTCGTCGATCATCGCCGGTACCCGCGCCGCCGGGACATCGACCCCGCGCAGCGGCCCGGCGGTTACGTGCAGATCGCACGCCGGCTCGCCGCCGATCTCGGTAACGGCGGTGCGGCTCAGCGGAGCTCCCATCTCCTCCAGCGTTTCCAGCAGACCGGCGCGCAACGGATTGACCCCGACTCCCTTCAGCACGACGGCGGATCCCGGAACGATCAGCGAGGCGACGAGCGGGAACGCCGCAGACGATATGTCGCCGGGGACGACCACGTTCCGCCCCGACAGTTCCGGCTGGCCCTCCAGTGTGACCCTGCTGCCACCTTCCGGCAGCGGCTCGGTCGCCAACACGGCACCGAAATGCCGCAGCAGGCGTTCGCTGTGGTCGCGCGTCGGCGTCGGCTCGATCACCACCGTCTGCCCAGGGGCATTGAGGCCGGCCAGCAGCACCGCCGACTTCACTTGCGCCGAGGCCACCGGCGAGCGGTATTCGATCGGCAGCGGATCGGTTGCGCCGCGAACGCACAGGGGCAGCCGGCCCCCGGTCCGCGCCCATATATGTGCGCCCATTTGCCCGAGGGGATCTGTGATGCGCGTCATCGGACGGCGGGACAGCGAGGCGTCGCCGCAGAAAAAGGAAAGGATCGGTGTCGTTGCCACCAGCCCCATCAGCAGGCGGACGCCGGTGCCGGCATTGCCGAGGTCGAGCACCTGGGCAGCCTCGGCCCAGCCGCCGACGCCGATGCCGTGCACCCGCCACAGGCGCCCCTGGCGCTCGATGCCGGCGCCGAGCGCCCGCAGCGCCGCAGCCGTTGCCAGCACGTCGTCCGCTTCCAGCAGGCCTTCGATCTGCGATTCGCCCACCGCCGAGGCCGCCAGCATCAGCGCCCGGTGCGAGATCGACTTGTCCCCGGGCACGACGGCGGTGCCGAGCAGGGGGCTTGCCGGGCGGGCGGTCATCGGCTGCATTTAAGGATCTCCGGTGGCGGGCAAGAGGGCGCCGCGGCTCGTGCATCGCGACGCCGGCATTTTTTGCTTTTGACAGCGCGAAAGCAAACATGGCAATTGGCGAGCCGTTTCAGCAAGCGCACCCGCGGCGTGGAGGAAAGTTCTTTTGGCGAAGCCCGAGTGGGGTACCAAGCGTACCTGTCACAGCTGTGGTGCGCGATTCTATGATCTGCGCCGCTCACCAATCACCTGCCCGGTGTGCAACACGGTGCACGACCCGGAGCGTCAGCCGAAGCCGCGCCGGCCCGGTCCGCTACTCAAGGAGGAGCCGGCGCTGGCGCCGCATCTGGTGGACGATGACGTTGCCGTCGATGAGGACGTGGCGGAGGCTGATGCGGTCGAGGCCGATCTCGATGAGATCGAGGAAGGCGCCGATGCCGAACCAGCCGAGGACGATCTCGCCAGCGAGAACAGCCAGTTGATGGAGGATACCTCCGAGCTGGGCGAGGACGACGATGACATCGGCGAGGTGATGGAGCACGTCGACGACGAGATCGAAGACAAGCCGTAACGGCGGTCATCCGGCCGGCGCGTGGGAGAGCCGCGTTTTTCCCTTGCCGGCCGTACCGGCGGTTCATTAGATTGCCGCCTCGCCCGCGCCACCACGGCCGGGCAGGCAGCCCGCCCGGGTCGCCAAAGTCGGGGCCGTAGCTCAGTTGGGAGAGCGCCGCAATGGCATTGCGGAGGTCAGGGGTTCGACTCCCCTCGGCTCCACCAAATAATCCCGGTATAATCAGATGGCTGCGCAGGCAGCGCGGTCAGTGACTCGCCGCGTTGCAGCACGGGCGTGGTCGGACCGGTAGTTTCCGCAGGCGGGGAGTTGCGGGAGGTGCGCGAAGATGGCCTCGTTTCGGGGGAGAGGACGTCGAGGCGAGTCGGGACGCGGTGCCGCGCGCATTGCGAAAGGTGCTGGGGAGCAGCAACGGTCGTGTCCCGAGATACGGTGTAGGAGCTGGGGATAAGTAGCCGGCTACAACCGGCCGGCGAGAGTCTGGCGCGGCGGCGGCGGCTCGTCCAATCGCTTTGCGCAGGATCTCGTTGGCCTGCCGCAGTTCGCGGTTCTCACGCTCCAGCGCCTGCGCCCGTTCCTCCGTCGACAGACCGACCCGCTCGCCCGGCCACGCTCGGCCCGGCGCGCAGCCGCAGCCCCTCGGGCGTGCAGCCCCAAACTCCGGGGGGCCCGCTAACCCGGCTCTTGCCGGGCGAAGGCTACGGAGCAGTCCTCCTCCACGCCAAGAAGCGATCCTCGACGTAAAATCGCCAGCGCAGCCTGCTGGCGGCGCTGGCGCGTCGAGCGCGGCGGCTCAGACGTCGGCGTAGACGTGGGTCTCGGCTTTGGCGCCGGGATGGGTGACGGCGCCGTCGCAGGCGTCGCCGACCAGCTTGGCGTACTTCCACAGCGCGCCGGAGCCGAAGTCGTGGGAGCGGGGCTGCCAGGCGGCGCGACGGCGTGCCATCTCCTCGCCAGAAATTTCGAGCTCCATGGTGCCGGCCTCGGCGTCGAGGGCGATGATATCGCCGTCCTCGACGAGCGCGATCGGGCCGCCGACTGCCGCCTCGGGGCCGACGTGGCCGACGCAGAAGCCGCGGGTGGCGCCGGAGAAGCGTCCGTCGGTGATCAGCGCCACCTTGCCGCCGGTGCCCTGGCCGTAGAGGGCGGCGGTGGTCGACAGCATCTCCCGCATGCCGGGGCCGCCGCGCGGGCCTTCATAGCGGATCACCAGCACGTCGCCCTCGTTGTAGGCGCGGCGGCTGACCGCATCGAAGCAGGCTTCTTCGGAATCGAAGCACCGCGCCGGGCCGCGAAACTTCAGCGCGGCAAGGCCGGCAATCTTGACGATCGCGCCTTGCGGGGCGAGCGAGCCCTTCAGCCCGACAACGCCGCCGGTCGGCGACAGCGGCCGCGATGTCGGCAGCACCACGTCCTGGCCGGCTGGCACCACTACGTGCGCCAGCGTCTCCGCCAGCGTCACCCCGGCGACGGTCAGGCAGTCGCCGTGCAGGAAGCCGCCGTCGAGCAGGGCCTTGAGCAGCACCGGCACGCCGCCGACGTCGTAGAGGTCCTTGGCGACGTAGCGGCCGGCAGGCTTCAGATCGGCGATGTAGGGCGTGCGGCGGAAGATGGCGCAGACGTCGTCCAGGTCGAAGTCGATACCGGCTTCGTGCGCGATTGCCGGCAGGTGCAACCCGGCGTTGGTCGAACCGCCCGAAGCGGCAACGACGGTGGCGGCATTCTCCAGCGCTTTGCGGGTTACGATGTCGCGCGGGCGGATGCCCTTGGCGAGCAGGTCCATGACCGCACGGCCGGAGGCTTCGCACAGCGCATCGCGCGACTCATAGGGGGCAGGTGCGCCGGAGGAACCGGGAAGGGCGAGTCCGATCGCCTCTGAGACACAGGCCATGGTATTGGCGGTGAACTGACCGCCGCACGAGCCGGCCGACGGGCAGGCGACGGTCTCCAGTTCGTGCAGGTCGGCGTCCGACATCCGCCCGGCGGAGTGGTTGCCGACTGCCTCGAAGACGTCCTGGACGGTGACGTCCTTGCCGTGGAAGCGTCCCGGCAGGATCGAGCCGCCGTAGATGAACACCGAGGGGACGTTGAGGCGGACCATCGCCATCATCATCCCTGGCAGGGACTTATCGCACCCGGCGAGCCCGACCAGCGCGTCGTAGCAGTGGCCGCGCACGGTCAGCTCCACCGAGTCGGCGATCACCTCGCGGGAGACCAGCGACGACTTCATGCCGGCATGGCCCATGGCGATGCCGTCGGTGACGGTGATGGTGGTGAACTCACGGGGCGTGCCGCCACCGGCTTTCACCCCGAGCTTCACCGGTTGCGCCTGGCGCGCCAGCGAGATGTTGCAGGGTGCGGCTTCATTCCAGCAGGTGGCAACACCAACGAACGGCCGGTCGATATCGGCGGCACCGAGGCCCATGGCGTAGTAGTAGGAGCGGTGCGGTGCCCGCTCGGCGCCCTGGGTGACGTGCCGGCTGGGCAGCTTTGCCTTGTCGATCAGGCGGGTACGCACGTCATCGGGCATCGGTCGGCAACCTCTGAGGATTTTCCGGGCAAGATAATGGCCCTGCCGGCGGCTGCCTAGCGGTTTCGCGAGATACGGGGGGAGCCGCCCTGGCGTCCGCCTTTTTGCTTGGCCAGCCATGGCCGTGCCCGCTACCGTCCGCCCGCCCGATGCGAAAGCAGCACCGGCAAGCAGGCGCCGCTCTTCAGAGGATTGAACAGATGAGCTGGGAAACGCTCCAGATCGTCATCGTCGTTACGCTCATCGTCATCGTCTTCTGCGGCATGGTGAAGGAGATTATCGCCCCGGAGATCCTGGCGATGTCGGCGGTGGCGGCGCTGCTGCTGCTCGGCATCCTGAAGACCCGCGACGTCCTCGCAGTGTTCAGCAATACCGCGCCGATCACCGTCGGCTGCCTGTTCATTCTCTCGGCGGCACTGGAGCGGACCGGGGTCATCGACGCCATGGGCCAAGCGATGGCCCAAGTGCCCTGGCGCTCGCCGTGGCAGGCGCTGATGGTGATGATGATCGGCTGTCTGGTGATTTCGGCCTTTATCAACAACACGCCAATTGTGGTGATCATGACGCCGGTGATCATCATGCTGTCCCACGCGCTCAACGCCAGCGCGTCCAAGTTCCTGATCCCGCTGTCCTATGCAACGATCCTGGGAGGGACATGCTCCCTGATCGGGACCTCCACCAACATCATCGTCGATGGCGTCGCCCAGGCGAAGGGCTTGCCCCCGTTCAGCATGTTCGAGATCTCGCCGGCGGGCATCGTCTACGGCATCGTGGGCATCCTCTACATGGCGCTGATCGGCTGGCGGCTGCTTCCCGACCGGCAGACGCTGTCCGGCACCCTGATCGACCTGTCCGCCCGCAAGTTCCTGACCGAGGTGGTGGTGCCACACGGCTCGCCGATGATCGGCAAGGGCTTGGCCGAGGCCGGTCTCAGCGACAAGCGCGGACACAAGGTGATCGACGTCATCCGCGATGACGGGCCGCTCGACCCCGACCACGGTGCGCCAACGCTTGTGGCAGGCGATCGCATCGTGCTGAGAATGAGCATCGCCGAGTTCATGGAAGTGCGCGACTCGGGCGAACTGATCGTCGAAAAAGGAGCTCCCCCCGCCCTTGAGCCGATCGCCAGCCGCGACGTCCGCATGATGGAAGGCATTGTCGGGCCCCATTCAACCTTTGCTGGCCAGGCGGTCGTCGATCTCAACCTGCGCCGCCTCTACGACAGCTACATTCTCGCTATTCATCGGCAGAACGAGAACCTGCACGGCAACTTCGACCAGGTCCGCCTGCAGTTCGGCGACACGCTGCTGCTGGAGGGGCCGCCCAGTGGATTGAAGCGCCTGTTCGAGCGGGGAGATCTCATCAACCTGACGGAAGTGACCGCACGGCCGTTCCGCCGCAACAAGGCCTGGCTTGCCATCATCGCGGTGCTGGTCGTGATCATCCTGTCCGCTTTCGATGCCCTGCCGATAGCGGCAATCGCTTTCGTTGCCGCCACCGCAGTGGTCGCATTAGGCTGCCTCGACGCCGAAGAGGCATATCGGGCGATTCACTGGCCGATCCTGATGCTGATCTTCGGGATGCTGGCCCTGGGCAGCGCCATGGAGACGACCGGCGCCGGCGCTATGATCGTGACGTTCATCGTCGGGCTCATCGGCGGGCTGGGACCGGTCGCGGTGCTGTCGATCGTCTACGCGCTCACCTCGCTCCTGACCGAGTTCATGAGCAACAACGCCACCGCGATTCTGATCACGCCCATCGCCATCGGCCTCGCCCACGAACTCGGCGTCGATCCCCGGCCATTCGTGGTGGCGGTGATGTTCGCCGCCTCGGCGAGCTTCGCCACCCCGATCGGCTATCAGACCAATACCTTCGTCTACGGCGCCGGCGGCTACCGCTTCATCGATTTCGTCAAGGTGGGGGCGCCGCTGAACCTCATCCTGTGGGCGGTCGCTACGGTGATTCTGCCGATCTTCTGGCCGCTGTAGGGAGGGCGCCTGCCGAGCACCGCCCCGGACGGGCGGTGCTTGCGCGATTTGCAGGGAAAGAGGGCTGCGAGCGGGTTCAGGCGAGGGCGGCGGCCGGCCGCGGCGCGCGGGCGGACAGCGGGTCGAGATCTAGGCCGATGTCGAGGATCGGCGCGGAATGGGTGAGCCAGCCGAGCGAGACGATATCGACTCCCGCCGCCGCAACCTCGCCGAGGTTGGCGAGGGTGATGCCGCCGGAGGCCTCGGTCACCATCCCGCCGCCGACCAGATCGACCGCCTGCTTCAGTTCCGCCGGGGTCATGTTGTCGAGCAGCACCGCATCGGCACCGACCCTGACCACCTCCTTGAGCTGCTCGAAGGTATCGACCTCAATCTCGATCTTCACCATGTGGCCTAGCCGCTTGCGGGCGCGGCCAATGGCCGCCTCGATGCCGCCGGCGGCGACGATGTGGTTGTCCTTGATGAGGACGCCGTCGTCGAGGCCGAAGCGGTGGTTGACGCCGCCGCCCACCCGGACCGCGTATTTCTCCAGCACTCGCAGGCCGGGTGTGGTCTTGCGGGTACAGACGATGCGGGTGCGCGTTCCCTGCACCACCTCCGAGGCGGTGCGGGTGGCGGTGGCGATACCGCATAGCCCGCTCAGCAGGTTGAGGGCGGTGCGCTCGCCGGTCAGGATCGGCCGCGCCGGCCCCTCGATGGCGGCGATGGTACCGCCGATGCCGACGTCGCTGCCGTCGGGATGGTCGACGACGATGGCCAGCTGCGGACACAGCAGCTTGAATGCCGACAGCGCCACCGGCAGTCCGGCGACCCGGCCAGGGCGACGGGCCACCAGACGGGCGCGGACAAAGGCGTCTTCGGGGACGACGTTATCCGAAGTTACGTCGCCGGCGAGGCCCAGGTCTTCCTGCAGCGCACGGCGAACGATCTCTTCGTACATCAGCGGGTACAAATGTCCCACATCGGCCATGATGGTGTCTCTCCGGGGAACGGGCGGCTAAGAGGCGCTGACGCAGGGACGGGCCGAGCCGCTGTGCGGATCGGCAGCTTCCAGGTCGGCAAGGTTGAGCACCTGCCGCTGGCGCCATTCTTCGCGGGCGTCGGGGAAGTCGCTGCGAAAATGTGCGCCGCGGCTTTCCTCGCGGCGCAGCGCGGCGAGTGTCACCAGGCGGGCGACGGCGAGCATGTTGTGCAGCTCGCAACCGTGCAGCAGCGCGGTGAAGTCGAAGCTGCCGGATGCGGCGGTGGCGTCGGCCTGCCGCTGCAGGTCGGCAAGGCCGTTCGCCGCGAAACGCAGGCCATCTCCGTTGCGCACGATACCGACGTGCGTCGCCATCAGCCGCCGCAGCGTCTGGCGCAGACGGACTGCTTCGCCCGGCGGTACCGTTGCGAAGCCGGGCACCGTCCGGCGCGGCTCTGCGGCCGGCTGGGTCGACGGGCCGGCGCGTCGGATGTCGGTAGCGACCCGTCGGCCGAACACCAGCCCTTCCAGCAGCGAGTTGCTGGCGAGCCGGTTGGCACCGTGAACACCGGTGCGGGCAACCTCACCGCACGCCCACAAACCCTCGACCGAGGTGCGGCCATCGGCGTCGGTGACGACACCGCCCATGTGGTAGTGCGCCGCCGGAACGATGGGAACGGGATGGGCGGTCGGCTCGTAGCCGGCCGCCCGGCACAGGCTCAGTCCCTGCGGGAACGCCCCTTCGCCCTTGGCGGCGAGGGCAGGCCGCAGGTCGAGCAGGACGGTCTCGCCGGCGGCGGCCCGGCGGGCGATGGCGCGGGCGACCACGTCGCGCGGCGCCAGTTCCGCCAGCGGATGCTCGTCAAGCATGAAACGCCGGCCGTCAGCATCGAGCAGCAGGGCTCCGGCGCCGCGCAGCGCCTCGGTGAGCAAAGGCAGGCGTGCGCCGTCGGTCTTGCCGGCGAGCAGCAGTGCCGTCGGATGGAACTGCACGAACTCGATGTCGGCAAGGTCGGCGCCGGCGCGCAGCGCAAGGGCCAAGCCATCGCCCGTCGCCTCGACCGGGTTGGTGGTCGCCAGCCAGATGTTGCCGCTGCCGCCGGTGGCGAGGACCACGTGGTTGGCGTGCACCTGCACCCAGCCGCTCTCGGCCTGGAAGGCCAGCAGGCCGGCGATCCGGTCCTGCTGACGGATCAGATCGACGACGACGCAATCGGAGACGATGCGGATCGACGGGGTCGCGGCGACCATTTCGAGCAGCGCATCGATCAGGTTGCGGCCGGTGGTATCACCGCCGGAGTGAACGATCCGGGCAAAGCTGTGCGCCGCCTCGCGGCCGAGGGTAACCTCGCCGTCGGTGCCGCGGTCGAAGGGCACCCCGGCGTCGATCAGATCCTGGACCGCCCTGGCTCCCTCACGGGCGAGCAGTACGGCGCGGTCGCCGTCGACAAGGCCGGCACCAGCGTCGATGGTGTCAGCGGCGTGGCTCTCAGCGGTATCGCCCCGGCCGACCGCCGCAGCGATGCCGCCTTGCGCCCAGACGCTGGAGCCGCTCTGCGGTACCGGGGTCTTGGTCAACAGCAGGACGGGGGTCGGCGCCAGCGCCAGAGCGCAGGCCAACCCGGCCACGCCCGAGCCGACGACGACGACAGAAGTGCGCCAGTGCTGGAGCCCTGCGTCCGTTTCCGGCCGCGGGCGGTGGCGGTCAGCCATGATGGTGTTCTCCTCAGCGGCCGACGGCAAGCATCCGCTCGACGGCGAGCCGAGCGCGTGCGGCAACGTCGGGATCAATCTCGATACGCGGCGTCAGCGTCTGCAGGGAGCGGTGGATATTACTGAGCGTGATCCGCTTCATGTGCGGACAGAGGTTGCACGGGCGGATGAACTCGACGTCCTCGACCTCGGCGGCGACGTTGTCGCTCATCGAGCATTCGGTGACCATCAGCACCCTCGGCGGCCGGCGGTCGCGGACGTAGTCCACCATCTGCGCGGTGGAGCCGACGAAGTCGGCGGCCGCCAGCACATCCGGCGGGCATTCCGGGTGGGCGATCACCAGCAGGTTGTCGTAGCCCTTGCGGTAATTGCGGATCTCGTCGCCGGTGAAGCGCTCGTGAACCTCGCAGTGGCCCTTCCACTTGATGATCTGCACGTCGGTCTGGGTCGCGACCCAGCTCGCGAGATACTCATCGGGCAGGAAGATGACCCGGTCGACGCCGAGCGATTCCACCACCTTCAGGGCGTTCCCGGAGGTGCAGCAGATGTCGCACTCCGCCTTCACTGCGGCCGAGGTATTGACGTAGGTGATCACCGGCACGCCGGGATACGCCTGCCGGAGCAGGCGGATGTCCTCCGGCGTGATCGATTCGGCGAGCGAGCAGCCGGCGGCCTCATCGGGGATGAGGACGACCTTGTCCGGATTGAGCAGCTTCGCCGTCTCGGCCATGAAGTGCACGCCGGCGAGCACGATCACGTCGGCATCGGTTGCGACGGCGCGCTGGGCCAGAGCCAGCGAGTCGCCGACGATGTCGGCAACGCAATGAAAGATCTCCGGCGTCTGGTAGTTGTGCGCCAGGATCACGGCGTTCCGCTGCTCTTTCAGGCGATTGATGGCGGCAATCAGAGGGGCGTGCACCGGCCATTCGAATTCGGGGATGATCCGGCTGACACGGTCGTAGAGCGGCGCCGTGGCGGCAGCCACGTCGGGCGTATAGGCGAGAACGTCGTCGGCGAGTACGGTCATCGGAAACCTTGGCCAATCAAAACGAATGAGCAGCGCCGGCCTTACGGCAACCCTATTATGCTCAATGAGAGCATAAATCGGCTCTACTATCCATTCTCATGTCGGAAAGTGTCAAGGCGGTTTCACCGCACTGCAACGAGCGGTAACATAAAGTGACCGCGGTGTGTTCGCCCGATGCGCGGGTCCCGTGGCGCGGCAGCGACGCCTACGGCGCCGGCCGCAGCGTTGGCATGGCAACGCCGGCCGTAGGCTTGGCGCGCAGCACCGCCCGGCGGAAGCGGAACAGCTCGGCTGGGCGGCCGCGGCCTTCCGACTGCATTCGGCCGGTCGGCTCGATCAGCGCGTTGGCCGCCAGCGTCCGGCGGAAGTTCTGCTTGTGCAGGCGCTGGCCGCTCAGCGCCTCGACCACCCGCTGCAGCCGGAACAGCGTGAACTCCCCGGGCAAAAGATCGAAGACCAGTGGCCGGTAGGCGAGCTTGCCGCGCAGACGGCCAAGGGCGGTGGCGAGGATGCGCCGGTTGTCGAAGGCCATTGCCGCCCCCGGAAGCGCTGCGGCGGCGCTGTTGCTGCGGTTGCGGGGAGCTTCGCCGACCAGCGCCGTCTCATACAGCAATTCATAGCGCTCGAGGACACGCACCGGGTCCCACGGCGCAAGGTCCAGCCCGAAGCAGATCCCGGCGCGTTCCTCGCGGCCGCGGCGCTTACCCGCATCGTCAGCCGCGTCGATCCAACGCAGCAGGGTCGGGCGGATCGGATCGTCGATGCAGGCCGGGTGGCCGAAGCGCCAGTCTTCCCAGGGCAGGAAGCCGTACCAGTCGCACCAGTGGACGTCGCCGCTGCCGGAGACCGGCTGTTCGCGGGTCAGTGCCAGATAGGCGACGGACAGCAGCCGGGAACCGCCAGCGCGCTCATCGGGGTGACGGTCCTTGTCGGCGAAGGTATAGAGCTGCTCGACATAGCGGACATCGAGGCCGGTCTGTTCGGCGACCAGCCGGCGCAGGCCCGAGTCGAGCGTGCGATGCTGTTCCGGATCGAACGGGCCAAAGGGCAGGGCATCACCACCGGCGCCATCGCCCCTTTCCGGGGTGACCGAGCGCACCGAGAGAATGCGCGGAGTCTCGTCGGTGACGGCGACGATCACCGCGGTGAGGCCGACGGCCGTCACTGCTCGCGGAAGCTGCTCGTTGCGGGCGCCGGGGGCCGGGTAAGCGTCATTGCCGTTCACGGTCAGGGCGAACTCGACGACAGGCGGCCGCGCAGCCACTTCACCAGATCCTCGTCGGACGAATCGGAGGGGGCCGCGGCGGAAGAGGGGCGGCTTGTCGGCCGCATCGTCGCCGCCGTCGCACCGGAGGTGGCTGTCACCGCCGGCCGGGCAACCGGGCTTGGCTGCCGGGCCGCTGCCGCGTTGCCAGCGAGGGTTGCGGTGCTTCGTCCCGTCGCAGGCGTGGGAACCGCCGCGACGGGCGCCGCTGCGGTTGCCGGGGAGGCCGGGAATTGTTCGCCGGCGACCGCCGTTGGCGCCGCTGGGAGAGTGATGAGAGTGACGATGCCCCGGCGGTCGGCCAGCGCTCTGTCGACCGCCGCCCAGTCGATCCGGTTGGCGTCCTTGCCCGCCTTGCGCCGCACGAGGTCGCGGGCGCCGGGGTCGGACACCGGCTCGAATCGCTTTCCCTCCTCCCACTGCCGCACTTGGGCCATTGTCGGGGACGCCTCGATGTAGAGCTGATCACCGATCCAGCCGACCTGCACCGGCTGATCGACGGTGGTGACCGACGTGCCGACCGGGAGGCGCTCATAGAGCGCGCGCACGTCGTCCTCGTACATGCGGATGCAGCCGCGGCTGCCCCGCCGGCCGATGCTGTACTCCTTGTTGGTACCGTGGATCAGGTAGCTCGACCAGCCGAGGTAGAGGGCGCGGCTTCCCAGCGGATTGTCCGGGCCGGCCGGTACGACCGCCGGCAGCTCGGGATCGTCGGCGCGCGCCGACGGCGTCGGCCGCCACACCGGATTGACCGTCTTGCGGACGACGGTCGTGGTTCCGATCGGCGTCGCGTGGCCGTCTCGGCCGATGCCGATCGGGTAGGACTGTGCCAGTCTGCCGTTCTGGTAGGCATACAGCCGCTGCTCTGGCAGGTTGATCACCACGCCCTGATGCGGGCCGTCGGGCGGCAGGTGCAACTTCGGCAGCACCACCTGCGTGCCGTCGCCGGGAAGCCAGGGATCAACCCCCGGATTGGCGATGGCCACCTCAAGGAAACCGAGGCCGTGGGCGACTGCTATGTCCAGCAGCGTGTCCTCGTGGCGCGTGGTGACGACGTCGACGCCGCGCCACGCCGGATCAATCGCCGGCTTCGTCGGTGCAACCTCTTTCGCCGCCACCGTCCTGCCGGGAGAGCCGGTCACGGGTGTGGCCGGTGGCGTTGCCGGTCCGGACAGCAGTGATGCGGACGTTGCCGGTGGTGTCGAGGTCCTCGGGGCTGTCGCCCCCGGCGGTGGCAGAACTTGGCGCTCGACGGCCCTGCTGGCCGGCGACGGCGCTGCGGGCTTCGCCGGAGCCGCGTAGGGCGCGCTGGCGGCGGACCGCGGCGGCGTCGTCGAGCCGACCCGCTCCCACGCTGGGCGGTCGTAGCCGGTGACGCAACCGGCGGTCAGCAGCAGGAGCGCGAGCGGTGCTGCCGGCCATCGCCAGCGCCTCGTCCCCCCGTCCGTTCGATCCTTCCTGTGTGGCCCCGGCTGGCGCACGATCGTTGTCATCCCTTCTCGGTCGCCCGGCTTGGGGCCGTCTCGTTGGGCACGGACGGGTTCCGCAATCAGGTGTGAGCGGGAACCCGACCCTTGCGTAAGAGAATAGATCAGGACGGTGTCAGTGCAACCGAGGTGGGGCGGTCATCCCGCCACGCGTGCCGGCGGAACCCCCGATGCGATGCTGGGCCGCAGCGCATCGATGGTGGCCCGATAGTCGTTGCCGCGGAAGACGGCCGAGCCGGCGACCAGGACATCGGCACCGGCTTCGATCACCAGCGGCGCGGTCCCGGCGTTGATGCCGCCGTCCACCTCCAGGGCGATCGGCCGGCGGCCGATCATGGCGCGGATACGTCGGATCTTCTCCAGTTGGCCGGGCATGAACTCCTGGCCGCCGAAGCCGGGATTGACCGTCATCACCAGGATCAGGTCGAGCCGGTCGAGCACGTACTCGATCACCGTCTCCGGCGTGCCGGGATTGAGGGAAACGCCTGCCTGCTTGCCGAGGCCGCGGATCACCTGCAGCGAGCGGTCGAGGTGGGTATCGGCCTCGGCGTGCACGGTGATGATGTCGGCGCCGGCCTCGGCATATTCGGCGAGGTAGGGCTGCGCCGGATCGATCATCAAGTGGACGTCGAACGGCTTCGCCGTATGCTTGCGGATGGCGCGGATCACCGGCGGCCCGAAAGTAAGATTGGGCACGAAGTGGCCGTCCATCACATCGATATGAACGAAGTCGCAGCCGGCAGCATCGATCGCCCGCACCTCCTCGCCCAGCCGGGCAAAGTCGGCGGAGAGAATGGAGGGGGCTATCCTGACGCCAGCCTTCACCCTGGGATCAGGCTCTGCCGATCCATGAGAAGGCACCTTGGTCATTCGCAGTCCAGGGGTTACGGAAACCATAGCCTATCATACGACCGCTGGCGTCCGTTACGAGGCTGGATTTCGGTAGTCGCGGTTGGTTTGAGAAATTGCTACGGGTCAATCAGGGACGTCAGCCGTGCCGCGCCGCCTCGATCGTGGCGACGTCGATTTTTCTCATCTCCATCATCGCATCGAACGCTCGCTTCGCTTCGTCGCCGCCGGCAGCCATCGCCTCGGTCAGCACGCGCGGCGTGATTTGCCAGGAGATGCCCCATCTGTCCTTGCACCAACCGCATGCACTTTCCGCGCCGCCATTGCCGACGATGGCGTTCCAGTAGCGATCGGTCTCCTCCTGATCGTCCGTGGCGATCTGAAATGAAAAGGCTTCGTTGTGCTTGAAGGCGGGCCCGCCATTGAGGCCGATGCAGGGGATCCCCGCGACTGTAAATTCGACCGTCAGTACGTCGCCCGCCTTGCCGGACGGGTAGTCGCCGGGAGCACGGTGGACGGCATTCACTGAGCTGTTGGGAAAAGTCTCGGCGTAGAAGCGGGCCGCTGCCTCGGCGTCCTTGTCGTACCACAGGCAGATGGTGTTCTTGGCCATTGCCATTACTTGTCCGAAGGAGACGATCGCGGTTCGACATATCGCGCCTCGGGCGATCATGCTCAGCCACAACGGCACCACCAGCTCGGCGTGCGCCAGCGGCTGTCATGACCCCTGTGCGGCAAGCGGGGAACGTTCCGCTGGCGCCGGCTCCACTCAAGGTTCCAGCATAGTTCGCCCCCTGGTCCAGCGTCCGAAGCGCCCGGCGTCGCTGAAGTCACTTCGGATCGACGGTGACCCGGCTGGTCTGCTCCGGCGGATCGCTGGCGGGAAAGCTCTCGCGCAGGGCTTCGTCCAGGGC
>JAEULG010000067.1 GCA_016793875.1 Rhodospirillales bacterium | reverse complement strand
CGCGGACAAGGCCGATCGGCAGGGTGAGCGCAAGTTCGCCGCGCTCGGCCTTGGCCAGGAGGCCGGCGGTGAGGCGGCTCCGGATCGTGTGCAGTTCCAGCTCCGATATGGTTCCCTTGAGACCGAGAAGCAGGCGACCGTGGTGCTGTCTGGAATGTGGTTGGAACTGCCGTGGCGGGTATCTCCGGCGGCTGGAGGTTAATGGTTCAGGCGGCGAGGTCAATCACCGCGTCGGTCGGTTTGGTGGCCAGCGTCCGCCAGCCATCGACTTTGCGCATGGTGATCTGGCCGGAGGCGAGCAGCGCCCAGAACAGCATCGCCGCGGTTTCCGGCGACGGCAGGACGGTCTGTGTCTTGATGCGGCGCTTGAACTCCTCGTGCAGCCGTTCGACGGCATTGCTGGTGCGCGCCGAGCGCCATTGGCCGGACGGCAGGCGGGTGAAGGTGAACAGGCGGTCGCCAGCTTCCTCGAGGCTGTCGGCGACCGCGCGGCACTTCAGGCGCCACTTGCGCAGGAAGGCTTTGCGCCGTTCCTCGACCTCCTTCGGCGTGGTGGCGTAGATCATGTCGGTGTAATCGGCCGAGATCTCCTCGTGCAGCTGGTCGGGAGCGTGGGCGAGCAGGTTGCGGTGCTTGTGAACCGTGCAGCGCTCAGCTGCAAGCTGCCCAGCCGCGTGTCGAGCGTTCGGTCCCGATAGCCGTTACGATACGTCGTGCGGTCACCGGAGGGCTCATGCCGGCCGGCGCCGATCAGGCCTTCCACGTCGGTCTCCATCAGCAACTGCACCACGGCCTCGGCCACGCTGCGCAGGAAGTCGCCGTCACCGGCTTTGGCCAGCAGCTCCGCCAGCGGTAGTCTCTCCTCGGTCATCGGGTCCTCTCGGCGTCAGGGTGAAGCGTCGCAACTCCACCTTAGCCAGCCGATCCGATGGCCTCAGCTCGTCCGGGAAATTCCACCACGAGCGCGGACGCTAACGACGCGGCACCGCCGGGCGCGCCTGAAGGCAGAGATCCTGCGCGAACTGGAGCGCCTTGAGCTCGTGCTGTCCCAGCTCTCGGAGATCGAGGCGGAGCGGGACGCGGCAGTTGAGGTAGCGCAGGCGAGTTCTGGCAGAATCGGCCTGCTGACGCGCCTCAAGGGCATTGGCCCGGAGATCGCGACGATGCTGCAGCTGGAGGCATTCTTCCGCCGCTTCGCCAACCGGCGCGAGGTGGCGGCTTATGCCGGCTTGGCGCCGATTGTCAGTACCGGATGAATTCTCCCTGAATGTACGTTGCGTAATCGCGGGTGGCTGCCCTCCGTGGGACACGAGGTCCGATAGTCTCGGCCTCATCTAAGCAGCCAGCGGGAGAGCAGCCATGAAGCAGTATGTCGGATTGGACGTGTCGCAGAAAGAGACGGCGGTATGTGTCCTCGACCAGGTGCCGTCGGGGAAGTGGTTGGAATTCGGGGTGGCGTAATCTCCGGCTTGTTCAAGAGCCAGCACCGGCGTTGTCGCGCCGGGGGAGATCACGCCATGACGACGGATAGCACGACGACGGTGGACGACGGGACGCTGTTTCTGGGGGAAGCCTGGTCCGACCCGATCGAGGCGGGACTCCGGGATCGGATCCGGGTGTTCATCGAAGAGTTGATCGAGGAGGAGCTGGCCGCCGCCCTGGGACGGGGACGTTACGAACGCCGGCATCGGCGCGGCGATGGCGAAGCCGTCTCGGCCGACGGCCCGCCGGCCGCCGGGACGGGCGATATCGCACTGCGAGACGGTCACCGTCACGGTCACCGCCGGCGACGCATCACCGGCTCGTTCGGGACGGTCGAGATCGCGGTGCCGCGGGCGCGCCTCGCTGGTGCCGACGGCGGGAGGGCCGAGTGGAAGAGCAAGGTGTTGCCTCGCTACGCCCGGATGACCCGGCAAGTGGAAGCGCTGATCGCCGGCAGCTATCTCGCCGGCACCAACACCCGCCGGGTGCGCCGGGCACTGGCGGCGTTGTTCAAGGGGGCGATCGGCAAGGACACGGTCAGCCGCATCTGGCGGAAAGTCAAAACCGACTGGGAGGCTTGGTCGAAGCGCAGAGCATGGTGTCGGCTGCGCTGCGCCAGGCGTTCATCCAACCCGACCGCCCGAACGCCAGCCAGACGCTGCGACACGTCGCCGACCAGCTCCGGGCGAAGTGGCCGAAGCTCGGCGCGTTCATCGACGAGAGCGAAGC
>JAEULG010000239.1 GCA_016793875.1 Rhodospirillales bacterium | reverse complement strand
TCAGCGTGCGGGCGAAGCCGCTGGTGCTGGACAATGCCGATCCTGAACGCCGCCGCGTCGGCCGGTTGGAGTGGCGGGGCGGGGTTGAGCTGACGTCTTCGGATCCGCGCTTCGGGGGTCTCTCGGCGCTGCGCATCGCCGCTGACGGGGCCCGGTTCATCGCGATCTCCGACGTCGGCTGGCGGGTCGAGGGCCGCCTGCTGTTCGGTAGCGACGGCCGGCTCGCCGGGGTGGAGCAGGTGAGCTTGGTACCGCTGCTGTCGCGGCGGGGGCGAGCGCTGTCGGAGCTGGGCAAGCACGAGAGTGATGCCGAATCGCTGGTGCTGCTCCCCGATGGCGGCATCCTCGTCGGCTTCGAGGGCGATGACCGCATCGTCCGCTATCCGCCGGGAGGAGGGCCGGCTTCCCTGTTCGCGGCGCCGCCGGGCCTGCAAAAGGCGCCGAGCAACGCGGGGCTGGAGACCCTCGTGCGCCTTGCCGATGGCCGGCTGCTGGCGATTACCGAGGGCCTGGAGGCAGGTGACGGCGTGCGTGGATGGATCTCCGGGAAGAAGGGCGCGTGGCAGCCATTCGTCTGGCGTACGTCGGGCGGCTTCGTGCCGACCGATGCGACGCAACTGCCGTCGGGCGATGTCCTGGTCCTGGAGCGGCGGTTCCCGCCGGTCGGCGCCCGGCTGCGGCTGCTGCCGGTGGCGGCGATCAAGGCCGGGGCGGTGCTCGACGGCAGCGAAATCGCCCGGCTAGAGGGCTCGCTGCAGGTAGATAACATGGAGGGGATCGATGCGCGGACCGGTCCCAACGGCGAGACCGAGATCGTTCTCGTTTCCGACGACAACTACAGCTTCCTGCAGCGCACGCTTCTGCTGATGTTCCGCCTGGTCGAGTAATAGGAACCGGCCTCGGCGGAACTGCCGGGGGCACGCTGATCCCCGGAGGCAGCCTTGCCCCCGCGCGAGCGAGCGCCGCAGACTGCTGCTGGCCGGCCTACTCGGCCGGCTTCCCGTGCGGCGGTGCCGGCGGGGCGGCGGGTGCCGGCGGCTGCGGAGTGCCCTTCTTCGCCATGCGGCGTTCGCTGAACCCCTGCATGACGATGTAGAAGACCGGCACGAACGGGATGGCGATCAGCGTCGAGGCGAGCATGCCGCCGACGACGACGGTGCCGAGCGCCTGCTGGCTGGCGGCGCCGGCCCCGCTCGCCAGCGCCATCGGCAGGATGCCGAGGATAAAGGCGAACGAGGTCATCAGGATCGGGCGGAAGCGGCGGCGGGTCGCCTCGATCGCCGCGTCGACGACGGGCATACCTTCGGCGCGCAACTCGCGGGCGAACTCGACGATCAGGATGGCGTTCTTCGCCGCCAGCGCGATCATCAGCACCAGGCCCACCTGCGTATAGAGGTTGTTGTCGAACCCGCGCAGCATCAGCGCCAGCAGGACGCCGACGAGCGCCATCGGCACCACCAGGATCACCGCAGCGGGGTTGGTCCAGCTCTCGTACTGGGCGGCCAGGACCAGGAAGACGAGGGTGAGCGATAGGGCGTAGATCAGGTAGGCGGTATTGCCGATCTGCCTCTCCTGATACGCCGTCGCCGTCCAGTCGAAGCCCATGCCGGCGGGCAGCACGTTGTTGGCCACCTGCTCCATCAGGTTCAGCGCTTGGCCCGAGCTGAATCCCGGGGCGGCGGCACCGAACACCGGTGCCGCCGGATAGAGGTTGTAGCGGGTGATCAGCTCGCTGCTCAGCCTGGTATGGACGGTGATCATCGTGCCGAGGGGGACGACATCGCCCTTGTCGTTGCGGACGTAGAGATTGCGGATGTCTTCCGGCTGCAGGCGGAAGGGTGCGTCGGCCTGGATGTAGACCTGAAAAACCTGGTTGAACTTGTTGAACAGGTTGACGAACGACGAGCCGAGGTAGCCCTGCAGCGTATCGAAGACGGTGTTGAGGGACACGCCGAGCGATTCCGCCTTGGTGCGGTCGATCTCCAGGTAGAGCTGCGGGCTGCGGGCGCTGAAGGTGGTGGCGAGGCCGACGAGGCCGGACTGCTGCGAGGCGGTCCGGATCAGTTCTGCCGTCGACTTGTCCAGTTCCTGCAGGCCCAGGCTGGCGCGGTCCTGCACCATCATCTGGAAGCCGCCGGACTGGCCGAGGCCGCGGATCGGCGGCGGAATCAGCACAAAGATGGCGGCATCCTCGATCTGCGCGAACTTCTTGCGCAGACTGCCGACGATGCGGTCCTGGCTCAGGTCGGCGCCCCGTTGGCTCCAGTCGGTGTAGCGGATGAACGTCGTCACCGCGGTGGACAGGTTGGCGCTGTCGAGGATCGAAAGCCCGCCGATGGTGACCCATCCCTGCACGCCGGGCTCCTTCGAGACGATGTCATTGATCTTCTCGACCACCGCCCGCGCCCGCGGCTGGGCGGCGCCGTCGGGGAGCTTGGTCGCGACAATGCAGTAGCCCTGATCCTCCGTCGGGAAGAAGCCGGTGGGGGTGCGGGTGAACTGCCAGCCGCCGATGGCGATGATGATGAAGAACACCAGCATCATCAGACCTGTGCGGTGCGCCATCCACGAGACGATGCCGATATAGAACCGCTCGACCGCCGCGTAGCCGCGGTTGAAGGCGCGGTAGAAGGCGTTCGGCCGCCAGCCCGGCGGCTTGGGCTTGAGGTAGAGGGCGCACTGGGTGGGTTTCAGCGTCAGGGCATTGAGCGCGCTGATCAGCGCCGTTGCGGCAATGACCAGCGCGAACTGGCGGAAGAGCTGGCCGGTGATGCCGGGGAGGAACGCCGCCGGCACGAAGACGGCGGTCAGCACCAGGGTGATGCCGATGACCGGGCCGGTCAGCTCCGACATCGCCTTGATCGCCGCGTCCTTCGGCGTCAGGCCTTGCTCGATATAGTGCGACGCATTCTCGACAATGATGATGGCGTCGTCGACGACGATGCCGATGGCGAGGATCAGCGCGAACAGAGTCATCAGGTTGATGCTGAAGCCGAGGGCAGCCATTGCCGCGAACGCGCCGATGATGGTGACCGGCACGGTCGTCGCCGGTACCAGCATCGCCCGGAAGTTCTGCAGGAACACCATGATGACGATCAGAACGAGGATCGCCGCCTCGAACAGGGTGTGATAGACGGAGCTGATCGCCTCCTTGACGAAGGCGGTGGTGTTATAGACCGAAAGCCACTTCACCCCTTCGGGAAACTTCTCGCTCATCTTCTCGACCGCGCCGAGAATTTCCTTGGCTACGGCCAGATCGTTCGCACCGGGCAGGGTATAGACGATCAGGTGGGCGGCGGGCTTGCCGTTTACCTGCGAGAAGATGTTGAACTTCTGCTGGCTGAGCTCGACGCGGGCGAGGTCCCTGATCCGGACGATCTGGGCGGTCTCGCCGCGCACGCTCTTGACGATGATGTTCTCGAACTCTTCGGTGGTCGACAGCCGGCCGAGCGCGTTGACGGTGAACTGGAAGGCCTGCGTCTTCGGCACCGGCGGGCCGCCCAGTGCGCCGGCGACCACCTCGATATTCTGCTGCCTGATCGCCTCTTGCACATCGAGGGTGGTGAGCCCGTAGTACTGCAGCTTGTTGGGATCGAGCCATATCCGCATGCTGTACTTGCCGGAACCGGAGACGTTGATCTGACCAACGCCCGGCAGCCGCGCCAGCGGATACTGCATGTTGATGATGGCGTAGTTGGCAAGGAAGGTATCGTCGAGCGCCGGATTCTCGGAATAGAGATTGACGACGAGCAGGATGTTGGTGCTGACCTTCTTTACCGTAATACCTTGCGCATTTGCCCCGCTCGGCAACTGCGCCAGCGCGCTGTT
The DNA here is from genome assembly GCA_016793875.1 of Rhodospirillales bacterium. GTDB lineage: Bacteria > Pseudomonadota > Alphaproteobacteria > Rhodospirillales > Defluviicoccaceae > Defluviicoccus. Next base: position 28,332 of record JAEULG010000239.1, on the reverse strand, counting down.
GACGTAATTCTGCACCAGTGACAGCGCGGTGTTGAGGTTGGTGCCGACGGCGAAGCTGATGGTCAGGGTGTAGCTGCCGTCGCTGCCGCTGGTGGACGACATGTACATCGCCCCCTCGACCCCGTTTACCGCCTGCTCGATGGGGATGCCGATGGTGTTGGCGATGGTCTCGGCACTGGCGCCCGGAAACGACGTGGTGACCTGAATCGTCGGCGGGGTGATGTCGGGGTACTGGGCGATCGGCAGCGTGAAGATGCACACCGCCCCCAGCAGAATCGTGATGATGGCGATGACGTTGGCGAAGATCGGATGTTCGATGAAAAATTTCGACAAGACGACGGCCTCTCTTCGCTGTCAGCGCGGACTCAGGAGCGGCCAGACGAAGCCGCCGGCGGTGCCGTCGTCTGCATTTCCGGACTGACCTCTCGTCCGGGGATGGCGCGCAACAGTCCATTGACCACGACCCGCTCGTCGCCGGTCAGACCGTCGCTGACCACCCGCATCTCGCCGTAGGACTGTCCGGTTTTGACACCACGGCGTTCGACAACGTTCTTGTCGTCGACAACCAGCACATAGCGGCCGATCTGGTCGTAGCCGAGGGCCACCTCCGGCACCAGGATGGCGCCCCGATCCCGCCCAACCGGTAGCCGCAGGCGGACGAAGAGCCCCGGCAGCAGCACGCGGTCGGGGTTGGAAAAGACGGCGCGCACCAGCAGCGTTCCGGTGCCCGGATCGAGGCTGATTGCGGCGAAATCAATCCGACCTTCGTGCGGATATCCCTGCTCGGTGGCGAGGCCTGCCTGGATCGGCACCGGCCGCACGCGATAGTCGCCCTCTCCCGCCTGTTGCTGCCGCTCACGAATGCGGAGCAGGTCGAGTTCGTTGATGGTGAAGTAGACGTAGATCGGATCGATTTGGTTGATCTCGGCCAGCGGCGTTTCCTGGCCACCGGCGCCGACGACGTTGCCGACATCGACGAGGCGCCGGCCCATCCGGCCGTTGAATGGGGCCGTCACCTGGGTATAGCCGATATTGAGGTTGGCGATTTCCACCTGGGCCATCGCATTCGCTACCGCTGCTTTGGATGAATCCCGCTGGAAACGCCAGTTGTCGACGTCGGTGGCGGCCGCCGCCTTCTGCTGGTAGAGCCGCGAGTAGCGCTCGTACTCGGTTTCGGCGTTGAGCAGCGCCGCCTGTTGCGCCTGCACCTGCGCCTTGGCCTGCGCCAGCTGCGCCTGATACTGCTGCGGCTGGATGGTAAACAGCAGGTCGCCCTTGCGCACGTCGGCACCGTCCTGGAAGTGTAGCCCTTCCAGATAGCCTTCCACCCGCGCCACCAGCTTAACCGTGTTGATCGCCTGACTATTGCCGGTGAGTTCGAGGTAGTCGGTGACGGACTGGCGCTCCGGCTTGGCGACGGTGACCTTCGGCGGTGGCGGCGGCACGAACGTGTTCTTCTGTTCGCAGCCGGCGGCGACCACTGCGATGACGAGGAGGAAGAAGAGCGGCGCCAGCCACGGACGCGTTGCTGCAGCAGTACGAAGCGGGGAGAGAAAATCAGTCGTCATCTCGTGCAGCCATCCCAAATCGTCCCGGCCGAAAGCATTCGTCGTTCGCATCACCAATCCGGCGTCGGCACGGCTGGTGTCTGAGCCTGGCTGCTGACGCGCTCGATGTTGTTCGGGCGCAACAGCCGGCCCCAGTCGGTGCGCCGCTGCATCGCCTCGCGCACTTCCGGTGGAATCACCGGGTCATTCTGGCGGATTTCCCAGCCACCGCCCAGCGCCCGGTAGGTCCGGATCAGGCCGAGCGGAATGTCGCCCCGGCTCACCGCCAGCGAATCCTCCTCCTGCAGCAGGTTCTGCTCCGCGGTCAGCACGGTGGTGAAATCGGTGATGCCCTCACGGTACTGCAACACGGCAAGCTCCTGCGAGCGCGCCGCGGCAGCCGAACTCAGGCGCAGGAAATCGGTACGCTGCTGGGATTTGGCGAAGGCGACGAGCCCGTCCTCCACCTCCCGCTGGGCATTCAGCACGACGTTCCCATAGTCCGCGACGAGCGCCTGGAAGGCGGCATCCTGGACGCGGACGTTATTGGTGATCTGGCCGTAGTTGAGGAAGTTCCACTGCACCGACGGGCCAACTGACCAAGCCCGGCTCTTGGCCAGGAAGATGTCGGTAAGGTCGTAGTGTCCCCAGTCGGTGGAGAGGAAGCCGAAGTTGCCGGTGAGCGAGAACGCCGGATAGAGGTCCGCCTTGGCGACGCCGATCTGCGCGCTCTGCGCCGCCGCCCGCAACTCGGCCGACCGCACGTCCGGCCGCCGGCGCAGCAGGTCTGCCGGGATGCCGGCAGTCACCTGCACCGGTGCGACGGGAATTCCGGAGCTGCCGGAGAGGATGTCGTCGAGCGGCGAGGGCGGAAGGCCCAGCAGCACGCACAGGGCATTCTTGGTCTGCTGCAGCGAGGCCTCGAACTGCGGGATGCTGGCCTCGGTCGAGGCCAGCACGGTGCGTGCCTGCTCGACGTCGCGCTCGCTGGTGGTGCCACCGTGGAAGCGGATCTCGGCGATGTTCAGGCTCTCGCGCTGCACATCGACGTTGCTGCGGGCAATGGTGAGGCGTTCTTCCAGCGTCCGGATCTGCACGTAGGTGGTGGCGACGTCACCGGTCAGCGAGACGAGCGCATTGTCCCAGTCGGCGACCGAGCCGAGCAGGGTGGCATCGGCGGCTTCGATGGCGCGGCGGAAGCGGCCCCAGAAGTCCAGCTCCCAGGCGGCCTGCACCCCGACCTGCGCCTGCGCGTAGCTGAGCAGGCTGGAGGAGGCGCCCTGCTGGGACGGGGAGCGGGCGCTCTGGCGGTTGTAGGTCAGTGAGCCGAAGGCGTTCTGGGTCTGCGGAAACAGGTCGCCGATGGCGATGCCCAGCTGCGCCCGCGCCTGCAGGACGCGGACGCCGGCCGCCTGCAGCGTCAGGTTCTGGCCGTAGGCCGTTTCCACGAGCCGGTCGAGAACAGGATCGCCGAAAACCCTCCACCACGCCTGATCGACCTCACCACGCGCAACAACAGATCCGTTGGTATCGCGCCACTCGTCCGCCACGGTCGTTTGCGGCGGGCTGAAGTCAGGTCCGACCTTCATGCAGCCGGACAGCAGCAGCGCCAAGAGGACGCCAGCCGCCCCGTGCCTTCCTGGCATCATCTGGCATCCGGGCGTAGTGGGCGCCGGCACCATAGCCGATCGCCCAGCCTCTTTACGCGGCGACGTCCGGCAAGTCAACGCGGCCGCTGGACAATGGCGGAAACGCCCCGGCCGGAGGTGTTCGCGGGCGTGTGCGTCCCGCCGACCGACGAGGGATTCCGCTGGCGTGCGCGCACGGGCCGGCGCGGGCGGGGACGCGGTGATGAGAGTCGAAAAAGCCGGGGCATTCGCCCTCATTCCGGAGGAGTTTCGCGAGGAGCCATAGGACGAGTTGTGCAACAGTCTATTTCACGTTGTATAGAGTTGCGTCTGCAATGACTCCGTAAAAACGCCCAGAACAAGCCATCCTGACGCCGTAAAGGCTCACTACCCACCAAAATGAAAGAACCAGATCCTCTTCTGGATCTGTTTACGAATAATATTCATGCGTGCCGCTGGCAGGTGCGCTATAGGTGGTGATTCAATACTATCACCACGACATGAATAAGCATTATTAGATGGTGATTCTATCGAGCACGCACCACAGTGGGGGCGCGATCACTATAGGTCTGCCCGTAATGAGGAAAGGCGGACCCGGTTAGTATTAAGGCAGGGGGTGATCGCGGCTTCTCGATGCAGAACACCCACAACTGTCTTGTTTGGATCTATTTGGCGGAGAGAGGTCAAATGTCGAAAAGACGAGCTGCTTTAACCATTGTCGGCGTGCTGGTGGCCGTTGCCGCTGCGCCCGGCCTCGGCCGGGCGCAGGAGAACACCGCACCGCCGACCGAAGCCCCGACCGGCTACGATAACCTCACCAACGGTCATACCGTGCAGGGGCCGCCCTTCCAGTCGCTGAACTCCGACAACGTCGTTGCGCGGCGGTCGTTCAACGACAACCGGTTTCTTTTCGAGGACACTGAAGTCGACACCGACGGGCTCGGCCCCGTCTACAACGCGCAGAGTTGCCGCGAGTGCCACCAGAGCGTGGTCACGGGCGGTGCCAGCCAGATTGCCGAGCTGCGGACCGGACGCCAGGGCAAGCGAGGCTTCTTCGAGTCGGCGGGCGGCACGCTCATTCATTCGCGGGCGACCTATGCGGATCTGGTGGAGCGGCCCGCCTACACCGACAACGTCGCCACGCTGCGGGTGTCCACCAACACCCTCGGCGACGGCTTCGTCGAGGCGGTGGCGGACGAAACGCTACTGGCGATCCAGCGGGCGCAACCGCCCGCCCTGCGCGGCAATGCCATCGCCGTGCCGGTGCTCGAGGCCGCGGGGCTCAATCGCATCGGCCGGTTCGGCTGGAAGAGCCAGCACGCCAGCCTCGAGTCGTTCGCTGCCGACGCCTACCTCAACGAGATGGGCATCACCAGTCCGCTGTTTCCGGAGGAGAACACCTCCGATGGCAAGTCGGTGAAGGCTTACGACCATGTCGCCGATCCGGAAGACGACGGCGTCGATATCATCGCCTTCGCCGATTTCATGCGCGCCACCAAGGCGCCGGCGCGCGGTCCGATCAGCGCGGCGGTCCGGGCCGGCGAACAGGTATTCAACGCCACCGGCTGCAACGTCTGTCACACGCCGACGATGGTGACGGCACCGGCGAATACGGTGCTGAATGGCGGCAAGTTCGTCGTCAGCGCCGCCCTCGGCAACAAGGTCATCCACCCCTACAGCGACTTTATGCTGCACGACGTTGGCACCGGGGACGGCATCCCGGTGCTGCCGATCACCGAGGGCGCGCCGGTACCGGAAGTTTCCGTGACCGCCCGGCAGATGCGGACGGCGCCGCTGTGGGGCTTGCGGACCCGCAACCGGCTGATGCACGACGGCCTGTCGTTCACCTCCGAAGATGCGATCAGTCGCCACGGTGGTCAGGCGGCGCCGGTGCGGGCGCGCTACAACGGTCTAGACGCCAAACAGAAGAGCCTGCTGCTCTCGTTCCTCGGCTCGCTCTGATTCCTGGCGCCCGCGCCCCAGGGCGCCAGACTCATTCAGGGTGCGCAGAGGCAAATCCACCGTCGGGCGGACCCGGCGGTGGATTTTTTTCGTGGCCGCTCGCATGCCTCGCAAGCTCGTCATTGCCAGCGCAGCGAAGCAAATCCACTGTCGTAATCCATTGCAGAAGCGGATTGTCGCGCCCGATGCTGCGGGAGTGGCACCGAAGCCTGTGGCCCTCGCGCCCGGTGCAGGAGGGCGGCGCGGAGCGGGTGCCGGAGATGGCAGAACGGCCGCCGGAGGGGCGGCCGTTCCTGGAACAGGACGATCCTGTGCCGCCGGGCGGTACCCGGCGGCAACGCGGCGTCAGTGGTCGACGTCGGACCAGATCTGGCGCTTCAGCGCGTAGAGCAAGCCGGTCAGCACGATGAGGAAGAGGATGACCGAAATGCCGAGCCGCCGACGCTCCTCCAGGGTGGGCTCGGAGACCCAGGTGAGGAAGGCGGTGACGTCCTTCGCCTGCTGGTCCAGGGTCGCCTCGGTGCCGTCGGCATACTCGACACGGCCATCTGACAGCGGCGGCGCCATGGCGATCTGGTGACCGGGGAAGTAGTCGTTGAAGTGCATGCCTTCGTTGAGGGTGACCCCCTCCGGTGGCGGATCACGGTAGCCGACCAGGATGCCGTGAATGTAGTCGGAACCACCCTTACGCGCCTTGACGATCAGCGATTGGTCCGGGGGATAGGCGCCGTTGTTGGCGAAGCGGGCCGCCTGCTCATTGGCGAATGGCGACGGCACATGGTCCGATGCCCGGGCCGGGCGCATGAACATATCGCCCTCGTCGTTCGGCCCGTCCTGCACCTCGAACTGCGCCGCCAGCTGCGCCACCTGCTCCTCGCTGAAGCCGATCTGCTGCAGGTTGCGGAACGCCATCAGCGACAGCGCATGGCAGGAATGACAGACCTCGGCATAGACCTGATAGCCGCGCTGCAGCTGTCCCCGGTCGAAGGTGCCGAACAGACCGTTGAAGCTCCATTCGACGGACGGAGGCGTCGGGGCCTCGCTGGACGCGCCCGCAGCGGGCGCCCACAGTGCGGCGGCAAGGGCCGTTGCGGCCAGGATCTTCTTCATTCGGCAGCACTCCGTGCCGGAACGCCCGCGCCCTTTGCGGTCACCGCGGCGCTGATCGAGGCCGGCAGCGGACGCGGCCGCTCGAGGAAGCCCAGCAGCGGGATGATGATCAGGAAGTGAGCAAAGTAGTAGGCGGTCGCGACCTGCCCGAGGATGACGAAGTAGCCTTCCGGTGGGTTGGCGCCAGCATAGCCCAGCAGGAAGCAGTCGATGAGGAAAATCCAGAAGAACTGCTTGTAGATCGGGCGGAAGCGGGCACTGCGCACCGGCGAGCGGTCGAGCCAGGGCAGGAACACCAGGACGATGATCGAGCCGAACATGGCGATGACGCCCAGCAGTTTCGCCGGGATCAGTCCCCAGAACAGATCGAAGGTAATCGCCCGCAAGATCGCGTAGAACGGCAGGAAGTACCATTCCGGCACGATGTGCGGCGGCGTCACCATCGGATTCGCCTTGATGTAGTTGTCCGGCTCGCCGAAGAAGTTCGGCGCGAAGAAGACAAAGCCAAGGTAGACGATCATGAACACGCCGAGGCCGAACATGTCCTTGGCGGTATAGTAGGGCGTGAACGGGATCGTATCCTGCGGCCCCTTGACGTCGATGCCGAGCGGGTTGTTCGACTTCGATGTGTGCAGCGCCACCAGATGCAGGAACACCAGCGCGAAGATGACGAACGGCATCAGGTAGTGCAGCGAGAAGAAGCGGTTGAGGGTGGCGTTGTCGACCGAGAAGCCGCCCCACAGCCAAGTGACGATATATTCACCAACCAGCGGAATGGCGGAGAACAGGTTGGTGATGACGGTCGCACCCCAGAAGCTCATCTGCCCCCACGGCAGCACGTAGCCCATGAACGCCGTCGCCATCATCGCCAGCAGGATGAAGACGCCGATGATCCACAGCAACTCGCGCGGCGCCTTGTACGAGCCGTAGTAGAGGCCGCGGAACATGTGGATGTAGACGACGATGAAGAACATCGACGCCCCGTTCATATGCAGGTAGCGCAGCAGCCAGCCGTAGTTGACGTCGCGCATGATGCGCTCGACGCTCTCGAAGGCATGGTTGACATGCGGCGTATACTGCATCGCCAGCACGACGCCGGTGGCGATCATGATCACCAGCACGATGCCCGCCAGTGAGCCGAAATTCCACCAGTAGTTCAGGTTCTTGGGTGTCGGGTAATCGACCAGGTCGTGCTGCATCATCGTGAAGATGGGCAGCCGCCGATCGATCCAGCCGATCACCGGATTCTTCCAGGTTGGCGCTTCCATGGCTCCGATCCTCAGCCGATCTTGATGGTGGTATCGGCGGTGAACTGATAGGGCGGCACGACGAGGTTCTTCGGTGCCGGACCCTGGCGGATGCGGCCGGAGGTGTCGTACATGGATCCGTGGCACGGGCAGAACCAACCGCCATAGGGGCCGCGGTTCTCGCCGCTCTTCTGGCCCAGCGGAATGCAGCCAAGGTGGGTGCAGACCCCGACGACGATCAGCCACTCGGGCTTCTGCACCCGGGCGCTGTCAGGCTCCGGATCGACCAGCTTCGAGAGGTCGACGTCGGCGGCGGCCTTGATGTCCGCTTCCGGCCGGTGGTCGATGAACACCGGCTTGCCGCGCCAGACGACGGTGATGCGCTGGCCCACCTGGACCGGCGCCAGGTTCACACCGGTCGAGGCCAGCGCCAGCGTGTCGGCGGCGGGGTTCATGCTGTGGATGAACGGCCATACCGCCAGACCGGCCCCAACCGCGCCGACGACGCCGGTTGCGATCAGAAGGAAGTCGCGCCGTGTCTCCCCTTCGTCCATATGTGGAGGAGAGGTTGCCACCGTTTCTGCCATGGAAGGTCCTCGTTGGTCGTTTCGAGGGCTTGGACCAGCCGCCCCTTCCGCCTGATTCAAGAGCAGAGAGCCGCGGCGGGTGCGCCCGGAATCTTTTCCCGCAATCCCCTGCCGACCGACGCGGGGGTGGTTGACCACCGCTCGCCGTCGACCGGTTCCCGCTTCCGAGCGGCATCGGAGTTCGCCACTGCGAGATGGAAACGTCAAGGTCGGAGCATATAGTGCAAAAGAAGTGAGCGGGAAAGCCCGATCTCGCCGGCTGCAGCGCACTGGAGGCGGAGCCTCTCAACTTGCCGGCGGCATCTATCCACGCAACCGGCAGGAGGTGGGACGAGAAGCCGCCGGCGGATTGGCGAGAAGGGATCAGTCGGCGCGCGACAGCGGGGCGGCGACGGCTTCGAGCGGGCGGCGCTCGGCGCGGACGCCGAGCAGCAGCGCCACCACGGCGGCGCCGATCATCAGGGCGGCGCCGAACAGATATCCGAGGACGATGTCACCCCGCGTGCCGGTCTCGACCAGCCGGCCGAACAGCCACGGACCGGCAATTCCGCCGGTCGCCGTTCCCAGCATGTAGAACAGCGCGATGGCCAGCGCTCGCACCTCCAGCGGGAAGCTTTCGCTGACCGTGAGGTAGGCCGAGCTGGCGGCGGCCGAGGCGAAGAAAAAGATCACCATCCACGTGATGGTCTGGCTGCGGGCGTCGAGCAGACCGGTCGCGAACAGCCAAGCGGTTCCCGCCAGCAGCACGCCGGAGGCGGCGTAGGTGGAGGCGATCATCGGCTTGCGCCCGATGCTGTCGAACAGCCGGCCCAGTAGCAGCGGGCCGAGGAAGTTGCCGACGGCGAACGGCAGCAGGTAGAGGCCGATGCGATCGGCCGGCACCGCGTAGTACTGGCGCAGGATCAGGCCGTAGCTGAAGAACACGGCATTATAGAAGAAGGCCTGCGCCACCATCAGCACGAAGGCCAGGATCGCCCGGCGGCGGTAGGTGACGAAGATGCTCGCCAGGGCCGTGCGCAGCGGCGTGCTGCCGCGGGTGCGGACGCGGATGGTTACCGGCTCCGGCGGTGGCAGCGGCCCGCGCTCCGCCGTCACCCGCCGCTCGATGCCACGGACCACGGCTTCCGCCTGATCGACGCCGACGTGGGTCATCAGCCAGCGCGGGCTCTCCGGGATGAAGCGGCGCAGATAGAGAATGCCGAGGCCGAGAATGGCGCCGATGGCGAACGCCAGCCGCCAGCCCAGATCCACTCCGAACAGGGCCGGATCGAGCAGGACCGCCGAGCCGGCGGCGCCCATCGCCGCACCGACCCAGAAGCTGCCGTTGATGGCGAGGTCGGTCCAGCCGCGCATCCGCGCCGGGATCAGTTCCTGGATCGCCGAGTTGATAGCCGTGTACTCCCCGCCGATGCCGGCGCCGGTGAGGAAGCGGAAGAGCAGGAAGCTGTGGAAGTTCCAGGCGAAGGCGGAGGCGGCGGTCGCCACCAGGTAGACGCCGAGGGTGATATTGAACAGCCGCTTGCGCCCGAGGCGATCGGTCAGCCAGCCAAACAGCGCCGCGCCGAGGACCGCGCCGGCGAGGTAGGCGCTGGCCGAGAGGCCGATCTGCGATGGCGTGAGGCGCAGGGTCGGGCTCTCCTGCAACGCACCGGTCAGCGCCGCGGCGATGGTGACCTCGAGGCCGTCGAGGATCCAGGTGATGCCCAGCGCGACGACCACCAGCCAGTGGAACCGGCTCCACGGCAGCCGGTCGAGCCGCGCCGGGATGTCGGTCTCGACCGCCTCTGCCTCTGCCGCTGCCGTCCGGCCTCGTCGTTCCACCACCGATCCCCGCTGACCCCCGCGCCGGAAATTGCCGGCGCGGGGGTGTTTACCCGCTGATATTGCCGCCGCTATGGCATGGCCGGTACAGCGCTGCTAGCCTGCGGCCCTCTCCGTCGATGCCACCAACGGAACGCTCGGATAACCGCCGTGATGCAATTCTGGTTCGAATTCGCCAGCACCTACTCCTATCCGGCAGCGATGCGCATCGAGGCCGCCGCCGCTCGCCACGGCGTCGCCCTCGACTGGCGGCCCTTCTGGCTCGGGCCGATCTTCGCGGAGCAGGGCTGGAACGACTCGCCCTTCAATTTGCAGCCGGCGAAGGGCCGCTACATGTGGCGCGACCTGGAGCGTCGCTGCGCCGGCTATGGCCTTCCGCTGCTCCGGCCGTCGCGTTTTCCGCGCAACGGCCGGCTCGCCGCCCGCATCGTCATCGGGGCGGCGGGCGAGCCGTGGCTGCCGGCGTTCGTGCGCGCCGTCTACCACGCCAATTTCGCGGAGGACCGCAACATCACCGATCGTGGCGTCATCGTCGACCTGCTCGAAGGGCTCGGCCTGCCCTCCGCGGCGTTGCTGGCATCCGGGGAGAGCGAGAGAGCGAAGGAGGCCCTGGCGGCGCAGACGGCACAAGCGCAGCGCCTCGGCGTCTTCGGCGCCCCCAGCTTCATCGTCGGCGACGAACTCTTCTGGGGTGACGATCGCCTGGAAGACGCGCTCGACTGGCACGTCCGCCATGCTGCCTGATCCTGCCGGCACCCTACCGCTCCCGGAAGAGGCGCTGCGAGCCAGAGCCGCGACGTGGTTTGGCGAGTTGCGCGACCGCCTGGTGGCGGCGTTCGAGGCCATCGAGGCCATCGCCGCCGGGGAGGGATCGGCCGGGGAGGGGCCGTTCCCGGCGCGCTTTCAGCGCGAGGTCTGGGATCGGCCGGGCGGTGGCGGCGGCGTGATGTCGATCCTGCGCGGATCCGTCCTGGAGAAGGCCGGGGTCAACGTCTCCGTCGTCGACGGCGTGTTCTCGGAGGCGTTTCGCGCCCGCATCCCCGGCGCTGCTGCCGATGGCCGCTTCTGGGCAGCGGGCATCTCCGTCGTCGTCCACCCGCGCTCGCCGCTGGTGCCGGCGGCGCACATGAACACGCGGATGATCGTCACCAGCCACCACTGGTTCGGCGGCGGCGCCGACATGACCCCCGTCTTTCCCGTGGCCGAGGATACCGCCGTGTTTCACGGCGCCCTGCGCGCGGCCTGCGAGGCGGCGCACCCGGAGCACTGGCCGCGCTTCAAGGCGTGGTGCGACGAGTACTTCTGGCTGCCGCACCGCGGTGAGCCGCGCGGGGTGGGGGGAATTTTCTTCGACGAGTTAGCGAGTCCCGACGCCGAGGCCGACTTCCGCTTCGTCCGCGACGTCGGCGTTGCCTTCCTCGAGGCCTACCCGGCGATCGTCCGCCGCCGGATGGGCGATCCGTGGACCGCCGAACAAAAGCGCGCGCAGCTGATCAAGCGCGGCCGCTACGTCGAGTTCAACTTGCTGTGGGACCGCGGCACCCGTTTCGGCATCGAGACCGGCGGCAACGCCGAGGCGGTGCTGATGTCGCTGCCGCCGGAAGTCGCCTGGCCCTGAGCCGGCTCGCCGGTTGTGGGGGCGCTGTTGGCGTCCCCACGCCGGCCGGACGACGCGGTGATCGTCCGGCGCGGCCGCAAGGATCGAGGGGGTCGGCTACTTGCGCAGGACGGCGACGCCCGGCAGCGTCTTGCCTTCCAGCCATTCCAGGAAAGCGCCGCCCGCTGTCGAGACGTACGAGAACTCCTTCTCGACACCGGCATGCGCCAGCGCCGCGACGGTATCGCCGCCGCCGGCCACGCTCATCAGCGAGCCTGCCTTGGTCAGCTTCGCCGCTTCCTGGGCGACGGCGTTGGTGCCCTTGTCGAACGGCGCGATCTCGAAGGCCCCCAGTGGACCGTTCCACATCAGGGTCTTGAGATTGGCTAGCCGGGCGTTGAGGTCGTCGATCGAGTGAGCGCCGACATCGAGGATCATCTTGTCCGCCGGCACGCTGTTGACGTCGACGGTGGAGGATGGCGCACCTTCCTTGAACTCGCCGGCGACGACGGCATCGCTCGGCAGCACGATCTCGCAGCCGTTGCCCTTCGCCTTCTCGATGATCGCGCGGGCGCTATCCAGCATGTCGTGCTCGCACAATGACTTGCCGACGTCCTTGCCCTGGGCGGCGAGGAAGGTGTTGGCCATGGCGCCGCCGATGATGACCTGGTCCACCTTCTCGGTGAGGTTGCCGAGAACGTCGAGCTTGGTGGAGATCTTGGCGCCGCCGACCAGCGCGGCCGCCGGCCGCTTCGGCGCTTCCAGCGCCGCCGACAGGGCCTCGATCTCGGCCTGCATCAGCCGGCCGGCGCACGACGGGATCAGCTTCGCCAGCGCCTCGACCGACGCGTGAGCGCGGTGCGAGCAGGAGAACGCATCGGAGACGAGGACATCGCCCATCTCCGCCAGCTGCTTGGCGAATTCGAGATCGTTCTTCTCTTCCTGGGCGTAGAAGCGGACGTTCTCCAGCATGGCAAATTCGCCCGGCTGCAGCTTGTCCACCACCGCCTTCGCCTCCGGGCCGACGCAGTCGGGCGCGAACGCGACCGGCTTGCCCAGCGCCTTGGCCAGCGCCTCGGCGACCGGCTTCAAGGTGAACTCCATGTTCTTCTTGCCCTTCGGCCGCCCGAGGTGGCTGAGGACGATGACCTTGGCGCCCTTGCCGGCAAGCTCCTGCAGCGACGGCACGGTACGGTCGATGCGGGTCGTATCGGTGACCTTGCCGTCCTTCATCGGCACGTTGAAGTCCACGCGGACGAGGACCCGTTTGCCCGCGACGTCGAGATCGTCGATGGTTCTGATATCGGCCATGGTTGCGCAACCTCCCTCAAAGCTGGTTCGGCGAGACCCTGATAGGGGCGGCCGGCGGCGGATGATGCCGCGTCGGGCCGCATCCCTGCGCGATCGTTGTTGCTGACCTTCCGGGTGGTCCGGTCCGCCCGGAAACAACGGCGCTGCCACCGGAGCCTGCGATGGCGCTTTATGCGAAGATCGACCGCAAAAGGCAAGCGCCGGCAGGTTGCGCGCGCAACCCCGGTGCCGCCGTCATCAACACTTAACCTGTCCGAAGAGCGGTCTGGCTTGCCTCATCTGAGGAATTGCTGCCATTCTTGGAGCGGCAACGACATCATGACACGGCGCTCGTTACCCTTCCCCGGGCCGCGCGCGCTTGGCTAGAGTCCCGCCGCCCGTGGGGGCAGCAGGTGATCTTGAGGCGCAGATGTCGGCGGACCTACCGCAGGGGGACCGGGAAGTCCCCCCACCCACTTTCAGCCTGCCGGATGCCGAGCGCATCGTGAACCGACTGGCGCCATCGCTGCACGCGCACAGGCTGTGGATTCAGCAGGTCCACTCTGCACTCGTCTGCCGGTCGGTCGAGAGCTGCCGCGAACTGAACCGCGATCCGGGTCCGCACGGCGATCTCGGCGGGTGGTTCCTCGAGGAGAGCAACGAATTCATTCGCCGACGCCCCGAATATCAGGAGGCGATGCACCAGTATGCGGAGGTGCGGACGCGGGCGCGCGCCCTTTGCGGCGCCGTCGAAGCCGGCCGGGCGATCGCTCGTCCCGAATACGAAGCCTTCGCCGAAGCGACGTCTCGCCTGGACAAAAATCTGGAGGCCCTGGTCAAGGAGCTGTGGGACCTGCTGCGCAACACCGATCCGCTCACTGGCATTGCCACGCGCCATGCCCTGCTGCCACGGTTGCAGGAGGAACATCAGCGTGTGCAGCGGAGCGGCGGCGCCACCAGCCTGTGCATGGTCGATCTCGACCATTTCAAGGTGGTGAACGATAGCTGGGGTCATCACGCCGGGGACGCCGTGCTGGAGGCTGTGTCCGCCTACTTTCGGCGCAACCTGCGCCGCTACGACCAGGTTTGTCGGTACGGCGGTGAGGAATTCCTGCTGGTGCTCCCCAATGCCGGACCGGAACAGGCCCTGCCCATCGTCGATCGGCTGCGGCGTGGCATCGCCGCGCTGAAGGTGCCGTTCGGCAGCGAGGTTCTGCGCGTCACCGCCTCCTTCGGCATCGCTCCGCTTCTTCCGGGCGAGCCGGTCGCCGCCTCGATCGAACGCGCCGACTTTGCGATGTATGCAGCCAAGCGCGACGGTCGCAACCGGTTGCACGTCTGGTCGGAGAACAGCAGCCCCGGGGCCGGCACTCCGCTGGCCGGCGGGTCTGAACGAGGAAGGCGATAACGGCGGCAAGGCGCGGACGGTGCGCGCACTTGCTTCGGCGGACCAGCGAAGCCACACTCTCGCCCATGACCGAGAAGCGGCTTGGCCCCTCGATCGAGATCGTGCCGGAAGGTGACAACCGGACGCGACTTGTCTGCCCGGACTGCGGCTACATCGAGTACCACAATCCGAAGATTGTCGTGGGGGCGGTGTGCTGGTGGCAGTCCTCGATCCTGCTGTGCAAGCGGGCGATCGCGCCGGCGTGCGGGCTGTGGACCTATCCCGCCGGCTTCATGGAGCTGGGCGAATCCACCGCGGAAGGTGCCGTCCGCGAGGTCTGGGAAGAAGCGCAGGCAGAGGTGACGGTGGAGAGCCTGCTCGGCATCTACGAGATTCCCCACATCAACCAAGTAAACATCATCTATCGGGCGTCGATGCGGGCGCCGGAATTTGCGCCCGGCATCGAGAGCGAAGCGGTGGCGCTGTTTGCCTGGGACGACATCCCCTGGGATCAACTTGCTTTCCCGTCCGTCCGCTGGTCGCTCGATTGCTTCCGGAACGGTGATCCGCCGGCCGTGTTCGCGGCCCGCAAGCCGGCCGCGCCGGCCCGCTCTGCGGCCGGTTAGGGCAGGCCCGCCACCCGGTCCGTCGATGCTGTGGCGGTGATCATCTCAGCCGCTGCTTCCACGGCATAGACCTCGACCGGCCGGGAGCGTCCGCGCACCTGCACCTCGCCCATCGACCGGCAACTGAACCCCGGCCCGGCAGCCGAGACCGTCTGCTCGCTGGCCAGCACCCAGGTGCCGAACGTTTTGTTGAGCTGCTCCAGCCGGGCGGCGATGTTGACCTCGTCGCCGTAGACGGTGAACAGCAGCCGCTCGCGGGTCCCGACGGCGCCCGCGACCAGTCGCCCGGTGTTGATGCCGCATCGGGTTCTCAGCGCCAAGTTCTCGCCGAAGCGCTGCCGCGCCACCATCCGCTGGATGTCCAGCGCGCAGCGCAGCGCATTGGCGGCGTGGTGCGGATCGGGCTTGGCGGTATTGAAGCCGATCAGGATCGCGTCGCCCTGGTACGCCGTGATCGTCCCGCCGTGGCGGTCGACTACCTCCGATATGGCCGCGAAATAGGCATTGAGGGTGTGCATCAGCCGGTCGGGGCTGATCTTCTCGGCGATGGTGGAGAACCCCTGGATGTCGCAGAAGAGGATGCTGGCGGTGATCACCTCGCCGTCGCCGGGCTCGACGGCGCGTTCGGCACGCGCCACGTGGTCGGCCACTTCAGGCGCGACGAACCGGCTGAGTTCCCGGGCGACCGTCGCATCGGCCACCGACTGCGTCAGCAGCCCGCGGGCGCGGACGATGGCGATGGCGAGGACCGCCGTGACCAGCAGGATGCAGAGGATCTTGTCGATCTCGGCGCCGATCAGGATGCTGTTGGAGATGAGGTAGTGGGCGTAGTCAGTGGTGACGGTTGTCGTCAGCGATGGCTCGGACAGCGCCAAGAGCACCAGCACCGCCCAGCCGGCGGCCGCGGTGGCACCGGCGACCACGACATAGGTCGGATCGAAGCGCAGCGTGCGCAGCGCGATGAACAGGAAGACGTAGTGCAGGGTCGGCGACTTCAGGGAAAATCCCGCCGGCTGCATGTACTGGATATGGAACGACCAGATCAGCAGCAGCAGCAGGCTCATATCGAGGATCACCAGCCCGCCCAGCAGCCAGCCGACGATCACCTGCCGGTACGCGAGGCCAAGGCGGATCAAGGTGAACACCAGAAAAGCGCTGAGTGCCCACGGGACCGCCTGGAAGGGCGCCTCCTCGGGGCGCGGCAGAAACAGAAAAAGCGAGAAAAAGAACAGGATCAGCAGCAGTTGCGTCCAGCCGATGAGAATCTCGGCGTCCACCTGCTGGTGCTGAATGGCGTCACGAATACGGGTCGGTAGCCGCCGGCCGACAGGCCGGCCGAAAACGAAGGCAGCAAGCCGGATCAACATCGCTCGTGCATCGTTGAACACGCGATTGGCCAAACGAGCGGTACCATTATTGGAGGAAAAGTAGGGAGAGTATAATAACAAACCGGATGAATGGAAAGCGAGGGATGGCTTTCCTTCAGGCGCCGAGGCCAAGCAGCGAGCGGGCATAGGCGCGTGCCTCGAAGGCGCGCATGTCGTCCCGCCCTTCACCCACGCCGATGGCGTAGACCGGCAACTTGAAGCGGTCGGCAAGTGCGACGACAACGCCGCCTTTCGCCGAACCATCGAGCTTAGTAACGGCAAGTCCGGTCACATTGACCATGTCGCGGAACACTTCCACCTGATTATGGGCGTTCTGGCCGACGCTGGCGTCGAGCACCAGCAGGCAGTCGTGCGGTGCCCGCTCATCGAGTTTTTTTAGCACGCGGCAGATCTTCTGCAGCTCCGACATCAGGTGCGCCTTATTCTGCAGGCGGCCGGCGGTGTCGATCAACAAAACGTGTGATCCCGCGGCCTTCGCCTGTTCGTAGGCCTCGAAGGCGAGGCTGGCGGCATCGGCGCCCTGCGGCCGGGCGACGACCGTGCAGCCGGTGCGCTCGCCCCAGATCTGCAGCTGCTCGATGGCGGCGGCGCGGAAGGTATCGCCCGCTGCCAGCATCACCTCGAAGCCGACGGTGCGGAACAGGTGCGCCAGCTTGGCGATGGTCGTCGTCTTGCCGCTGCCGTTAACGCCGCAGACGAGGATCACGTGGGGCCGGTAGGAATCGTTGATGGCGATGGTCTGGGCCACCGGCTCCAGCACCTTCGCCACCTCCTCGGCAAGGGCGGTCCGCACTTCCTCGCCGGTGACCTCGTCGCCAAATCGCGCGTCGGCGAGCGCCCGGGTCAGCCGGCCGGCGGTCTCGACGCCGAGATCGCCGGTTATCAGCAGTTCCTCCAGTTCCTCCAGGGCGTCATCGTCAAGCTTGCGCTTGCTGAACAGGTCGCCGATCCCGCCCGCCAGCTTGTTGGAGGAGCGGCTGAGCCCGCGCCTGAGCCGCCCCAGCCAGCCGGTGCGCTGCGCCGCCTCCTCTTCCTCCAGCCGGTCGCGCAGTTCGCGCGCCCGCCGCTCGATCCACTCCGCCTGCACCTCGGCTCGGCTCATCACCGGTGCCGGCATCCCGTCGGGATCGGGTACGAGCGGCGGCGGCATCATCGGCGGCACCACGTCCGGCCCGGTCGGCCGGGGGATTTCCGGCGTGTAGGGCGGCGGCGGCGGCATCTCCGGGCCGGGCTCCGCCGGCGGCGGGATGATGTCGGGCGGCGGTGCGCCCGGCAGTTCCGGCTCCGACGGGCCAGGCACCGGCAGTTCCGGCGCCGGTTCCGGCGGTGCCGGCATCTCCGGCCCGGGTGCATCCGGCGGCGGGATCAGGTCCGGGCCCGGCGCCGGGATCGGCGGCTCGGGCGAGGGTTCCGGCAGGTCCGGCGGTGGTGGCGGCAGGTCGGGACCCGGCTCCGGCACTTGCTCCGGAACCGGCGACGGCGGTTCCTGCAGCGCCGGCTCGGCCCAGGCGTCGGTTTCCGCCGCCCCGTCCTGCGGCGGCGCGGCTTCGTCTCCGGTCTTCTTGCCGCGCCCGAACAGGCGACGGACCCAGCCGCGTTTCTCGGATGGCGCGAAAGTATCGTCGTTCACGGGATGATCTCCGCGTAAAGCCGCTCGGAATCGGCGGCACGGATCTGAACCGGCAGCAGCGAGCCCGGTTCCGCGCCCTGGGGCATCGCCACCGGCGCGTACCACGGGCAGCGGCCGGCTCCCGGCGCTTCAACAAGCACCTCGACTCGCATGCCGAGCCGGCTGGCAAGGAATTGGGAGCGCGCTGCGTCCCCCGCCGCGCGCAGCCGGGCGGCGCGCTCCCGCCGCACCGGCATTGGAATCTGCGGCATCCGGGCGGCAGGTGTTCCCTGCCGCGGCGAAAACGGAAAGACGTGCAGCCAGGTCAGCCCGAGGTCGGCGACGGCGGCGCGGGTGGTTTCGAACATCGCCTCGCTCTCGGTGGGAAAGCCGGCGATCAGGTCAGCGCCAAAAACCACGTCGGGACGGGCCGCCCGGGCGCGGGCGACGACATCGAACGCCTGCGCCCGGTCGTGCCGGCGCTTCATCCGCTTCAGCACCAGATTGTCCATCGCCTGCAGGCTGAGGTGCAGATGCGGCATCAGTCGCGGCTCTTCCGCCAGCAGGTGGAACAGCGCCTCGTCGATGGCGGCAGGATCGAGGCTGGATAGTCGCAGCCGCGGCAATTCGGGAACCTCGCGCAGGATCGACGCGGCGAGGCGCCCCAGGCCGGGCGCACCGTCGGGATCGCGTCCCCACGAGCAGATATCGACGCCGGTCAGCACGACTTCACGGAAGCCGGCGGTCACCAGCCGGCGCACCCGCGCGACTACCAGCGGTTCGGGAATGCTGCGCGAGGGGCCGCGGGCGAACGGGATGATGCAGAAGGTGCAGCGGTGATCGCAGCCCTGCTGAATCTCGACGAAAGCGCGCGCCCGTCCCTCGAAGCCGTCGATCAGGTGGGAAGCGGTGTCGCGCACCGTCATGATGTCGGCAACGGCGATCTCGGAAGTCTCGTCTGCCAGGCGCGCCGGATCCAGCTTCTCGATGTTGCCGAGGACGCGGTCGACTTCGGGCATCGCGGCGAAACTCTGCGGCGCAAGCTGCGCGGCGCAGCCGGTGACGATGATACGCCGGTCCGGATGGCTGCGCCGCAGCTTGCGGATCGTCTGCCGCGCTTGGCGGACGGCCTCGCCGGTGACGGCGCAGGTGTTGACGATGACCGCATCGAGGCCGGCGGCTCCGGCCTCGCGACGGATCACCTCCGATTCGAACGCATTGAGCCGGCAGCCGAGGGTGACGACGACGGGCTCGCGCATAGCCCTAGCCGGCGAGCGATGGGTCAAGAATGCCGGTAAATGCCGTTGCGACCGGCCCGGTCATGAGCACATGGTCGTCACGCAGCCACTCGATGGAAAGGCTTCCGCCGTCCAGATCGACGGCCACTTTGCGGTCGGTCAGCCCGCGCCGTGCGGCGGCGACGGCGGCGGCGCAGGCGCCGGTGCCGCACGCGCGGGTGAGGCCGGCCCCACGCTCCCAGACGCGCAGCCGAAGGTGTCTGGGGCCCAGCACCTGCACAGCTTCGACGTTGGTACGTTCGGGAAACAGCGGGTCCTGCTCGATCAGCGGCCCAAACTGTTCGATTGCCGCAGCCTCGGCGTCATCGACGAAGAAGACGGCGTGCGGGTTGCCGATGCTCACGCCGACACCGTCGCGCAGCGGCCCCACCGCCACCGGCAGATGCAGCGTATCCACCGCTTCGGCCAGCGGAATGTCGCGCCAGTCGAAGGAGATCCGGCCCATATCGACGCCGATCAGCCCGTCGACGGTGGCTTCGGCATCGAGCAGCCCGGCGGCGGTCTCGACGATCGCGTGGCGATCGCCCTTTTCGCGCATCAGCAGCGCGGCGACGCAGCGGGTGGCGTTGCCACAGGCGGCAACTTCGCTGCCGTCGGCATTGCGGATGCGCATGAAGGCATCGGCCAGCGGATTGCGCGCCGGTTCGACGAGGATGAGCTGGTCGCAGCCGACACCCGTACGTCGGTCGGCAAGCGCCCGCACCTGTGCCGGTTTGGGCGAGAAGGCCTGCGAGCGCGCATCGACGACGACGAAGTCGTTGCCGAGACCGTGCATCTTGACGAAGGAAAGCGGACCCATGCCGGCATTGATATGGCCGGCGGGCCCCCGCTGTCCACCCCGAGCCCAATCTTCGGCGCCGCTGACCGGCTGTCAGCAGCGCCGGGGGATCCGGGGCAACAGCGTCTATTGCCCGAAGGCGGTCTGGCGGGGGCCGTGTCCCGGCGGTGGCGGGCAGGCGCGCTCGCCGATGATGCGGATGCGGCCCGCGGCGTGGAACGGCAGCGGCGCGAGCGACTGTCCGGGCACGATCAGCGCGCGGACGAGGGGCGCGCTTTCGCCGCCCTGCGTCCGCTCGATCGTCACCTCGCGGCAGGTCTCGCAGCGGTTCAGCAGGGTGCCGCCGCTGTCGGGCAGCAGGAAGACGCACGAGGGGTCCGGGCTGCTGGACGCGGAGCCTGTGGCAGCGGACGCCGGAGGAGCTGCGGCCGGGGTCAGGCAGGCGGCGAGGGCGGAATAGAGGAGGGTGCGGCGGATCGTCATGCTGGCGATCCTGCCATACCGGCAGTTAACGGCGGCTTACGGCCAGCGGCTCAGGTTGCGGTCCGATACGGCGAGTCGGCGGCGAGCGCTGCCATCTCGGCCTCGACGGCGGGACGCTCGGTAGCAAGGAAGCGGGCGACGGCGCTGCGCAGGCCGGCGTGCGCGATCCAGTGGGCGCTCCACGTCGGCTGTGGCAGATAGCCGCGCCGTACCTTGTGCTCACCCTGGGCGCCGGCTTCGACCCGAGCGAGGCCGCGCTCGATGGCGAAGTCGATGGCGCGATAGTAGCAGGCCTCGAAGTGCAGGAACGGCCAGTCCTCGACGGCACCCCAGTAGCGGCCATAGAGCGCGTCCCCGCCCAGCAGGTTGAGGGCCCCGCCGATCGCCCGTCCAGTGCTGTCCTCGGCGATCACCAGCACGACGCGATCGGCCATCGACTCGCCCAGCCGACCGAAGAAGTCGCGAGTCAGGTAAGCCTGCCCCCACTTGCGCTGGGTGGTATCGACGTAAAAGCGCCAGAAGGCATCCCAGTGGCGCTCCTGAATGTCGTCCCCGGTCAGGGTGCGCAGGGTCAGGCCCGCCTCGGTCACCTTTTCCCGTTCCTTGCGGATCGCCTTGCGCTTGCGCGCGGCGAGATCGGCGAGGAAATCATCGAAGCTGCGGTAACCCCGGTTATGCCAGTGAAACTGGTAGCCGAGGCGGACCATCAGGCCGCGCTCGCCCAGCGCCGCCGCCTCCGCCGCGGTCGGGAAGGTGAAGTGCAGCGACGAAACCCGGACCTCGCCGGCCAGGTGGACCGCGGCGTCGGTGAGCGTGGCGAAGGTTCCGGCCGGCGCGCCATCGCGGAGCAGCAGGCGGTGGCCGGTGACCGGGGTGAACGGAACCGCCGCCTGCAGCTTGGGATAGTAGCGGCCCCCGGCGCGCTCGAAGGCATCCGCCCACGCCCAGTCGAAAACGTACTCGCCGTATGAGTGGCTCTTGAGGTAGAGCGGCACGCATCCCTCGATGCGCCCGCCCGGCGAGCGGGCAACGAGATGTGCCGGCTGCCAGCCGCGGTCCGCCGCCGCCGAGCCCGAAGCCTCGAGAGCGCTGATGAAAGCGTGGCTGACGAACGGATCGTGGGAGCCGGCGCAGGCGCCCCAGTCTGCCGGGGAGATATCGCCAATCCCGCCCAGCACCTCAACCGTCAGGCCTGCTGCTCCATCCGGCACGTAGCGACGCCTCCCGCTTCGGTTCACCCGGTTCAGCTGCCAGATTGGCATCTTGCAGGCGTTGTGCCAGCTCACATCCGCCTGCAGCGGGCGAGACGGCAGTTCAAACGAACGGGCCGGGTGGACATAGCGAGGGCCGCCGGCAAAAGGAACGAGCGCCGCGACGAGGGCGTTGTGCTTGTGCGTCGCGGCGCGGTTGGGCTGCTGCCCTACTTCAGCGTCTCCAAATAGGCGATGACGTCGGCGCGCTGCGTCGCATCTTTCAGCGAGTAGGTCATCGCCGTCGAGCTGTTCTTTGTGTTGGCAACGACGAACGCCTTGGGATCCTGCAGGTAGGCGTCCAGCTTGGCCGCATCCCAGGTGAAGTCGGCGCCAACCAGCCCCTTGTAGCGGGGGAAGTCCGACGACCCGGCTTTGCGGCCATAGACGCCGAAGAGCGAGGGACCGGTCTTGTTGACGCCCGCCTGATTGCTGTGACAGGTGACGCATATCTTCTTGAAGACGGCTTCACCTGCGGCCGCATCGGCCGCCCGGGCGGCGCCGGATCCGCCGCTCAGCAGAAGTGCCGCGGCAAACGCGGCAACGAGGGGCTTTTGCATGATGACCTCTTGTGGTTTGACCGCCCGTGGCTGCTCGGGGTTGTTTGGCTTGGCGACGGCAGGGCCGCGGGCAACGAAAAGTATCGCCGAGTGCCGCAGCGGCGGCAAGCGGCGCGGACCCGGTGGAAAGGGAGCCGTCGGCGATGGGAAAGGGGACCTTGTCCCGGCACCTTTCAGGCCCAGACGCGGAAGTCGAGGTCGGGGAAGATGCGGTCCATGGTCTCCAGCGCCAGCAGCCGGCGCTCGTCGACGGCGTTCCGCTCGACATCATCGGCGAGCGCATGGAAGCGGGCGAGGTGGTCGCGCACGCGTCCCTGGGCGTACTCGACGTTGGTGCCGGTCTTCATGATGAACGCCCAGTCGGACGCCTGGGCCAGCAACAGCGAGCGCCCCGCCTGGGCCAGCGCCCGCTCGGCAAGGGAGTGGCGCGGCGTATCGTCATACTTGATCGCCAACGCGTGCATCCGCCCGGCCGCATCGTGCAGGTGCCGGTAGATCCAGTCGTTGCCGGGGTTCAGCCAGAACGAGCTGTAGCCCTTTTCACCCCAGCTTGAAGCCGATGGCCGCGCCTGCTGCGGCGTGCCATAGCGGGCGAGGTATTCTCCCGGCGTGATCAGCCCTACCGTCTGCTGGTCGCAGACCAGCTTGCGGATGAAGTAGTCCAGCCACTGCGGGCCCTCGAACCACCAGTGCCCGAAAAGCTCCGCGTCGTAGAGCGCGGTGATGACCGGCGGCCGGTCCATCAGCGGCGCACAGCGGCTGACCATCTCCGCCTGCCGGCGCAAGAAGTCGGCTGCATGCTCGTCCGCGCGCTGGCGCGCCTTCTCTGGCTCATACAGGGCCTTCTCGTCGATGCGCCCGGTGATGCGATGGTACTTGAAGCCGGTGAATACCCGAGTGTGGCCGTCGAGGATGAACGGCCGGATGTACTCGAAGTCGAGGTCGAAGCCGATGTCGCGATAGAAATCGCGGTACCACGGATCGCCGGGATAGCCCTCGTCGGCGCTCCATACCAACCGTGAGGTCGCCGGGTCGCGGCCGAACGCGGCGGTGCCGTTGCCGCAGCCGAGCGGCGCGAAATAGCCGTACCGCGGTTTGGTCTCGGCATTCATCACGCCGTGGGTATCGACGAAGAAGTAGCGCCCGCCGGCCTCGGCGACCGCCTCTTCAAGCCCGGGGAAATAGCCGCACTCCGGCAGCCAGAAGCCAGGGACCTGCCGCCCGAAGGTCTTGCGGTAGACATCGCCGGCGACGTCGAGCTGCGCACGCACCGCCGCCGGCTCGGTCTTCAGGATGGGCAGGAAACCATGCGTCGCACCGGCGGTGGCGATCTCCAGGACCCCTTCGTCCTGCAGCTTGCGGAAGGCGCCGACGAGGTCGTGGCCACACGCTTCGTAGGTCTCCCGCGTCTCGTAAAGCAGCCGCCGGTACATGCGGGCGACGTCCAGCATCTTGCCCTGGGTGCGCAGGATTTCCTTGTCGGCCAGCGCCTCCATCTTGGTGAGGTGGGCGAGGTAGCGCTGCTGCAGGAACGGGTCGCGCAGCATCGCGATCAGCGGGGGTGAGAGCGACAGCGTCAGCCGGAAGGCGATGCCGTCGGCAACCAGCTTGTCGAACACCCGCAGCAGAGGCACGTAGGTGTCGGTAATCGCTTCGAACAGCCACGTCTCTTCGAGAAAACTCTCGTACTCGGGGTGCCGGACGAATGGCAGATGCGCATGCAGGACCAGCGCCAGATAACCGCGTGCCACCCCCTGGTTGCTCCCCATTTATGTCGTTGAATCGGAGTCGCTGATGAGCAGTGACGAGAACAGCAGTGCGCCGTTGGGCAGCGGCCGGCTGATCGAGAAGCTGCCGTCGGGCCGCAGCGCCACCGGCCGGCCGAAAAGCTGCAGGCGCATCCCGGGTCGCACCCGCCCGCTGATGTGCAGCTCGGCGTTGATTTCGAACTCCACCGACTCGCGCCCGAGCGCGAAGCTGGAGAGCGTCAGGACGTTTTCCAGAGGCAGCAGATCGGCCGGATCGGCCGCATCCGGCGGGGGGGAGGCCGCCGCCGTTTCTGCCCCTGTCGGGATCTCCGCGGCGTGCGAGGCGGACTCGCCCGGGGTTTCAGGCGGCGGCCCGCTTGCAGCCTCAGGTTCGACGGGTGCCGGTGCGTCGGCCGGAACGAAACCGCCGATCAGGCCCTCGGGAATGTAATCGCCGGCCTCGATCGGCGGCAGCGGAAACGGGTGGCGCACCGGCTCGGGCAACTCGTGCGCCGCCGGCATCGGCCGGGGCGGGGCTGCGTCGGGCGCCGATGGCGGTCCGCCCAGGTCTTGCGCCTGGACCGGCGCCAGCGGGACCGGGTCGTACACGCCGCCCTCGGTCGGCGGCAGCGGGAACGGGTGGCGCACCGGCTCGGGAAGCTCGTGCGCCGCCGGCATCGGCTTGGCAGCGGTGGCAACTGGAGCCGCCGGCGGCGGCGGTACGGCGGCCACAGCCGGCTGTGCGCCTGACGCTTGCAGTGGCGGATCATAGTCGCCGGCCTCGGTCGGCGGCAGCGGGAACGGATGGCGCACCGGCTCGGGCAAAACGTGCGTCGGCGACGGCGCCGCGACTTTACGCGCATCCGCCGCATCGTTCCCTTCCGGGCCTTCTGCAGGCGGCTGAGGAACTGCCGGCGGTGCCGGCTTTCTCGTTCCCGTGCCGACGCTGGGAAGCTGGACCGATGCCGCCGGGGCCAGCGTCGTCAACCCGCCATCCTTGCCGCGCAATCCGATTTCGGCGCGGTAGGAACGCTGCTCTCCCCAGATGTCGACGTAGCACTGCCCCTGCAGGCCGACGACCTCGACGTCGAAGGTTGCCGCTGGTGGTCCGTCTGCGACCTCGCTGATGCGTAGCACCATCTCGCCGTCTGCGCCGCCGAGCGCCCGGCGCGCGACATCTACTCCGGCCGGCTCCAGCGTCCAGAAGGCATGCAGGTGGTGCGGATCGACATCGATCAGCACCAGTTGCGGCGCGCGCAGCGGCCGCGGAAACGCCAAGCGGACTTCCTCGGCGACGCGCCGCAGCTCTTCGGCGGTCGGGGCGTCGTCCGGCGCCGGAGAGACGCGAGCGATGCTGTCAGCCATCAAGAGAGTGGTTTCCCCCGTTGCGCTTCGCTGCGCGGCCACCGCAGGCGGCTGTCGCCGCGGGTCCGCCGGTCCCAGATATACAGAACTTGTGGCCGCCGGCAATGTTCGCGCAATGATTGATCATCATCACCTTTTATTTCGCGTAGGAAGCCGTGCAATCAACGCTGCGGCAGAGCAACGGGCAATGCAGCCTTTCGTTCCGTCGGGGAACATGCCACAGTTATGTTCGACCTTTTAGTGTAAAAGTGGTCGGCGGTAAAACCATGATCCGCAACGATACGATGCAGGCAGGCATCGAACCAGGGTTGCGCTTCGCCTGCCTTCTCAACGGCCGCGGCGGCTGCAACGAACTGGACTGGCAGGGAATCCGCGATTGGCGACCGGAGCAAGGGTTCTTGTGGATCCATCTGGAGCGCGACGATCCGCAAGCTGCCCGCTGGATCAATGAATCGGCCGGTCTCGACCCGCTGGTGGCCAACGCCCTGCTGGATGACGAGTCGCGGCCGACCATCGAATCCTTCGACGGCGCCCTGCTGCTCGTGCTGCGCGGCGTCAACCTGCTGGAAAAGGACCACATCGAGCTGGTGCCGATCCACATCTGGATCGACGAGCGCCGGGTGATCACCCTGCGCGATCAGGAGCATGCGCTGAGCGCGCTGCGGGACATCCGCATCGCCCTGCAGGGCAACCGCGGGCCGCGCAAGGCCGGCGGCCTGCTCGTCCAGATCTGCGAGAAGATCGTTCGCGACACCGGGCCCGGCGTTGAGGACATGGACGAGGAGGTGGAGCGGCTGGAGGATGAAATGGTCCACAGTGCGTCGAAGGAACTGCGCCGGTCGCTGGCGGAACTGCGCCGCCGCGCCGTTCACCTGCGCCGCTACCTCGGCCCGCAGCGCGAGGCGCTGATCCGGCTTCAGACGGAGGATACCAAGCTTCTCGACAAGAGCGATCGCATGCGGCTGCGCTGCACCATCGACAGCGTCATCCGCTACCTCGAGGACATGGACGCGCTGCGTGACCGGACGACCATTCTGCATGAGGATCTGGCGGCGCAGATCTCCGAGAAGATCGCCGTTACCTCCAACCGGCTGACCGCGGTCGCGGCGCTGCTGCTGCCGCCGAGCCTCGTCGCCGGCATGCTGGGGGCGAACATCGGCGGCATCCCCGGCCAGGCGAGTCCGCTGGCCTTCTGGGAGATGAGCTTCGTGATGCTGGCGCTGATGCTGGGACAGTGGGTCATCCTGCGCCGCATCGGCTGGCTGTGACCGGCTGCGGCGCGGGCTGCTGACGGTAGCCCGCCGGACACCTTCCGGCTGGCGCCATCGCTACGGCTGGGGTACCGTCGGGTGCTCGTCGCTCCCTCTCTGCGATGGTCGTCTCTCCCAAAGCCCTCAAAACGTTTCGAATGACCAACGCCGCCGCGCTCCGGCTCCTGTGCCTCATCCTCGCCCTCGTGGTTGCGGCCTGCCGCGACCAGTCGCAGGGAGGGCAACCCGCACCGCCGCCGCCATCGGTGGTCGTCGCGCCGGTGGAACGCATCGACATCAATCCTGGCATCGAGTACGTGGGCGAGACCGCCGCGGTGGACACCGTCGACCTGCGGGCAAGGGTGGAGGCCTTTCTCGTTCGCCGGGCGTTCCTCGAGGGGGAGGATGTGGCGGCCGGTGCGCTCTTGTTCGAGCTGGAGCACGAGCCCTTCGAAGCCGCGGTCGAGGCGGCGGCGGCGCAGGTCGCCGAGGCGCGGGCAGCTGTCGTCCGCGCCCGCCGCGACCTGGAGCGGGCGCGAACGCTCCAGGGTCAGGGCAACCTCAGCCAGCAGGCCCTCGACCGGGCCACCGCGGATCATCTCCAGGCGGAAGCGCTGCTCGACCGCGGCGAGGCTGATCTCCGCCAGGCGCGGATCAACCTCGGCTACACCACGATCACTGCGCCGTTCGGCGGCCGCATCGGGCGCTCGACTTACAGCGTCGGCCAATGGGTCGGACCCGACAGCGGCGTGCTGGCGCGGCTGGTCAAGCTCGACCCCATCTACGTCGTCTTCAACGTCAGCGAACGGCGCTACCTGGACTACCGTCTCGGCAGCGTCGCTGCCGATGGCGACCGGCAGCGGCCGGCGTATGTGCCGCGGCTGCGTCTTGCCAATGGCATGGCCTACCCGCATCCCGGCCGCCTGACCTTCGTCGACAACGTCGTCGATCCGGGCACCGGGACAATCGCGGTCCGCGCCGAGTTTCCCAATCCCGGGAGGGTGTTGGTGCCGGGGCTGTTCGCGACACTGATCCTCGAACAGCCGCAGCCGCAGCCGGCTCTGATGGTGCCGCAGGCGGCGGTGCAGGAAGATCAGGCGGGCCGCTTCGTCCTGGTGGTGGGCGAGAGTGACGTGGTCGCCGCGCGGCGCGTCGAGACCGGGGCCCGAGTCGGCGTTCGCTGGGAAGTTGTCAGCGGCCTAGCCGAGGGCGAGCGCGTCGTCTGGGAGGGGATTCAGAAGGTGCGGCCGGGAGCGGCTGTGGCCCCGGTGCTCCGGGCCCCGTCCGATCCCGCCGGATGAGCCTATGCTGAGTACCTTCTTCGTCGACCGCCCGAAGTTCGCCTTTGTCCTCTCCATCTTGATCACGCTCGCTGGGCTGATCTCGCTGGCGACGCTGCCGGTCGCCCAGTTTCCGGAGATCACTCCGCCGGTGGTGCAGGTTTCGGCGAGCTACCCCGGCGCCAACGCGGAGGTGGTGGAATCAACGGTCGCGCAGCCGCTGGAGGAGCAGGTCAACGGCGTCGAAAACATGATCTACTTGGCGTCGACCAGCGGCAACGATGGCACCCTGAACATGCAGGTGACCTTCGAGGTCGGCACCAACTCGGATATTGCCCAGGTCAACGTTCAGAACCGGGTGGCGCTCGCCCAGCCGCAGCTGCCGGAGGAGGTAGTGCGCCAGGGCATCTCGGTGCGCAAGCAGTCCACCAGCCTGCTGCTGGTGATCAGCCTGACCTCGCCGGCCGGCAGCCACGACGACATCTATCTGAGCAACTACGCCACCATCAATCTCATCGACG
>JAEULG010000214.1 GCA_016793875.1 Rhodospirillales bacterium | reverse complement strand
ACCGCCACCTGGGCGATGAGGAACAGCGCCTCGCGGGTGCCCGCCACCGGCAGGATATGGCGGTCGGGATCGACCACCCCTTCCGGCAGCGCGTAACGGCGCTGCAGCCAGCCCGCCGCCGCGCGGCGGAAGTCCGGGGTTCCCTCCACCGGCGGATAGCGTCCCCAGTCGGCGGCGTGCCGGGCGAGCATCTCGGCGACGAGGGGCGGCGGCGGGTGCCGTGGTTCGCCAACCGACAGCACCAGCGGCCGCAGCTCCGGTGGCGGCGTGAGGCCGTCGAGCAGGGCGCGCAGCCGGTCGAAGGGATAATCGGTGAGGCGATCGAGGAGCGGGTTGAGCATCTCCTGATGCTAGCGGGCCGGCGACCACCGGCTCAACCCGGGATTGGCAGAACGGTGGAAAGTGGCAGAGGAACAAACGAAAGGGGCCGGAAGGATCCCTCCTTCCGGCCCCCGGAGCCGTCGCGGACAACGGGGAGAGCGGTGCCGTTCCTGCGCCGCGCAAGCCCGATAGCGTTGCCGCTAGTGCAGGATCTCGCCGTGCAGGCTGAGGTCGAGGCCGGCCACCTCCTGCTCCTGGGTGACACGCAGGCCGATGATCAGGTCGATGATCTTGAGGAGGATGAACGAAACGACGGCGCAATAGACGATGGTGACGATCACGCCTTCGACCTGCGTCCAAACCTGGGCTGCGTTGCCGAAGAACAGGCCGGCGATTGGGTTGCCGGCAGTATCGCTGCCGCCCACCGCCGGATCGGCATAGACGCCGGTGAGGATGGCGCCGACGATGCCGCCCACGCCGTGTACGCCCCAGACGTCGAGCGAATCGTCGTACTTCAGCGCGTTCTTGAGCCAGACCGAGGCGGCGAAGCAGATGAAGCCGGCGATCAGCCCGATCATCAGGCCGCCGGTCGGGTTGACGAAGCCGGACGCAGGGGTAATGGCGACGAGGCCGGCGACGGCGCCGGAAATGATGCCGAGGATGCTCGGCTTGCCGCGGACTACCCATTCGGTGAACAGCCACGACAAGGCCGCAGCAGCGGTGGCGATCTGGGTGACGGTCATCGCCATGCCGGCCCGGGGACCGGCGGTGACGGCGGAGCCGGCGTTGAAGCCGAACCAGCCGACCCACAGCAGCGAGGCACCGATCAGGCTGAGGGTGAGGTTATGCGGCGCCATATTCTCACTGCCGTATCCCGACCGGCGGCCGATGACGATGCAGGTGACGAGGCCGGCGATGCCGGCATTGATGTGCACGACGGTGCCGCCAGCGAAGTCAAGGACGCCCGCGCCGCCGAGAAAGCCGCCGCCCCACACCCAGTGAGCAATCGGCACGTAGACCAGCAGCGACCAGAATGCCATGAACCACATCAGCGCCGAAAACTTCATCCGGTCGGCGAAGGCGCCGGTGATTAGCGCTGGGGTGATGATGGCGAAGGTCATCTGGAACATCATGAAGACGGATTCCGGAATCGTCGCCGCCAGCGAGTTGACGGAATCGATCGCCATGCCGTGCAGCAGAACACGGTTCAGCCCGCCGATGTACGTCTGCAGGGCGCCGCCGTCGGTGAAGGTCAGGCTGTAGCCGGCGATCATCCACAGGATCGTGACCAGGCAGCAGATGGCGAAACTCTGCATCGCCATGGCGAGCTGATTCTTCTTGCGGACCATGCCGCAGTAGAACAGCGCGAGGCCGGGGATGGTCATCATCAACACGAGCGCCGTCGACGTCAGCATCCAGGCGGTGTCACCCGCACTGAAGGTCGGCGCGGCGGCAACGACCGTCTCCTCGACGACTGTTGTCTCTTGGGCGAACGCCACGGCCGTCAGCAGCGGCAGCAGCACGGCTGCCAGTCCGCCCGGCGCAAGAGGCTTCAGCAGGGAACGCATTCTGTTGGCTCTCCTAGGAAATCCATCGGTAACGATGGTGATGGTTTCTCGGGTGGGACGGCACCGCCTCAAGGCGATGGCCTGCACGCGGTCGATGGCCTTGTGCCCTCGCCGTTTCAGACCCGAAGCGTTTGTCAAAGTCCGTGCCAGTCGCCCGATGATCAGGCCAAAGACTTGAATCGATAAGGATTCCGCCGCTTGGCTGAAAGAAGGCTCCGACTTCGCGGGCAAGAGCGGTTTGCTCAGCAAACAAACAGTCCTTGAGCAAATGATCACTTCTTGTTCGTTTGCCTGTCGGTTGGCCGCCACGTGGCCCGCCGTCGGCAACCGCGCCGCGCCGTGAATAGCGACGTCCCTTCATGTCGGTGGCAGGCAGCGACGACAACCGACGACCACTCACAGGGCGTCGGTGTCGGTATCGCCGGTGCGGATGCGATAGGCCCTCTCGATGTCGTAAACAAAAATCTTGCCGTCACCGATCTTCTCGGTTTTGGCCGAGGTCTGGACCGCCTCGACAACCCGCTCGGCCATGTCGTCGGGAACGACGACTTCCACCTTAACCTTCGGCAGGAATTGAACGGTGTACTCGGCGCCCCGATAGATCTCGGTCTGCCCTTTCTGGCGGCCGAAGCCCTTCACTTCGGTCACTGTCATCCCTTGCACCCCGAGCGACGTCAGCGCCTGACGGACATCGTCCAGCTTGAACGGCTTGATGATTGCGATGATCATTTTCATGGTCTTAAACCCCGTCGTTGTTTCGCGTTTGCCCAATCGAACCCGGTCGAAAGCAACCCTTTAGTTTTCACGAACCGTGCCAGCACGCCTCACATCCAGAAAGGGCTTGCAACACAGGCCTCTGCGGCTGATTTTCGCGCGCGGCCAAAATGCCGGGCGGCGCAGCGGAATTGGTTAATCCGCGGGCACTGGTCAGAAAGTAATCAGATCGGTGGAGTAGGTCTCGCCTGGGCCGCTCCATATGGATGCACCAAAAGCGGACGGGCAACAGCATGGCGGATTCAAAAGATGCCGGCCTTTCGACGGACGTCCTGATCGTCGGTGGCGGCTTTGTTGGCGCGGCTTTGGCCTGCGCGCTGGCCGAGGCACGCATCCCTTGCGTTGTCGTCGAAAGCGGTGATCCGCAGGCGGGGTTGGCCGATACCTTTGATGCCCGCTCCTCGGCGATCGCGCTGACCTCGCAGCGGTTGCTGCAACGCATCGGCGTCTGGGAGAAGCTGGCCGACGAGGCGGCGCCGATGCTCGATATCCGCGTCTCGGAAGGGAGGTCGCGGCTGTTCCTGCACTACGACCACCGCGACGTCGGCGAGGAGCCGTTCGGCTACATGCTGGAGAACCGGGTGCTGCGCCGGGCACTGCTGGAGCGGCTGATGGAGCTGCCGGCGATCACGCTGCTGGCGCCGGCACGCCTCGGCATGCTCAAGCGCGGCGCGCTGCAGGTCACCGCGGTCGCCGCCGGTCACTGCCTCCAGGCCCAGCTGGTGGTGGCGGCCGACGGCCGCGGTTCGCGGGTGCGCGAGGATGCCGGCATCCGCACGACGCGATGGAGCTATGGTCAGTCGGCGATCGTCACCACCGTCGAGCACGAGCGGCCACACCGCTTCGTTGCCAATGAGCACTTCCTGCCCGCCGGGCCGTTCGCCATCCTGCCGCTGCTGCCGGAGACGCGCTCCTCGATCGTCTGGACCGAGCGCGAAGACCTGGCGCCGGTGATCATGGCCATGGACGACGACGCCTTTACCCGCGAGCTGCGCCGGCGCTTCGGCGACTTCCTTGGCGCAGTGAGGCCGGTCGGCGCCCGCTTCTCTCATCCGCTGTCGCTGCAGTACGCGGCACGGGGCACGGCGCTGCGGCTGGCGCTGCTCGGCGATGCCCTGCACGCCATGCATCCGATTGCCGGCCAGGGGCTGAACATGGGCTTCCGCGACGTGGCGGCGCTATTCGACGTGCTCAGCGAGGCGCGCGCCCACCGCCACGATCTGGGCTCGGCAGCGGTGCTGAGCCGCTACGAGCGCTGGCGGCGGTTCGATAACACCCTGATGCTGGCGATGACCGACGGGCTGAACCGGCTGTTCTCCAACGATATCGCCCCACTGCGGGTGGTCCGCGACCTCGGCCTTGCCGCCGTGCAGCAGCTGCCGCCGCTGAAGCGGCTGTTCATGCGCCACGCCATGGGCACCGTGGGCGAGCTGCCGCAGCTGATGCGCGCCTGAGGCGGGTGCCTTCTCGCGCGAAACGGAAGGGGAGCGGTGCGGCCCACTGAGGCACGGGAGCAACTGGCGCGAGAGAACAGCATCGGCCGTTAACTGCGGCAGAACGAAATCAGTGCGGCTTTGGCAAGCACCGGGCCGGCCGGCGCCTCCTGCCAGCTAGGCGGTCATCAGTGGATTGCGCCGCTGGTCGTTGCGGGTGCGCGTCGCCGCTCGATCAACAGGTGATGGAGAGCCATGCCGACGAGCATCGCACCGACGAAGAGCCACGTCTTCGCGGGCCCGAAACCGAGCCCGGCGATGGCTGGCCCAGGACAGTAGCCCATCAGGCCCCAGCCGAGGCCGAACAGCACGGCCCCCGCGATCAGACGGCCGTCGATGGCGCGCTTGCCGGGGAGCGCATAGCCGGGAGCGAAGAGCGGGGTGCGGCGGCGGAAGATCAGCGCATAACCCGACGCCGTCACCAGAAAAGCCCCCGCCATGACAAAGACGAGCGCCGGGTTCCAAGCCCCATCCGGTATTGCAGCGAAATCCAGAAAGGCGAGCACGACTGACGGATCGATCATCCGCGAGAGGCTGAGGCCGGCACCAAACAAAAGGCCGGAGGCCAACGCAGTCAGAAGGCGCAATCGATCAGGCTCCGAGCAGATGACGAGCAATAAACACGACAGCGGCGCCGATGGTCATGAAGGTCAGCGTTGCCGCCAGAGAGCGCGGCGATAACCGCGCCAAGCCGCAAACGCCATGCCCGCTCGTACAGCCGCCGCCGAGGCGCGAGCCAAAACCGACCAGCAGGCCGGCTATGAGGGTCACCGGAACGGAGGCATCGATGCCGATCTCCGGCAGCGGCGCGCCGAACAGCATCGCCGCGAAAGGACCGGCGACCAGTCCCACAACGAACGCCAGCCGCCACCCGGGCCGGCCAGCGCCCCCGGTAAACAGTCCGCCGACGATACCCGATATGCCGGCGATACGCCCGATGGCGAGCATCAGCAGCACGGCGGAAAGTCCGATCAAAGCACCTCCGGCGAGGGCTGGCAGCAAGCTATTCATGACCTTCTCGGCTTACGTCTCTGACGATATCCGCCGGCACGGGCAACGCCGATCTGGTCCCTATAACTTTAGAGCTTCAAGCCCTGCGCCAAATGGTGCCGGCTGGGGTGTCTTCGAGGATGATGCCTTCGGACAGCAGGTCGGCGCGCAGGCGATCGGCCTCGTGGAAGTCACGAGCCTTGCGGGCGGCGGCGCGGGCGGCGATGCGACTGCTGATGCTGTCCTCATCGAGTGCTGCGGCGGCGCCGGTCTCGCCGCGCATCCAGGCAGCGGGATCGGCGGCCAGCAGGCCGAGCGGGGCGCCCGCTGCCAGCAGGGCCGCCCGCGCTGCCGCCTTCTCCGCGGCACCCTCGGCGCGGTTGAGGGTGGTCAGGCGCTCGTGCAGCACGGCGAGCGCCAGCGGCGTGTTGAGGTCGGATCCGAGTGCGGCGATCACCTCGGTATCGGCCGCCGCACCCTTGCCGGCACTTCCGGGCGCTGGCGCGCCGCCGGCGCCGCGCAGCGCCCCATAGAAGCGGTCGAGGGTGCGCTTCGCTTGGCCGACGCCCTCGCGGGTGAAGTCGAGGGGCTGGCGGTAGTGGGTCTGCAGCAGCGCGAGCCGGATTGCCTCGCCGGGAAACTCCGCCAGCAGGTCGTGGACTGTGTAGAAGTTGCCGAGGCTCTTCGACATCTTCGCGCCCTCGGTCATCAGATAGCCGTTGTGGAGCCAGAAGCGGGCGAACGGCCGGCCGCCGTGGGCGCAGGTGCTCTGGGCGATCTCGTTCTCGTGGTGGGGGAAGATCAGGTCGGCGCCGCCGCCGTGGATATCGAAGGTCTCGCTGAGGTAGCGGCCGCTCATCGCCGAGCACTCGATGTGCCAGCCCGGCCGGCCGCGGCCCCACGGGCTGTCCCAGCCGGGATCCTCCTCCGCCGCCGGCTTCCACAGCACGAAGTCGCGCGGATCGCGCTTGTAGGGCGCCACCTCGACGCGGGCGCCGGCGATCATCTCATCGAGGTCGCGCCGCGACAGCCTTCCATAGTCCGGCATCGACGGAACGTGGAACAGCACGTGGCCTTCCGCCACGTAGGCATGGCCGCTGCCGACGAGCTGCGCGATCATCGCCTGCATTTCGGCGAGATGAGCGGTGGCGCGCGGCTCAATCGTCGGCGGCAGGCAGCCGAGGGCGGCGACGTCGGCGTGGTAGGCGTCCGTCGTCCGCCGGGTGATGTCGGCGACCGGCTCGCCCGAGGCG
This sequence comes from Rhodospirillales bacterium, assembly GCA_016793875.1. Taxonomy (GTDB): domain Bacteria; phylum Pseudomonadota; class Alphaproteobacteria; order Rhodospirillales; family Defluviicoccaceae; genus Defluviicoccus. The sequence goes on along the minus strand of JAEULG010000214.1, from coordinate 5,989 downwards.
CGGTGGGCGGCGATGATCTTGTCGTCGATATCGGTGATGTTGCGCACGTAGGTGACGTGGCCGTCTCCGAATACGCAGCGCAGCAGCCGGAAGAGCACGTCGAAGACGACCGCCGGCCGGGCATTGCCCACATGCGCCCAGTCGTAGACGGTGGGCCCGCACACGTATAGGCGCACATTGCCAGGATCAAGCGGCTCGAAACGCTGCTCGGCGCGCGCCAGGGTGTTGTAGAGGGCGATGCTCATCGCCCGGCGCCCACTGGAGCGGCTGCCCGCTGTGACTGCGCCGTCCGCAGCCGCCGCTCCGCGGTCTTCCGTCCGATCAGCGGCAGCAGGGCGCGCAGCTCGGGGCCATGCGGCCTGCCGGTGAGTGCGAGACGCAGCGGCATGAACAGCTCCTTGCCCTTGCGTCCGGTCTCCGCCCGCACCGCCTGTGTCCACGCCTGCCAGACGGCGTCATCCCAGGGCTCCGGTGGCAGCAGCCGCGCCGCCCGCTCGGCCAACGCCGGATCATCGATGGTGGGGGTGATCTCGCCGAAGCATACGTCGTACCAAAGGCGGGTGTCTTCGAGCCGGGCAAGGTTGCCGCGCACCGCTTCCCAGAAGGCGGCGCTGGCACGGGTCATGCCAAGTGCCCGCAGGCGCGGTGCGGCGGCGTCCCACGCCAAGCCGTGCAGCACCTGGGCATTGACATGGGCGAGCTGGTCCTCGTCGAACTTGGGCGTCGCCCGACCGTAGCGGGTGATGTCGAAATCGACGGCGAGCGCATCGAGGGACGGCGCCGCCTGTGCCGGATCGCCGGTGCCGAGCCTGGCGAGGTAACTGGCCAGCGCCAGCGGCTCGATGCCCCCCTCGCGCAGCGAGCGCACTGTCATCGAGCCCAGCCGCTTCGAAAGGCCCTGGCCGCGGATGTCGGTGAGCAGCGCGACGTGGGCGAACGTCGGCGGTGAATGGCCAAGAGCCTCGAACATCTGGATGTGCACGGCGGTGTTGTTGACATGGTCCTCGCCGCGGATGACGTGGGTGATGCCGAGATCGGCGTCGTCGACCACCGACGGCAGCATATAGAGGAAAGTCCCATCGGCGCGCACCACCACCGGATCGCTCATCCGGTCGGCCTCCAGCTCGACGCGGCCGCGCACCAGGTCGTCCCAGCCGACGGCGCCCTGCTGTAGCTGGAAGCGCCAGTGTGGCCGGGGACCCGTCGCCAGCATCTGCTGCCGCAATGGCTCGGAAAGGCGCAGCGCGGCACGGTCATAGACTGGCGGCCGGCCGCGCGCCAGCTGGCGCTTGCGCTTGTACTCCAGCTCCTCCGGGGTTTCCCAGCAGGGATAGACGCGTCCGGCCTCGCGCAGCCGGGCGAACGCCACGCCATACGCCGCCAATCGGTCGCGCTGGCGGATCATGCTGTCCCACTGCACTGCCAGCCAGCGCAGATCCTCCGCGATCGCGGCGGCGAAGTCGTCGGAGGAGCGGGCGAGGTCGGTGTCGTCGAAGCGCAACAGGAGGTGGCCGCCCAGGGAACGGGCGAACAGGGCATTGAGCAGCGCCGTGCGGGCGTTGCCGACGTGCAGCAGCCCGGTCGGACTGGGGGCGAAGCGGACCTTGCTGGTCATGCCCGGTCGGTGAATCCGTTGGTGATCGGATAGCGGCGATCGCGACCGAAAGCGCGCCGGGTAATCTTGACACCCGGCGGCGCCTGCCGCCGCTTGTACTCGGCGCGATCGATCATCCGCCTGACCCGCCGCACCGTTGCGGCATCATAGCCGCGCGCGGCGGTGTCGTCGACCGAGGCTTCATCCTCGATCAGCGCTTCAAGGATGCCGTCCAGCTCGGCGTAGGCGGGCAACGTATCCTGGTCGGTCTGGTTCGGCCGCAGCTCAGCGGTGGGCGGCTTGACGATCACCCGCTCCGGGATCACCCTTCCGGCCGGGCCGTGGAAGCCGTTCGGCCTGCGCTGGTTGCGCCAGTGCGACAGGGCGAAGACGGTCGTCTTGTAGATGTCCTTCAACACCGAGAAGCCGCCGCACATATCGCCGTAGAGGGTGGCGTAGCCCACCGACATCTCAGACTTGTTGCCGGTGGTCAGCAGCATGTGGCCCAGCTTGTTGCTCATCGCCATCAACAGCAGGCCGCGCGAGCGCGCCTGGACGTTCTCCTCGGTCACATCGGCCGGCAGCCCGGTAAAGACGTCGGTGAGCATCGCCGAAAAGGCGGCCATCGCCGGCTCAATATCGATGCTATCCAACCGCACGCCGAGCAGGCCGGCGAGCTCGGCGGCGTCCTCGAGGCTGTCGCGCGAGGTGTAGGGCGAGGGCATCATCACGCAGCGCACCCGCTCCGGGCCCAACGCATCGACGGCGACGACGGCGGTGAGCGCGCTGTCGATGCCGCCGGAAAGCCCGAGGACGACGCCGGGAAAACGGTTCTTCTCGACATAGTCGCGCAAGCCCACCGTCATCGCATGGTAGATGGCATCGAGGCCGTCGCAGTCGTCGGCGATGGGCGCGGCGGTGCAGGTCCAGAAGCCGTCGACCGCCCGCTGCCACTGGGTCTGCGTCACCCCCTCCTGCCAGGCCGGCGCCCGCGCCCGCAGGCCTTCCGCCGGATCCCAGACGAACGAGGCACCGTCGAAGACCAGTTCGTCCTGGCCGCCGACGAGGTTGACGTAGAGCAGGGAGAGGCCGGTCTCCGTCGTTCGCTCGGCGGCGAGCACCTGGCGGATGCCCGGCTTGTCGGTCTCGAACGGCGAGCCGTTGGGCACCACCAGCAGTTCGGCGCCACCCTCGGCGAGATGGGCGGCAACCCGCGGCGTCCACATGTCCTCGCAGATCATCACGCCGAGCCGGGCGCCACCGCGAAAGACGATCGGATCGGGCAGGGAGCCGGCCGCAAACACCCGCTTCTCGTCGAACACGCCGTAGTTGGGCAGGTCGTACTTGAACCTTACGGCGGCGATGCCGCCGCCATCGAGCAGCAGCGCGGCGTTGTAGAGCTTGCCACCCGCCCGCCACGGGGCGCCGACCAGCAGCGCCGGGCCGCCGTCGGCCGTCTCCGCGGCGAGGGTGCGCACCGCCGCTTCGGTGCGGTCCTGAAACACCCGGCGCAGCACCAGATCCTCGGGCGGGTAGCCGGCGAGCACCAATTCGCCGCAGACCAGCAGGTCGCAGCCGGCGGCCTCGGCGCGCCGGGCGCGGACGCGCGCAGCATTGCCGTCGATGTCGCCGACGATCGGGTTCACCTGGGCCAGCCCCACCGTCAGCGCAGCCGTCATCCGTGGTTTCGTCCTGGATTCATAAGATCGTGCGGCAAGGTAGGATTCGCCGCCGGGAGTGTCAACGTACGGGCGCGACGCACCCGGTCCGCCGCTCCGCAAACCCCCCGCCGGATGTCCGGCGACGGAATGCGTGCGAGAACGGCGGGATCCGGAATAACATGCCGCACCGCAACCGCGGCGGGTTCGCTGGACATCGGCGAGCCTGCCTGCTAAGGCGCGGGCCAACCGGGAACGTCCAAATCGGCGGTTCAAGACCATGGCGAAGCAGAAACCGAAGGTGGTGGTCACCCGCAAGCTCCCCGACGTCATCGAGACGCGGATGATGGAGCTGTTCGATGTCCGCCTGAACCTGACCGACGAGCCGATGTCGCCAGAAAAGCTGGTAGAGGCGGTGCGCGTCGCCGACGTGCTGGTGCCGACGGTCACCGATCGGATCGGCAGGGCGCTCCTTGACCGCGCGGGCGATCAGCTCAAGCTGATCGCCAATTATGGCACCGGCTTCGATCACATCGACCTAAGGCGCGCCAAGGAACTGGGCATCACCGTCACTAACACTCCTGACGTGCTCACCGAGGACACCGCCGATATGACCATGGCGCTGATCCTCGCCGTGCCGCGGCGGCTCACCGAGGGCGAGCGCATCCTGCGCGCCGGCAAGTGGACCGGCTGGTCGCCTACCTGGATGCTGGGGCACCGCGTCTCCGGCAAACGGCTGGGGATCCTCGGCATGGGTCGGATCGGCCAAGCGGTCGCCCGCCGCGCCATCGCCTTCCAGATGAGCATCCATTACCACAACCGCCAGCGCGTCCATCCGGACATCGAGACCGAGCTGAACGCCACCTACCACGAGAGCCTGGACCAGATGCTGGCGCGGACCGACGTGATCACCGTGCACTGCCCGCACACCCCGGCGACCTTCCACCTGCTCTCGGCGCGGCGGCTTAAGCTGCTGCAGCCGCATGCCTATATCGTCAATACCGCCCGCGGCGAGATCATCGATGAGGTGGCGCTGGTGCGCATGCTGCGCATGCGCGAGATCGCTGGCGCCGGCCTCGACGTCTATGAGAACGAGCCGGCGGTCAACCCCAAGCTGATGGCGATGGACAACGTCGTGCTGCTGCCGCACATGGGCTCGGCGACCCAGGAAGGCCGCATCGACATGGGCCAGCGGGTGATCATCAACATCCGGAGCGTCATCGACGGCCACACCCCGCCCAACCGCATCCTGCCCGAGGACGTCGGTTTCTGATCACTTCGCCGGTGCGGCCATCGCCGGCATGGTGACGTTGGCGTCGGCGTTGCCCGGCGGATCCGCCTGCGTCGTCCGCATCGTCAGGCCGCGTTCCTCCTTTTCCTCCTCGCTCAGTTCGCGCAGTGCCGGCGGCAGCGCCGCGAGCCTCACTTGCCGCGCGTAGGCGATCTCGCCGTCGGCATCGGCGGGTGGCAGCGGTCCCAGGCGCAGGGGCCGGTCGAGCGGCGCCGCAACGACGGTGGCGCTGCCGTCGCGACCGATCAGCCGCAGGCTGTTGCCCGACTGCAACAGCTCCCGATAGCGGTTGCGCTCGGTTTCGTCGGCCAGCAGCGCCTGTCCGGACGCCAGATCGACGATCTGCAGCGAGACGCGAAAACGGCTGTCCGGGGGGGAGGGGGTGTCGGTGCTGACGGTCGCTGCCGGCGCCTCGGGTGGTGCGACGATATCGGCGACGACGAGACGGCCGTTATTGGCCGGCTGCAGCCCCAGGATCGGCCCGCCGACCCGGATCGTCCGGTCCGGCCGCTCGCGCCCGGTGGCGACATCGGCGACGCGCAGGCGGCCGTCGAACGAACCCGCCAGAACCTCGGTGCCATCGCTGCTGAATGCCGCGGCGAATACCGGTGAGCGCTTCGCCCCCCGCCGCCCGTTCACCGGCGCAAACAGCGGTGCGCCGCACGGCTGGCCGTCTGCCGCGAACAGCGGCGTGCCCTCTGCCCGCCACAGCCGCACCGAGCCGTCCTGGTAGCCGGTGACCAGCCGCTGGCCGAGGCGGTCGTAGGCCACCGACAGGACGAGGCTGCCGCAGTCGGCGAGCGTCCGATTGGCGGGCGGCGCGCCATCGACGCTCCACAGACCGACGGCGCGCCCGGTCGCGACGGCGACGAACACCCCGCCGGGACTCATCGCCACCCCCAGCGGTGGTTGGTCCAACGGGATCGCGCGGAGAGCGTTACCTGTGGCAGCGTCGTAGACCGTCAGCACCGCATCGTCGGCCACGGCGACCCGCCGGGCATCAATATCGGCGGCGATCCCCAGGGGTCGCCGCGGCAGTTCCGGTACCGACGGCAGGCTCCCTGCCGACTGCAGCGGCCAGAAAAAAGCACTGCGGTGCATGAAGGTGGCCAGCACCGTAGCGCCGTCGGGACTGACCGCGGCGGAGACGCTGCGGCCTGCGACCTCTGCGGGTCCCTGCAGCCGGCGCAGCAGGGACCCGCTGGCGGCGTCCCAGATCCGCGCGGCACCGTCCAGGGAGGCGGTAACGAGTTGCCGGCCGGCCGCATCGAACGCAAGCGAGGCGACCGCCTCGGGATGACCGAGGGTCAGCAGCGGCACGGTTTCCGCCCAGTTCCCGACGAAGCACGGGCGTTTCTTCGATGGGCAGGTCGAAGGAGTGGCCTGCGCGGCGAGGGCCCAGACGCGGACGCTGCCATCCCACGCGCCGGTGGCAAGGCGCCGGCC
>JAEULG010000211.1 GCA_016793875.1 Rhodospirillales bacterium | reverse complement strand
CCGGAGCGGATCCCGGTCAAGCCGCTTTACGCTGCCGCCGATCTCGACGGCATCGATCACCTGGATACGATGGCCGGCATTCCGCCCTACCTGCGCGGGCCGTACTCGACGATGTACGTGACCCGGCCATGGACGATCCGTCAGTACGCCGGCTTCTCCACCGCCAAGGACTCCAATGCCTTCTACCGCCGCAACCTCGCGGCGGGGCAGAAGGGCCTGTCGGTCGCCTTCGACCTTGCCACCCACCGCGGCTACGACTCCGATAACCCGCGGGTGGCCGGCGACGTCGGCATGGCGGGTGTCGCCATCGACTCGATCATGGACATGCGGGTGCTGTTCGACAGCATCCCGCTCGACCAGATGACCGTATCGATGACGATGAACGGCGCGGTGCTGCCCATCCTCGCGCTCTACATCGTCGCCGCCGAAGAGCAGGGGGTGAAGCACGAGCAGCTCGCCGGGACCATTCAGAACGACATCCTCAAGGAGTTCATGGTCCGCAACACCTACATCTACCCGCCGTCGCCTTCGATCCGGATTATCTCGGACATCTTTGCGTTCACTTCGCAGAACATGCCGAAGTTCAACTCGATCTCGATCTCCGGCTACCACATGCAGGAGGCGGGAGCGACGGCGGACCTGGAGATGGCGTACACGCTGGCCGACGGCGTCGAGTACGCGCGCTGCGGGCTGAAAGCGGGGCTGAGCATCGATAAGTTCGCGCCGCGGCTGTCGTTCTTCTGGGCGATCGGCATGAACTTCTACATGGAAGTCGCCAAGATGCGCGCGGCGCGGCTGCTGTGGGCGCGGCTGATCAAGCAGTTCGACCCGAAGAACAACAAGTCGCTGGCGCTGCGCACCCACTCGCAGACCTCCGGCTGGAGCCTGACCGCGCAGGACGTTTTCAACAACGTCGTGCGCACCTGCGTGGAGGCGATGGGCGCCACCCAGGGGCACACCCAGTCGCTGCATACCAACTCCCTCGATGAAGCGCTGGCGCTGCCCACCGACTTTTCGGCGCGCATCGCCCGCAACACCCAGCTCTTCCTGCAGCAGGAGAGCGGCACCACCAAGGTCGTCGACCCGTGGGCCGGCTCTTACTACGTCGAGCGGCTGACCCGCGAACTGGCCGAGAAGGCATGGGGGCACATCCAGGAGGTCGAGCAGTCGGGCGGCATGACCAAGGCGATCGAGGCCGGCATCCCCAAGCTGCGCATCGAGGAAGCGGCGGCACGGACGCAGGCGCGTATCGACTCCGGCCGGCAGACGGTGGTCGGCGTCAACAAATTCCTGCTGACCGAGAAGGAGGACGTCCCCGTTCTCAAGGTCGATAACGCCCAGGTGCGCGCCCAGCAGATCGCCCAGCTCGAACAGCTGCGCAAGGAGCGCGATCCGCAGGTGGTCGAGCAACGGCTGGCGGCACTGACCAAGGCCGCCGACAGCGGCGAGGGCAACCTGCTCGCGCTCGCCGTCGAAGCGGCCCGCGCCAAGTGCTCGGTCGGCGAGATCTCGCTGGCGCTGGAGAAGGTCTATGGCCGCCACAAGGCGGAGATCAAGGCGATCTCCGGCGTCTATAGCGGCGAGGTCGGGGAGAAATCCGACGTGGTCAAGACAGTGCACAAGATGGTCGATACCTTCGAGGCCAACGACGGCCGGCGTCCACGCATCCTGATCGCCAAGATGGGCCAGGACGGCCACGACCGCGGGCAGAAGGTGATCGCATCGGCCTTCGCCGACCTCGGCTTCGACGTCGACATCGGCCCGCTGTTCCAGACGCCGGCAGAGGTGGCGCGCCAGGCGGTGGAGAACGACGTGCATGTGGTCGGCGCCAGCTCGCTGGCGGCGGGGCACCTGACCCTGGTGCCGGAGCTGAAGAAGGAGCTGGCGGCGCTCGGCCGCGGGGACATCCTGATCGTCGTCGGCGGCGTCATCCCGCCGCAGGACTACGAGGCGCTCTATGCCGCGGGCGCTGAGGCGATCTACCCGCCGGGCACGATCATCAGCCAGGCGGCGATCACGCTGCTCAACGCCCTCAACAAGAAGCTGGGCTACACCAGCGAAGCTGCCTGACGCTGCGCCGCAAGGCACGCGCATCGGACTGGCGGGGAGGGGCGCCGCTTCTCCCCGTCTCCCAGTCGCGCTGGCCTGCCCGGGCCGGCGATCCGGGGACCGCAGCCGGAACGAGGAAAGGACGGTCATGACCGTGAGCATCGATGGCTTGGACGCAGTCAGCGAGGAGCCGGCGGCGGCGTCGATTCCGCGGCCGCCGAGCTCGTCGGTGGTCTTCCGGCGTCCCGATGTGGGGGAGTTGGCGGAAGGCGTTCTCGCCGGCGACCGCTCGATGCTGGGCCGGGCGATTACCCTGATCGAAAGCCGCAACCCCGCCCACCAGCGCGCCGCCGCCGACCTCAGCCTGAAGCTGTTCCCGCACTCCGGCAAGGCGTTCCGCATCGGCATCACCGGCGTTCCAGGCGTCGGCAAGAGCACCTTCATCGAAGCGTTCGGCTGCAATCTGATCGACGCCGGCAAGAAGGTGGCGGTGCTCGCCGTGGATCCGACCAGCCCGCTGACCGGCGGCAGCATCCTCGGCGACAAGACGCGGATGGCCAGTCTCAGCGTCCAGGAGCACGCCTTCATCCGGCCTTCGCCCTCGGGCGGCACTCTCGGCGGCGTCACCCGCACCACCCGTCAGACCATCGTCGTCTGCGAGGCTGCGGGCTTTGATGTGATCCTGGTGGAGACCGTGGGTGCCGGCCAGTCGGAGGTGGCAGTCTCCGATATGACGGACTTCTTCCTGGTGCTGATGCTCCCAGGGGCCGGTGACGAGCTGCAGGGGATCAAGAAGGGGGTGCTTGAGATCGCCGATATGATCGTCGTCAACAAGGCCGACGCCGA
>JAEULG010000203.1 GCA_016793875.1 Rhodospirillales bacterium | reverse complement strand
CGGTCCCAGAGATCGATCAGGGAACTAGGATGCGTCATCGGCGCTGACGGCCTCCTGGCGGTTGGGGCGGACTGCCCGGTCGCTGCCGCAGCAGACACCACGAAGGACATCTTACCGCGGCTTGCGCGCCACGTGCGAGGCGGTAGCCGGCAGTCGCGTCCCGGAGATGCCTGCGGATGCCCCCCATACCTAAAGCGCAACCGTTGCTGCCGTGACAACGCCGGGTTGCCGAGCCTAGCATGCCCGATCACGAATAATTCAATAAGGGGATTTCAGGCGATGACGGTGCCAGGGGTTCTGAGCGGCATGCGGATCATCGAGGGCTCGGCCTTCGTGGCGATGCCTTCCGGTGGCATGACACTGGCGCAGCTGGGGGCCGACGTCATCCGCTTCGATCCCATTGGCGGCGGCCTCGACTACACCCGCTGGCCGGTAACCCTCGACGGCCAACACAGCCTGTTCTGGGCGGGGATGAACAAGGGCAAGCGCTCGATCGCCGTCGACTTCCGCAAGAAGGAAGGGCAGGAGCTGATCACCCGGCTGATCTGCACTCCTGGTGAGAACGCCGGCATCTTCATCACCAACTTTCCCGCCCGCGGCTGGCTCGACTACGAGACGCTGAAGCAGGGCCGCGCCGATCTGGTGATGGTCAACCTCGTCGGCCGCTCCGACGGTGGCTCGGAAGTGGACTACACCGTAAACCCGCAGACCGGGCTGCCGTTCGTCACCGGCCCGACCGTCTTCCCGCGGCCGGTCAACCATCTGCTGCCAGCCTGGGACTGCATTGCGGGGCAAATGTCCGTGGTCGGCCTGCTCGCGGCGGAGCGGCACCGGCGGATCACGGGCGAGGGCCAACTGGTGCGGCTGGCGCTGAAGGACGTGGCGCTGGCGACGCTGGGGCACCTCGGCAAGATCGCCGAGGTGATGGTCAACGACAGCGATCGGCCGAAGGACGGCAACTACCTCTACGGCGCCTTCGGCCGCGACTTCGGCACGCTCGATGGCAAGCGGCTGATGATCGTCGGACTGACCAAGAACCAATGGAAGAGCCTGGTCGATGCGACCGGCCTGGACGAGGAACTGGCGGTGTTGGCCAAGCGGCTGCGGCTCGACTTCAGCAAGGAGGGCGACCGCTTCCGCGCGCGGCGAGAAATCGCCCGCATCTTCGAGCCGTGGTTTGCCACCCGCATGCTCGCGGAGGTCCGCAGCGTCTTCAATCGCCATGGCGTCACCTGGGCACCTTACCGGACGGTGCGCGAGGCGGTGGAGCACGATCCCGACTGCTCGGCGCAGAACCCGATGTTCGCGATGGTGGAGCAACCCGGCGTCGGCGAATACCTGACGCCGGCCTCGCCGCTGCTGTTCAGCCAGCGCAGCCGCGTGCCGGCGCAGCGGGCGCCGATGCTGGGCGAGCACACTGACGAGATCCTGCTCGACGAACTCGGCCTCAGCGAGGCGGAAATCGGCCGGTTGCATGACGCGGGCATCGTTGCCGGCCCGGAACGCTCCGGCCACCACGATAAGGTCGACTGAGCCGGTCCGGTACCGCTTCGCCGCGGCGCGGCTAGGCATCGCAGCGGCCGCCGTGGCGGGTGCGCCACACCCGTGGCTTCGGCAACGGGTTTTTCCTTGACAGGATGCGAGCCGCTGGCGACACCATGCGGTTCGCGAGACGGGGCGACAAAGCTTCGCAAAGCGGGAAGTCTCAAAAGGGGTCCGACTGCGGCAGGAAGGCGCGCGAGCTTGGCGGTGACAGCCGCGGCTGGCGGCGTAGAGGGAACATCTACGGTTCGAGGTGGGCGGGCCAGCTCACGACAAGGTGGGAACGCCGGGACCAGAAATCGTGGAATATTTTCTGCAGCAACTGATCAACGGGCTGACGCTGGGCGCCATCTACGGGCTGATTGCCATCGGCTATACGATGGTCTACGGCATCATCGGCATGATCAACTTCGCCCATGGCGAAGTCTATATGATCGGCGCTTTCATCTCGCTGATCACCTTCCTGCTGCTGGGGGCGCTCGGCATTACCTGGCTGCCGCTGGCGCTGCTGATCGTGCTGATTAGCGCCATGTTCTTTACTGCGGTCTACGGCTGGACGCTGGAGCGCATCGCCTACCGGCCGCTGCGCGGGTCGCCCCGGCTGACAGCGCTGATCTCGGCGATCGGCATGTCCATCTTCCTGCAGAACTATGTGCAGATCCTACAGGGTGCCCGGGTCAAGTCGCTGCCGCCGGTGCTGCCCGGTGGTTTCACGCTCATGGGGCACGAGAGCTTTGCCGTGCAGATCAGCTACCTGCAGATCGGCATCATGCTGCTGACGGTGACGCTGATGGCGGCGTTCTCGCTGCTCATCTCGCGCACGCCCATGGGCAGGGCGCAACGCGCCTGCGAGCAAGACATGAAGATGGCCGCCCTCGTCGGCATCGACGTCGACAGGACGATCTCGACCACCTTCGTCATCGGCGCCGCGCTGGCCGCCGTCGCCGGCATGATGGTGACCCTCTACTACGGCGTGATCGACTTCTATATCGGCTTTCTTGCCGGCATCAAGGCGTTCACTGCCGCCGTCCTTGGCGGTATCGGCTCGTTGCCGGGGGCCATGCTCGGCGGCGTCCTGATTGGCCTGATAGAGGTGTTCTGGTCCGCCTACTTTACGATCGAGTACAAGGACGTGGCTGCCTTTTCGATCCTTGTGCTGGTGCTTATCTTCCGGCCTACCGGCCTGCTCGGCCGGCCGGAGGCGGAGAAGGTATGAGTTCACCGGTGCCGCTGGCGTCAAAGGCACCGGCACCGCTGGCGGCGCCGGTGCCCGTCGCACATCCGGGGCCGGCGGCGCGCAAGCCCCTGGTGAGCGCGTTGCGCGAGGCCGCCGCCGCCGCTCTGATCGCGCTGATCGTCGCGGTTCCGCTGGTCGGCTTCGAGACGGTGCAGGTTTCCTCCGGGCTGGAACTGCGGACGCGGTGGACCTGGGTGGCGATCGCGGTCGCCTGCGTCTTCGTCGGCCGGCTGCTGCTGACGCTGCTGATGCAGCACTCGCGCCGCCAGCCGCAGACGCGCCGTACCGCCGGACCCATCGCTCGCACTTTTCGTGATTCCGCGAGGTGGCTCGGTCCGATCGCCGTGCTCGGCGCGCTGGTCCTGCCGTTGATGCCGTTCAGCGACCGCTACATCCTCGACATCTCTATCCTCGTCCTGACCTACATCATGCTGGGATGGGGGCTGAACATCGTCGTCGGCCTCGCCGGCCTGCTCGACCTCGGCTATGTCGCGTTCTATGCCGTCGGCGCCTATTCCTACGCGCTGCTGGCCTTGCACTTCGACCTGAGCTTCTGGATCTCCCTGCCGCTGGCGGGCATGTTCGCCGCTACCTTCGGCATGCTGCTCGGCTTCCCGGTGCTGCGCCTGCGCGGCGATTATCTCGCCATCGTGACCCTCGGCTTCGGCGAGATGATCCGGGTGATCCTGATCAACTGGTACAAGCTGACCAACGGGCCGAACGGCCTGTCGGGAATTCCGCGGCCGTCGTTCTTCGGCCTGCCGTTCGCGGCCGCTCCGGTGAGCGACGGCGGGCAGACGTTCAGCGGCTTCTTCAATATCGCCTATTCGCCGATGCACCGGGTGATCTTCCTCTATTACCTGATCCTCGCCCTGGCGCTGCTAACCAACCTCTTCACCTTGCGCATCCGCAAGCTGCCGATCGGGCGCGCCTGGGAGGGGTTGCGCGAGGACGAGATCGCTTGTCGCTCCCTCGGCATCAATCCCACCAACACCAAGCTCACTGCCTTCGCCATCGGCGCCATGTTCGCCGGCTTCGCCGGCTCGTTCTTCGCCACCCGGCAGGGCTTCGTCAGCCCGGAGAGCTTCACCTTCATCGAGTCGGCGATCATCCTTGCCATCGTCGTGCTCGGCGGCATGGGCAGCCAGCTTGGCGTCGTCATCGCTGCCATCGTGCTGATCGGTGGGCCGGAGCTGGTGCGCCAGCTGGAGGACTTCCGCATGCTGGCGTTCGGCGGGCTGATGGTGCTGATCATGATCTGGCGGCCACGCGGACTGCTGGCTTTCCGGGAGCCGACCATCCGGCTGCTGCGCGCGGCGGCGGCGCCGCCCGGTAACCAACGCGGATGACCGACACCGGCTCGCGACGGGAGACGGCTCTGCTCAGCGTCGAGCATCTGACGATGCGCTTCGGCGGGCTGATCGCCGTCGATGACATCTCGTTCTCCGCCGACGACCGACGGATCACCGCGATCATCGGCCCCAACGGCGCCGGCAAGACCACCGTCTTCAACTGCCTGACCGGCTTCTACAAGCCGACCATCGGCCGCCTCACCCTGCACCACCCGCAGCACGGGCCGATGCTGCTGGAGCAGATGGAGGGGTTTCGCATCCCGCAGCGCGCCGGCGTTGCCCGCACCTTCCAGAACATCCGGCTGTTCGGTTCCATGTCGGTGCTGGAGAACCTAATCGTCGCCCAACACAACCGGCTGATGCGCGCCTCCTGGTTCTCCATCGGCGGCCTGCTCGGCTTCGCCCCTTACCGCAAGGCGGAGTGCGAGGCGGTGGGCCTCGCGCGCTACTGGCTGGACAAGGTCGGCTTGCTGGAGCGCGCCGACTGGCAGGCCTCCAGCCTGCCCTACGGCGACCAGCGGCGGCTCGAGATCGCGCGGGCGATGTGCATCCGCCCCGTCCTGCTCTGTCTGGACGAGCCGGCCGCCGGCCTCAACCCGCGCGAGAGCGCCGCCCTGAACGAACTGCTGCTGTCCATCCGCGACGACCACCGCATCGGCATCCTGCTGATCGAGCACGATATGAGCGTGGTGATGCAGATCTCCGAGCACATCGTCGTCCTCGACTATGGACGCAAGATCGCCGAAGGCCCGCCTTCGCACGTGCGCAGCGATCCGGCGGTGATCAAGGCCTACCTCGGCGAGGAAGAGGATGACGAGCTGCCGCCGGAGATCGCCGAGGATCTGGCGCACGATGCAACGGACGACGGCTAGAATGCTGACGATTGAAGGAGTACACACCTTCTACGGCAACATCGAGGCGCTGCGCGGCGTCGACGTCGAGGTCCGCGAGGGCGAGATCGTCACCCTGATCGGCGCCAACGGCGCCGGCAAGTCGACGCTGCTGATGACCATCTGCGGCCAGCCGCACGCCACCCGCGGCCGCATCGCCTTCGAAGGGCAGGATATCACCCGCTGGCCGACGCATGCCATCATCCGCGCCGGTATCGCCCAGTCGCCTGAGGGGCGACGCATCTTCGCGCGCATGAGCGTCTACGAGAACCTGTTGATGGGCGCGACGGTCAGCGACGGCAGCCATGTCGCCGACGACCTCCGCCGGGTCTATGCGCTGTTCCCGATCCTGCAGGAGCGCGCCGACCAGCGCGGCGGCACCCTGTCCGGCGGCGAGCAGCAGATGCTGGCGATCGGTCGGGCGCTGATGAGCCGTCCGCGGCTGCTGCTGCTGGACGAACCGTCGCTGGGCCTGGCGCCGATGGTGGTCAAGCAGATCTTCCGCACCATCGCGGAGATCAACCGTGAGCAGCGGGTCACCGTCTT
>JAEULG010000196.1 GCA_016793875.1 Rhodospirillales bacterium | reverse complement strand
CCATCCGCGGCGCGACATGGTCCTGGTCGCCGCCGCGGGGCCAGGCATCAACATCGCCATCGCCGTGCTCGCCGCCGTCCTGCTTGCGATGATCCCGGCGGAGCCGGGTGCGGCACTGACCTGGGTCGGCACCAACCTCGTCAACGCCGTCTGGCTGAACGTGCTGCTGGCGGTGTTCAACATGCTGCCGATACCGCCGCTGGATGGCGGCCGGGTCGCCGTGGGCCTGCTGCCGCCGGCCCTCGCCGTGCCGTTCAGCCGGATCGAGCCCTACGGCTTTTTCATCATCCTCACCGTGGTGTTCGTGCTGCCGCTGCTCGGCAGCACGTTCGGCGTCGATCTCAGCATCTTCCAGTGGCTGGTGATCCGGCCTTCGATGTGGGTGGTGGAGTTCATCTTCTCGCTGGTGGGGATCGGATGAGCGCGGCAACCGCGGTGGCGCTGGCGGCTGAGACGTCGCCGGCGGAGGACCTGGACGATGGGCCGTTTCCGTCCGACGCTTTCGTCGTCGATCTCGACGGCTGGGAGGGCCCGCTCGATCTGCTGCTGGCGCTGGCGCGGGCGCAGAAGGTGGATCTGCGCCGCATCTCCATCGTGGCGCTCGCCGATCAGTACCTTGCCTACGTGGCGGCGGCGCGCCGCGCCAGCCTGGAACTGGCGGCCGAGTATCTGGTGATGGCGGCCTGGCTGGCGGAGCTGAAGTCGCGGCTGCTGCTGCCGGAGCCGCCCGCGGCCGACGAGCCGTCGAGCGACGAGATGGCGGCAGCGCTCGCCTTCCAGCTGCGGCGGATGGATGCCATGCGCGAGGCCGGCAAGCGGCTGCTCGCCCGCCCGCAGCTCGGCCGCGACTTCTGGCAGCGCGGCCGGCCGGAGGCGATCCCGGAGCGACTCGAGGTGGTGGTCAGCGCCGACCTTAACGGCCTGCTGCAGGCATACGGCCGCCACCTCCGTCGCCGCCGCGGCGAGGCGCCGCTGGCGCTGGTCGAGCCGGTGGCGCTGGACAGCGTCGAAGCGGCGCTGGCGCGCATCCGCAACAGCCTGGGCCAGGCGCCGGGCTGGGAAAGCCTTGCCCGCTACCTTCCGGAAGGGGCGCTTGCCGGCCTGCGCGAAGGCTCGCTCACCGCCCGTTCGGCGCTGGCCGCCACCTTCGGGGCGGTGCTGGAGCTGGCCCGGCAGGGTGTCCTGGTGCTGCGGCAGAACCAGCCCTTCGGGCCGATCTACCTGAAGCCCGGCAATCAGGAAGGTGAGCGGCGATGAACGCGGAGATGCCACCCGGCCGTCAGGCGCTGCGCCTCGTGGAGGCGATGCTGTTCGCTTCGGCCGAGCCGCTGAGCGAACGGGACCTCGCCGAGCGGCTGCCGGCCGGCAGCGACGTGCCGGCGCTGCTGGCGCAACTGCAGGGTGAATGTGCGCCGCGGGGGGTGCAGCTGGCCCGTGCCGGCGCCGGCTGGTCGTTCGTCACCGCAGCCGACCTGTCGCCGCTGCTGGCGCGCGAGCGGCGCATCGAGAAGAAGCTGTCGCGCGCCGCCATCGAGACGCTGGCGGTGATCGCCTATCACCAGCCGGTCACGCGTGGCGAGATCGAAGAGATCCGCGGCGTGCAGCTGGGCAAGGGAACCCTGGATGCGCTGTTCGAGCACGGCTGGATCGAGCCGCGCGGCCGCCGCGAAACCCCCGGCCGGCCGGTGACGTGGGTCACCACCGACGGCTTCCTGCGGCACTTCGGGCTTGGTACCACCGCCGAGCTGCCCAACGTCGACGAGCTGCGCGCCGCCGGCCTGCTCGACGCCCGCCCGGCGATCCGGGTGCTGCAGCCGGACGGCGGCGACGACGCCGGCGGCCCGTCGGTGGCGATAGAGCCGCTCGACCCGGACGGCGGCTAAAGCGCCGCAGCCGCCTGCGCCGCGGCAAACGCCGCGTCCCACCGCCATATATTAGCTTATGAACAATGGTTGATTGGTTGCGCGCGTTGCGGTGGTGCACTCTTTTCTGCATCATCTGCCGCACCCGGGGGCAGGGGTGATACTGGACGGGAAACTCTGATGGGTTCTTTCAGCATCTGGCACTGGCTCATCGTGCTGGTGGTCGTCCTGATTCTCTTCGGAGGTCGGGGCAAGGTTTCGCAACTCATGGGCGATTTCGGCAAAGGACTGAAATCGTTCAAGAACAGCATGCGTGAGGACGAGCGTTTCGAGGAACCGGAGGCCCCGCGCGAGCCCCGCGCGCTGCCGCCGGAACAGCGCCCGGCGGGCACGGCGCGCGAAGGAGCGGGCGAGCACGACCGGGCGGCGAGGTCCTGATCGCCCGCGGCTGCGAGCGCTGCGGCGAGGCGTCGCATGTTCGATATCGGCTGGCAGGAGCTGTTTCTGATCGGCGTCGTCACCCTCGTCGTCGTCGGCCCGAAGGATCTGCCCCGGGTGCTGCGCACCGGCGCGCGCTACATGCAGAAGGCCCGGGCGATGAGCCGCGAGTTTCAGAACGGGCTTGCCGAGATGGCCCGGGAGGCGGAGCTCGACGACATCAAGCAGCGGGTGGAGAGCGCCGCCCGCTTCGACCTCGGAGACGAGCTGCGCAAATCCGTCGATCCCACCGGCAAGCTGAGCAGCGATTTCGACCCTGCGGCGTATAATCGCCGCATCAAGGAGGCGATGGAGGGAGGCTCGCGGCGGCACGACGCGGCCGACGAGACTGACGGCGGGCCGCCGCCGGACGACGCCATGCCGCCGCTGCCGGATGCGGATCTGGCGTCGCACACCGAGGCAACGGCAGGCGAAGCCGGGCCCGCCGAGGTCGACGAGGCCGCACCGCCGCCTCCACCTGAAACCCCCGAGCGGACATCGGGGGACGTCCGCCCGTTCCGCCCGTAAGGACATCCGTTCAATCGACGCGGCAGGGGATCCGACCGGATCGCCCGGCCGGCACAGTTCTCCCGCAGCCGGGAACGAGTGAGCATGAGGCAAGACAAAGAAGAGGATATCGACGCCAGCCGCATGCCGCTGATGGATCACCTCATCGAGCTGCGGCGGCGGCTGATCTGGTGCATCCTCGGCGTCGTCGTCCTGTTCTTCATTTGCTACTGGCTGTCGCCGCACATCTACCAGTTCCTGGTGAAGCCGCTGGCCGATGTGCTGCACGAGAAGGGCGGCGACCGCCGCATGATCTTCACCGCGCTGCACGAAGCCTTCTTCACCTACGTCAAGGTGGCGTTCTTCGCGGCGATGTTCCTCGCCTTCCCGCTGATCGCAACGCAGCTGTGGAAGTTCGTCGCCCCCGGCCTCTACAAGAACGAGCGCCGTGCCTTCCTGCCGTTCCTGATCGCCACCCCGCTGCTGTTCTTCGCCGGCGGGGCAATGGCCTACTACGTCGTCTTCCCCAGGGCCTGGCACTTCTTCCTCGGCTTCGAGATGACCAGCGAGCAGGGACTGCCGATCCAGCTCGACGCCAAGGTCGACCAGTACCTCTCGCTGGTGATGCAGCTGATCTTCGCCTTCGGCCTGTGCTTTCAGATGCCGGTGGCGATGACGCTGCTCGCGCGGGCCGGATTGCTGTCCTCGCAGACGATGCGCGAGAAGCGCCGCTACGCCATCGTTGCCGCCTTCATCTTCGCCGCCGTGCTGACGCCGCCGGATATCTTCAGCCAGGTCAGCCTCGCCATCCCCACCATCCTGCTCTACGAGATCTCAATCTGGTGCGTCCGCATGGTCGAGAAGAGCCAGGAAAAAGCCGCGCGCGAGAGCGAGGCGGCGGTGAAGGCCGAAGAGGAAGGCGCGAAGCGATAGCCGGCGCGGCCGATACGGCAGGCCGTTCGCAGGGCGGGCCCGCCCGGCAGAAGGTGGCGGTTCCGGCAGATAACGCCGGAAACCGGAGCGAACCGGGACAAGGCGAGTACCCGTGCTCAGGCGAAGCGCAGGCTGAAGCCGCCGTCGACGTCAAGAGCGACGCCGGTGATGTAGCGGGCCTCGTCGGAGGCAAGGAATAGGGCGGCGTAGGCGGTGTCCCAGCCGTCGCCCATGTGGCCCATCGGGCACTGGCGGTCGCGCGTCGCGATCAGCGTCGCGATATCACCCTCGGCGCCGTAGACGTGGGTCAGTGCCTTGTGCACCAGCGGCGTGTTCATCAGCCCCGGGCAGACGCAGTTCGCGCGGATGCCGTCGGGTGCGTACTGCACGGCAAGGCTGCGGGTCAGCGAGATCATCGCCCCCTTGCTGGTACCGTAGAGGCCGTAGTTGACACCGCACCAGCCGTGCGCGGCGATCGACGCGTTGTTGACGATGGCGCCGGCTTGCTGTTGTTGCATCAGCGGCAGCACCTGCCGGCAGGTCAGGTAGACGCTCTTCAGGTTGACCCGCATCACCTCGTCCCACACCGCCTCGTCCAGCTCGACCGGGCCACCGACGCGGGCGATGCCGACGTTGTTGACGAGGATGTCGATGCGGCCGAAGGCGTCGACGCACGCGCCCACCGCCGCAGCCACGTCCTCGGCGCGGCCGACATCGGCGACGCGGGTGCGGGCGGTGCCGCCTTCGCCTTCGATGATCGTCCTCGTCTCGGCGGCGGCGCCGGCGTCGATGTCTAGGCCGAATACCTGTGCTCCCTCGCGGGCGAACAGCACCGCCATCGCCTTGCCGTTGCCCCAGCCCGGCCCGACCGAGCCGCAGCCGGTGACCATCGCCACCTTGCCCTGCAGTCGTCCCGCCATCTCAATGTTCCTCCTGTTTCGCCGCCAGCCGCTGGCGCAGCGCCGTCTTCAGCACCTTGCCGTAGTTGTTCTTCGGCAGGGCTTCCAGATGCACGTAGCGCTTCGGCCGCTTGAAGCGGGCGAGATGCGCAAGGCACAGCGCATCGAGGGCTTCGTCGCCGGCGGGCGCGCTGCCGGGCCGGCCGACGACGAAGGCGACGACGATCTCTCCCCACTCGCGATCCGGTTCGCCGATCACCGAGACCTCGGCGACGTCGGGATGGCGGAGTAGCACCTCCTCCACCTCGCGCGGGTAGATGTTGGCACCGCCGCTGATGATCAGGTCCTTCGAGCGGTCCTTCAGCGTCAGGAAGCCGTCGCCGTCGAAGGCGCCGAGATCACCGGTGTGCAGCCAGCCGCCGCGCAAGGTGGCGGCTGTGGCCGCCGCGTCGCGCCAGTAACCGCGCATGACCGGATCACCGCGCACCAGCACCTCGCCGATCTCGCCCGGCGGCAGCGGGCGGTCGTCGGCATCGGCGATGATGACCTCGACGACGCTATGCGGCAGGCCGACCGATGCCAGCCGCGCCTCGTAACGGGGATGGCCGCGATCTGCATGGCGGGCCCGGCTCAGCGCGGTGATGGTCATCGGGCTTTCGCCCTGGCCGTAGATCTGCACCAGCTTGTTGCCGAGCAGCGCCATTGCCCGCTTGCAGTCCTCGACGTACATCGGGCCGCCGCCGTAGACGATGGTCTTCAGGTTGCGGGTATCGGCACTCGCCGCCGCGGGACTGGTCACCAGCCGATGGACGATGGTCGGCGCGGCGAAGAAGGCGGCGCCCGGGTGCGCTTCGATCATCGCGAGCAGTTCGGCGGGATCGAAGCCGCCGCTTTCCGGGACCACCTGCCTCGCCATCGCCGCGACGTGCGGCAGCACGTACATGCCTGAGCCGTGCGACAGCGGCGCCGGATGCAGGAGGCAGTCGTTGGCGGCGATGGCGTCGACGTCGATAAAATAGCTGGTGGTCATCGCCAGCAGGTTGCGGTGGCTCAGCATCGCGCCCTTCGGCCGGCCGGTGGTGCCGCTGGTATAGAACAGCCAGGCGAGGTCGTCCGGTGCGACAGCCGCCAGCGTTGCCGGATCGGACAGCGCCATCTGCTGCCAGTCGGCGCCGTCGGTGCAGAGCACGGCGGCGAGGTCTGGCAAGCTGCCCTGCAGCGCTGCCACCGGCTGCGCCAGATCGTCGGTGGCGAGGCACACCTTGGCGCCGGCGTGGCCGAGGATGTAGGCGATCTCCTGCGGGTGCAGCTTGGCGTTTACCGGCACGGCCGCAAAGCCGCCCCACCAGCAGGCGAACAGCGCCTCGATGTAGGCGGGGCAGTTGCGCATCACCAGCGCCACCCGGTCGCCCGGCGACAGCGCGAACGCGTGGCCGAGCCCGGCGGCCACGCCCGCGGCGCGCCGGGCGAGCATCCCGTAGGTGGTGATCGTCGTGGCGCCGACGGCGATGGCCGGCCGCTCCGCGTCGCTGCGGCCGGCGCGGGCCAGCAGGCTGGCGATATTCATGTTTCCCCCTGCCCCTGTCCGGCGATCGCCGCCGCGATCCCGCGCGATGTCACAGACCCTTTCGTTCTCATACACCTTTGCGCGGGCAGCGGCACCTGCACTCGCGTTGTGCCGAGCTGCGGTCTACGTTACCCCGGGGCGGAGGACATGCCGGCATGAGAGCCGCTCACCGCTCCGACCATCAACGCTGCGCTTGCCGACCTTCAGCGCCTGGGTGTCGTCGAAGAGGTCACCGGGCGCCGCCGCGGCCGCGTTTTCGGCTACCGGCGTTATCTGGAGATTCTCAGCGAGGGCACCGAACCTCTCCCCGTGGGGGGCGAGGCAAATTGACACGCTGTGCGAGACTACGCGCGCTATTTAAGGCTGCTTACTTTGGCATCGCCTTATTTAAGCAAACGGGACGTTGCTTAATTAGCGGCAGCGCGTTCATCGGATCCGCCGGGGACGGCTGCGGGCAGCCGGGGTGCCGGCCTCGGGCTGTGCTGCCAGCCGGCTGAGCGCCCGCTCCAGGCGCTCGATGTCGCGCAGGTGGATCTCCGACTGGGTCGATGGATAGGCGATGCCGGCGTCGCGGCAGGCGCGGTCGATGGCAAAGCGCAGATCGCTGGCGACGCGGACGCGCTTTTCGACGTTGCGCAGGAAGGCACGCAGCTCGAACACCAGCGCGTTGTCGGCGAACTCGGCGAGCAGCACGAACGGCTGCGGCCAGCCCAGCACCTCCGAGTGATCCCGAGCGCAGGCGAGCAGTAGCTCCCGCGCCGCGGCGCTGTCGACGCTCTGGTCGATGCTGACCCGCACATCGACCCGGCCGACGCGATCGCGATGGGTCCAGTTGACGACGGCGTTGGATAAAAGGTCGGAGTTGGGAACGATGATCGTCGAGCGCTCGAACGTCTCCAGCTCGGTGGAGCGGACGTTGATGCGCTTGACCACCCCCTGCTGGCTGCCGACCGCGACCCAGTCGCCCACCTTCACCGGACGCTCGATCAGCAAGATCAGGCCGGAGACGAAGTTGTTGACGATCGCCTGCAAGCCGAAGCCGATGCCGACGGAGAGGGCGCCGGCAACGATGGCGAAGCTGGAGAGGTCGACGCCGAGCACTGATATCGCCATCAGGAAGGCGGCAACGACGCCGGCGTAACCGGCGCCGACCGAAATGGAATGCTGGACGCCGGCGTCGAGGCGGGTGCGCGGCAGTAGCTTGTTGGCGAGCGTGCGGCGTCCCGCCCGCGCGGTTGCGAGGGCGATGACCAGCACCACCGACGCCATCGCCACCGCCGTCAGCGAGATGGTGACGCCCCCGATGGTGAAGCCCTCCAGCATGCCCCGGCCCCAGCGAGCGAGATCGGCGCGGGCGAGGCCCCACAGCGGCGCCAGCGCCCAGATGGCGACGGCGACGAGCGCCGGGTCGATCAGCACCCGCACCGCCGCCAGGACGCCGCGCGCCGTGGTTGCAGTCAGCCCGTTGGTCGGGCGCAGCGGCGCCGTCCGCAGGAGCGCGGTGATGGCGGCACGGCCGGCGGTGCGGGCGAGCAGGCAGAGCCCTAGTGCGGTCGCTGCCCACAGCAGGGTGTCGACGATGGTCATCGCCAGGCGGGTCTGGCCGATGGCCGCAGCTATGGTGGCGCCACCGGCCAGCAGCGCGGCGATACGCGCGGCGGTTTTGGCGGGATCGAGGGGGCGATGCGCGAGCTTCTCCGCCCCTACCGCAGTTGGCGCAGCTTCCTCCGGGGCAGCGCCCGGCTCGCTGGACGCGCCCGCCTCCTGCCAGCGGCCGGCCTCGTCGTGGAGCGTAATGACGTCCTTGGCGGGCCGCTGTTGTCGGCGCCAGACCCGGCCGCGCGCGGCCAGCGCCAAGCCGATGGCAGCAAAGCCGCAGTAGACGAGGCCATCCACTGCATCAAGCGCTGGCGGTGCCGGTGGCAGCGCGGCTGCCGCCCGGCGCAGCGCCATCTCGACGACGAAGACAAGGCCGAGCAGGGCAATGCAGCCGCACAAGGCACGCGCCGCCGGCGCTGTCAGCGAAGACAGGCCGGCGTCGGCTTCGGGTGGTGCGAGCGCCCCGCGAACCACCGCGGCGCCGACGACGAGCATCGCCAGCGCCACCATCACGGCGATGACCACCTGCAAGCCGGGATCCGCGGCAGGCAGATCGGTCGCACCCCACAGCACCAGCACGGGCGCCGCAAGGACCATCGCCGGCAGGATGCCGTCGGCGATGGTGCGCAGCACCAGCGCGGTCAGCCGCCGGCCGACAGACGGCGGTGAGCCGCCTCCGGCGAGACGCCGCGTTCCCCGGGCGTTGAGCGGGTGGCGCAGCACGAATGCTGTGCAACCGGCGAGGACCAGCGTTGCCGGCAGCAGCCAGCGCAGTCGTGTGCGCTGCTCGTCGGTCAGCGCCGCCCACGAGACAGCGGGCGTCGCCAGCGTCTGCTGAAAGCGGTCGAGGGCCGCTGCCAAGCCCTCCTGCATCACCCCCGGCGCCAGCGGCGAGGGGTCGCGCTGCAGCAGCCGCTGCAGGAAGCGCTGGCGGACCGTCGTCGCCAGCGCTTCCTGCAGGGCGGCGGCGCGGGTCACCGCCAGTTCCGCCTGTGCCAGCCGGGCGCGGTAGAGGGCGAGCGCGTCGGAGATCTCCTTGCGCTCGCGGGCGACATCGCGGGCCTCCGCCGGCTGTCCCTCGGCCGGCGCCGGGCCGAGGGCGTCGAGCAGCCGCGTCTGCGCCTCGATCTCGCGGTGGGCTTCGCCCTCGAAGGCGCGGGCATCGTCGATTGCGGCGGTGAGCTGGGCGTCCCACCGCCGGCGGCGACCCTCATCCACCTGCTGCTGGTCGTTGATGGCACGCTCGACGGTGTCGAACGTCCGCTGCCACTCGCTGGCGACGAGGGCGAACGAGCGTCCCACCGCCGTGTCCTGCGCCGGCACCGGTGCCGCGGCCGCGACACAGAGAAGCATCGCCAGGACCAGCGCCACCAACGGATGCAGCGGTAAGCGCGGCGGCTGCGGCCTGAGCGCGCTGGCGCGGTCGGGCGAGTCAAGGATGGCCATTACTGTTATCGCGCGCCCGTTGAACGGCAGTCCCGGAAAGGCGACTGGATAACACATTCGCCATCGCTTGAAACCCGCGCGCGCCGGGTTACCTCCAAGAGAAGACCCCGCTGGTGGCCGGACCGGCCGAATCCGGAGGGGCGAGAGGAAAGAGCGCAAGATGGCACTATCAACGCTGGCGGCGTCGGCCGCCCTGCTGAGCGGCGTCATTCTGGGCGGAGCGATGGCCGCAGCCTTGTATTCCTGCAGCGCCTGCGGCCGGCGTCGGCGATGATCATTCGCCAGACGATCAGCATCGCCCGCCGCCTGCTGGCCGGGGCGATGCTCGGCGCGGTGGTCTTCGGCATGCTCAAGGCGCGTCACGCCGCAGCTCGGCGCGACACGCCTCGTGACGAGCCGCTCGAGCCGCGCATGCCGCCACCGCAGCCGGCGGGCGAGGGCTGAGTCGGGGCGGCGGTCACGCTGGCAGCAGGGTCCACCCGAGATGCGCCGTGGGGCAATCTGCGTTATTCAGCAGGTGGGAGCCCGGGGAACGTCCAGCTCCCCTGCGTCGGCGGGTTCACCAAGGACGAAGCGCCGGGGTGTGTTGAGGAGAACGTTCAGTGGCCAGGAGCCTGCTTGCCGCGCTTGCCGTCACGTTGGGACTCGCCCCGCCGGCCGCGGCTGCTGCCGTGCAGACGGCCTACGACTTCGCCTTCACCGGCATCGACGGGACGCCGCTGCCGCTTTCTGAGTTCCGCGGCAAGGCGCTGCTGGTGGTCAACACCGCCTCGCAGTGCGGCTTCACTCCGCAGTACGAGGGGCTGGAGAAGCTGTGGCAGGACTTTCGCGAACGCGGACTCGTCGTGCTCGGCGTGCCGTCCAACGACTTTGGCGGCCAGGAGCCGGGCACCGAGGCGCAGATCAAGGAGTTCTGCGAGGTGAACTTCGCGGTCGACTTCCCGATGACGGCGAAGGCGCACGTGCGCGGCGACGACGCCCACCCCTTCTACCGCTGGGCGGCGGAGCAGGCGGGCGTCCTCGGCGTGCCGCGGTGGAACTTCCACAAGTACCTGATCGCCGCCGACGGTCACTTCGTCGACTGGTTCGCGACGACGACGTCGCCGGATGCCGGCCGCTTGCGGGAGGCGGTCGAACGGACACTGCCGGGAGCGCCGGCGGCGAAATAATTATTGCGAAATAAAGGGTTAGCGTGTATAGCGCGAGCCCTGAACGGCTGGCAAACGACCGCCGAGAAGAGATGCCGGGTTTCGGGAGCGCTAGCCGCTCCTTTTGGTTGGCTCCGGGTGCCCCGCCGGGACGAGCAGGCGGGAGCGGCGGCCCGCACCCTCCGGCGTTCGCGCGGCAGCCGCAAGCGACCGGGTGAGCAGCGATGACGCACAGCGACGATATCCGACGCAACGAGCTTCTGCAGCGAATCGAGGAAGCCGCCCGCTGGCGACTGGGCGATGATGCCGGCCGCATCCTTCCCTTCTTGCAGCACTACTGGGCACGGGCGCCGCTGGACGACATCGGCGAGCGCGGCGCCGATGCGCTGTTCGGCGCCGCCTTCGCCCACTGGCGCCTCGGCGAGCGGCGGCTGCCTGCAACGGCGCTGATCCGCGCCTACAACCCCAGCTTCGATGAGCACGGCTGGCGTAGCGAGCACACCATCGTCGAGGTGGTCACCGACGACATGCCGTTCCTCGTCGATTCGGTGGTCGCCGAGCTGAACCGCCATGATCTCGCCGTCCACCTCGTGGTGCATCCGGTGATCGGCATCCGCCGCGATCCGGGCGGGCGCCTGCTGGCGGTGGCGGCTCCCGACGATCCCGCCGACGAAGGCGGCGCCGAATCGTTCATGCACATCGAAGTGACCCGTTCGCCGACGGCCGCCCTTGCCGACATTGAAAAGGGTGTGGTGGCGGTGCTCGCCGACGTGCGCGCCGCCTACGGCGACTGGTTCGCCACCCGTGGCCGGCTGGACGAGGTGATCGCCGCGCTCCCGGAGGGCGAGGGTGATGCGGCGGAAGCGCGTGTCTTCCTGGAATGGCTGCGTCAGAACAACTTCACCTTCCTCGGCTACCGCGACTACGACCTGCCGGAGCAGGATCCCGGGCGCATCGCCCAGGTTTCCCCAGGCTCCGGCCTCGGCCTGCTGCGCGATCCCGCGGTGATCGTGTTTGACGACCTGCGCGACGGCGCGCCACTGCCGCCGGCGCTCGCCCGCTTCTGCGATGGTGCCGAGCCCCTGTCGGTGACCAAGTCCGACCGCCGCTCCACCGTCCACCGGTCGGTGCTGATGGACTGCATCCTGGTGCAGCGCCCGGCGGCGTCGGGTGCGCCGGCCGGCCTGCATCTGTTCGTCGGCCTGTTCTCCGCGGCCACCTACAACCGCAGCGCCCGCAACATCCCGCTGCTGCGGCGCAAGCTCGCTCGGGCACTGGCCAGCGCCGGGTTCGAGCCGCGCAGCCACGATGGTCGGGCGCTCGGTAACATCATCGAGACTTTCCCGCGCGACGAGCTGTTCCAGGTGACAGACCAGCAGCTTCTAGAGGTCGGGCTCGGCATCCTGCACCTGCAGCACCGGCAACGCGTCGCCCTGTTCGTCCGCCGCGACGACTTCGACCGCTTCGTCAGCTGCCTCGTCTTCGTGCCGCGCGATCGCTACACGACGCAGCTTCGCCTCGCCATCCAGGGAATCCTGGAGCGTGCCTTCGCCGGCCGGGTCAGCGCCAACTACCTGCTGCTCGGCGATGCGCCGCTGGCCCGCGTCCATCTCATCGTGCAGACGACGCCCGGCCAGATTCCGCCGTTCGAGGCGCAGGACCTGGAGCGGGAGATCGTTACTGCTAGCCGGTCGTGGGGCGACCGGCTGCTCGATGCGCTGCAGCTCGCCCACGGCGAGGAGGAGGCGCACCGCCTCTACGAGCGCTACGCCACGGCGTTTCCGCTCGGCTACCGCGAGCGGTTCACCGCCGAGCAGGCGGTCGGCGACGTCGATGCCATCGAGCGGGCGCTGGAGGAGGGGCACTTCGGCCTGGCCCTGTGGCGGCCGTTCGCCGCGACCAGCATGCAGTTCCGCTTCAAGATCTACCAGCCCGGCGACCGGCTGGTGCTCTCGCAGGTGCTGCCGGTGCTGGAGCACCTCGGCCTGCGCGTCGTCGACGAGGTGCCGCATCCGGTGCGCGTGCGCATCGGCGCCGGCGGCCAGCGCACGGTGATGATCCACGACTTCGGCCTGGAGGCGCGCGAGGGCGGCGCGGTCGATATCGCCCACGTCGGCGATCGTTTCCGCGAAGCGTTCGTCGGCGTCTGGGAAGGTCGGCTGGAGAGCGACGGGCTCAATGCGCTGGTGTTGTCAGCGGGCCTGGACGCCCGGCAGGTGCAGGTGCTGCGCGCCTATGCCCGCTACCTGCGGCAGGCGGGCATTCCCTTCACCCAGGCCTATCTCGAACGGGTTATGACGGCGAACCCGGAGATCGCCGGCGCCCTCGTTCGCCTGTTTATGGCGCTGTTCGACCCCGAGGCCGAGGGTGATGCCGAGCATCGCGCCGCGCCCATCCGCGCCGGTATCGCCACCGCTCTCGATGCCGTCGTCAGCGCCGACGAGGACCGCATCCTGCGCCGCTTCCTCAACCTCGTCGAGGCGACGCTGCGCACCAACTGGTTCCAGACCGGCACCGACGGCGCGCCGAAGCCTTATCTCTCACTGAAGCTCGACAGCCGCCGCATCGAGGAGCTGCCGTTGCCGCGGCCGATGGTGGAGATCTTCGTCTACAGCCCGCGCGTCGAAGGCATCCACCTGCGCGGCGGCCGGGTGGCGCGCGGCGGCATCCGCTGGTCCGACCGGCGCGAGGACTTCCGCACCGAGGTCCTCGGCCTGATGAAGGCGCAGACGGTGAAGAACGCGGTGATCGTGCCGGTCGGCGCCAAGGGTGGCTTCGTCGTCAAGCAACCGGTGGATCCCAGCGATCGCGAGGCTTGGCAGGCGGCCGGCATCGCCTGCTACCAGACCTTCATCCGCGGCCTGCTCGACCTGACCGACAACCGCTCTGGCGCCGGGATCGTCCCGCCGCCGCAGGTCGTCCGCCGTGACGCAGATGATCCCTATCTTGTCGTCGCCGCTGACAAGGGGACCGCCACCTTCTCTGACATCGCCAATGCGCTCGCAGCCGAGTACGGCTTCTGGCTCGGCGATGCCTTCGCTTCGGGTGGCAGCCACGGCTACGACCACAAGACGATGGGGATCACCGCCCGCGGCGCCTGGGAGGGGGTCAAGCGCCACTTCCGCGAACTCGGCCGCGACATCCAGGCGGAGCCGTTCACGGTCGTCGGCGTCGGTGATATGTCCGGTGACGTCTTCGGCAACGGTATGCTGCTGTCCCCGCACATCCGCCTGCTCGCCGCCTTCGACCATCGCCACATCTTCGTCGATCCCGATCCGGATGCGGCGCGCAGCCTCGCCGAACGGCAGCGCCTGTTCGCGTTGCCGCGCTCGTCTTGGGCCGACTACGACCAGAGTCTGCTGTCGGCGGGCGGCGCCGTCTTCCCGCGTACCGCGAAGCTGCTGACCGCGACGGCGGAGATGCGACAGCGCTTCGGCTTTACCGCCGAGCGGCTGACCCCCGCCGAGCTGATGTCGATCCTGCTGCGCGCCGAGGTGGACCTGCTGTGGTTCGGCGGTATCGGCACCTTCATCAAGGCGGAGGACGAGAGCAACGCCGATGCCGGCGACCGCAGCAACGACGCGGTACGGGTGAATGCGTCGACGCTGCGCTGCAGGGTAATCGGTGAAGGGGCCAACCTCGGCGTTACCCAGCTCGGCCGCATCGAGTACGCCCGCGCTGGCGGGCGGATCAACACCGACTTCATCGACAACTCGGCCGGCGTCGACTGCTCGGACCACGAGGTCAACATCAAAATCCTGCTCGACGCTTCAGTGGACGAGGGCGAACTCACGGGCAAGCAGCGCGACCGGCTGCTGGTCGAGATGACCGACGAGGTAGCCGGCCTCGTGCTGCGCGACAACTACCTGCAGACCGAGGCAATCTCGATGATCGAGGCGGACGGCTTCGCCGGGCTGGAGGCCTCAGCCCGGCAGATCCGCCAGCTCGAACGGCACGGCAAGCTGAACCGCGCCGTCGAGTACCTGCCCGACGAAGAGGCGCTGGCCGACCGGGCGGCGGCGCGCCAGGGTCTGAGCCGGCCGGAGATCGCCGTCCTCTTCTCCCACTGCAAGATCGCCCTCAACGAGGAGATCCTCGCCTCGGACCTGCCGGACGATCCCTATCTCGCCGATGACGTCGTCCGCTACTTTCCGACGGCAGTGCACGAGCGCTTCCGCCCGGAGATCGCCCGCCACCGGCTGCGTCGCGAACTCATCGCCACTTCCGTGACCAACAGCGTCATCAACCGCATGGGCGCGACCTTCGTCGCCGATCTCGCCGAAAAGACCGGGCTGCCGGGCGCCGGCTCGGCCCGCGCCTATCTCATCGCCCGCGACGTCTTCGCCGTTCGCCCGCTGTGGGACGAGATCGAGGCGCTGGACGGTGTCGTGCCGGCCGGCCTGCAGCTCACCCTGCACAAGGAGGTGCAGCGCGTCGTTGAGCGCGGCGTCCTCTGGTTCCTGCGCAACAGCGCCGGCGAGCCGGGTATTGCCGAGGTGGTCGCCCGGTTTGCACCGCCGGTCGCGGCGCTGGCCGACGGGATTGGTACGCTGCTGCCGGAGCAGGCGGCGACCCGCGTGCGAACGCGCACGGAGCGCTGGCAGGCGCAAGGCGTACCGGAGGTGCTCGCCCGCCGCCTCGCTTGGCTCATCGTCCTGCCCGCAACCTGCGATGTCGTCCGCATCGCCGGCGCGTGTGGCGTCGAGCCGGCGGCGGCCGCCCGGCTCTATTTTGCCCTCGGTGAGCAGCTCGGTTTCGACTGGCTGCGCGAGCGGGCGGAAGCGCTGAACCCCACCGGCTACTGGCAGCGGCTCGCCGTCTGGGCGGCGATCGAGGAACTGGACGCACACCAGCGCTCGGTGGCGCGAAAGGTACTGGCCGATGGCGATGCCGCTGCGCCGGACGCGGCCCTCGCTGCCTGGACCGAGGCGCGGCGGCCGGCGCTCGATCGCAGCCGGGCGCTTCTGGCTGAACTCGGCGCCGCACCGGAGGTCGACCTGTCGATGCTGGCGGTGGCGAGCCGCCAGCTCCGCACCCTGGCCGAAAGCTGAGTCGCGCTACTCGCGATTGCGAGGACGGGAGCGAGCGCCGTAATCCGCTTGCCGGGAACGGGGCGCTGCCGCAGGATTGCGGCGCCGGTCGCAGCCGGCACCCGACGCACGCAAATCACGAGGGGACGCGGCGGATGCAGGCAGGGGGCGGCGTAGCCGGGCAGCAGCCCGGAGCGGCCGGGCGCAAAGGGCTGGTCGCCTGGTGCACCTTCGACTGGGCGAACTCGGCGTTCCCGACGGTGATCGTCACCTTCGTCTTCGCCGCCTACTTCACCAAGGCGGTTGCCGCCGACGAGATCACCGGGACCAGCCAGTGGTCCTTCGCCATCAGCCTCTCGATGCTGGTGACCGCCCTGCTCAGCCCGCTGCTGGGCGCCATCGCCGACCACGGCGGCCGTCGCAAGCCATGGGTTGGCGGTTTCTCCCTGCTCATGATCGCTGCCACGGGGCTGCTGTGGTTCGCCGTGCCGAAGACGCCGGACGTCTTCTGGGTGCTGTGCTGCTTTGCCCTTGCCAACTTCGCCTTCGAGACCGGCACCGTCTTCTACAACGCCATGCTGCCGTCGATCGCGCCGCCGGCGATGATTGGCCGGGTCTCGGGATGGGGCTGGGGAGTCGGCTACGTCGGCGGGCTTGCGTGTCTTGCCGTCGCCCTGCTGCTGCTGATCCGACCCGACCCGCCGCTGTTCGGCCTCGATCCCGCGGCCTCCGAGCAGGTGCGGGCGACGGCGCTGCTGGTGGCCGCCTGGATGGCGATCTTCTCGCTGCCGTTCTTCCTGCTGACACCGGATCGGCCGGGCAGCGGCCTGTCGCCGCGCGAGGCGACGAGACGGGCGGTCGCCTCGCTGCGGAACACCGTCGCCGACCTGCGCCGTTACCGCCAGATCGCGCTCTTCCTGCTCGCCCACATGATCTATACCGACGGGCTGAACACGCTGTTCGCCGTCGGCGGCATCTATGCCGCGGTCACCTTCGAAATGAGCTTCGATCAGCTCTTGCTGTTTGGCATCGCGCTCAACGTGACCGCCGGTGCCGGCGCCTTTGCCTTCGGCTGGGTCGATGACGCGATCGGGCCGAAGCCGACGGTGCTGATTGCGCTGGCGGCGATCGGCGTCCTCGGCGCCGCGATCCTGCTGGTGGAAAGCCAGGCGCTGTTCTGGGCGTTCGCGCTCCCGATCGGCATCTTCCTCGGCCCGGCGCAGTCGGCGAGCCGCTCGCTGATGGCCCGCATCGCGCCACCGGAGGTGACGACGGAGATGTTCGGGCTGTTCGCCCTGTCTGGCAAGGCGACCGCCTTCCTCGGCCCGGCGGTGTTCGGCTGGGTGACGGCGCTGGCCGGCAGCCAGCGGATCGGGCTCTCGACGATCCTCGTCTTCCTCGCCATCGGGGCGGCGCTGCTCTGGCCGGTGCGGGTGCCGCGCACCGGCACCTGAGCCCGCGGGTCCGGCCCGACCTCAGATCAGGCCGAGCGCCTTCATCGAGGCGGTGCCGGCGCGGCCGACGACGACGTGGTCGTGGACGGCGATGCCGAGGGTGCGCGCCGCTGCGGCCACCTCGCGGGTGATCTCGATATCGGCGCGCGAGGGGGTCGGATCGCCGGAAGGGTGATTGTGCACCAGGATCACCGCCGTTGCGCCCAGTTCCAGCGCTCGTTTGACCACCTCGCGCGGATAGACTGGCGCGTGGTCGACGGTGCCGCGCTGCTGCAGCTCATCACTGATCAGTTTGTTCTTGCGATCGAGGAACAGCACCCGGAAACGCTCCGTTGCTTCCTCGGCGAGGCTGGCGCGGCAGTAGTCGAGGAGCTGGGTCCACGATGAGATCACCGGCCGGCCGGCGAGATTGTCGCGCAGCAGCCGCCGCCCGGCCTCGCGCAGCGCCTTGAACAGCGCGCAGGTGCGCTCGTTGATCCGCTCGAACCGGCGCAGCCGCGCCGGTTCCGCCGCCAGCACCGCGCCGAGGCTACCGAATTCAGCCAGTAGCGCCTTGGCCAGCGGCTTGACGTCGATCCGCTCGATCGAGAAGAACAGCAGCAGCTCCAGCAGCTCGTAGTCGGATAACGTCTCGCCGTCGGCGGCAAGGAAGCGCTGGCGCAGGCGGGCGCGATGATCCGTATAGTGCGGCTTGGCCGCAGGCGACGGCGGCAATCCCGGAGAGGCGTCCGCACCGGCCGGTCCGGCGGCCGTGCCCGAACGCCGCATGAACGTCAGGTCGGATAGGGCGGCCGGTCCAGACCGGCCGGCGAGCGGGTGAAGATCTCGTAGCCGTCGGCGGTCACGCCGATCGAATGCTCGAACTGCGCCGACAGCGAGCGGTCCTTGGTAACCGCCGTCCAGCCATCGGCGAGGATCTTCACCTCCCAGCGGCCGGCGTTGATCATCGGTTCGATGGTGAAGAACATCCCTTCGCGCAGCACGACGCCGTCGCCGGGGCGACCGAAGTGGGGGACATTGGGGGCATCGTGGAAGATGCGGCCGAGCCCATGGCCGCAGAAGTCGCGCACGACCGAAAAGCGCTGCGGCTCGACGAAGCTCTGGATGGCATGGCCGATATCGCCGACGGTGGCACCCGGGCGGACGACCTCGATGCCGTGCCACATCGCCTCGAAAGTCACGTCGATGAGGCGCTGCGCCTTCACCGGAACCTTGCCAACACCGTACATCCGGCTGGTATCGCCGTGCCAGCCATCGAGTATGGTGGTGACGTCGATGTTGACGATATCGCCGTCCTGCAGGCGCTTCTCGCCGGGAATGCCGTGGCAGACGACGTGGTTGATGGACGTGCAGATCGATTTGGGAAAGCCGCGGTAGTTGAGCGGCGCCGGGATGGCGCCGTGCTTGCGGATGAATGCTTCGCAGAGCTGATCGAGCTCGTCGGTGCGGACGCCGGGGACGACGTAGGGGGTGAGGTAGTCGAGGGTCTCGGCGGCCAGCCGGCCAGCGGCGCGCATCCCGGCGAACTCCTTTTCGCCGTGGATCTTGACGCTCCGAGTTTCGCTTGAGGCAACCGCGCGGCGCATATCGTTCATCATCCCAGGTAGATCAGTCTAGTCGGCGAGAAGGGCGGGGGCTGTGATCGGGATCGCATCGGTCAGGGCAATGCCGTCGGTGTCGACGCTGCAGCGATAGCAGTACATCTCGACACCCGCTGCCTGCGCCATACACACCGAATCAGCATAAACGCGATCGATCTCGCCGGCAAAGGCCAGCCGGTCGGCATCGACTCGCTGCACCACGTAAAGCATCACCGCCCGTCCGCCCTGCCTGACCACATTGCCCAGCTCGACAAGATGCTTCGTTCCTCGGGCGGTCACCGCATCCGGAAAGGATACGGGAACATCACGGCCGATGCCCTTTTTCAAGGTTACGTTCTTGATCTCGACGAAACATGTGGGTCGGCTGGGTGCTTCCAGCAACAAATCGATGCGGGAGTTGCGTCCATAGCGCACTTCCCGGCGCAGCGACGTATACCCGGCCAGCTCCGGCAGCCGGTAATGCGCCAGCGCCTCCTCGACCAGCCGCACCGGCCGGCCGGTGTTGATGCCGACCAGGGCCTCGCCGACCCGGATCAGCTCCCAGGTATAGGGCAACAGTCGGCTGGCTTTGGTCGAGCGGGACAGCCAGACCTCCGAGCCGGGTGTATTGACGCTCAGCATCGAGCCGGAGTTGGGGCAGTGCGCGGTAACCATTGTGCCGTCGGCGAGGCGGACGTCGGCAAGGAAGCGTTTGTAGCGGGTGATCAGCGTGCCCGGCAGCAATGGGGTCTCGAAGCGCATGGCCGCCTAGCCTCGGCCAGCGCTGGCAGCGCACGATCGGAAGCCGCGGCTCATCCGCGGCCGGGCCACAGCAGATGCGCGAACGCGCTCTCGAAGCGCGCCGCTTGGCGCGCTCGCTGGTGCATCGGCAGCCTGTCCTCGGCAAATGCGTTGTAGCACCCGATCAGCCGGCGCAGGTGCTGCTGCAGCGCCTGCACCTCGGCGTTCTGCCAATAATCCTCGGCCAGCGCCGCCCTGAGCTCGGCGAGGCGGGCGCCGGCGGCGACGATCTCGCGGTCGATGGTGAACGGTTCTGGCACGGTCGGCCCGGGCATCGGCACGCGCTCCTGCAGCGGGCATCAAGGCCGGGCTGGATCGCCGGCGGGGACTTCCTCGCTGCCGAGGGCATCGGCCAGCCGCGCCAGCGCACTGCCCGGCCGCAAGGGCTGCGGCTGGGTGGCGTCGGGCGCCCAGGCGACGGCGAAGATCACCTGGAAGGTAGCCGGAATGCGGCCGGCGGCATCGGCATGGGCATCGCGGTAGCGGGCAAGCGCATCCAACAGGGTCGCCCGGCGCAGCGTCGTCTTGCGCCGCTGCGCCACCGCGTTGCTCTCGCCCATGCCCCGCAGATCGGCGAGCAGGGAAAGAGGATCGCCGTAGGAGACGGTGATGGTATCGGCATCGACCACCGGCAGTGCGAACCCTGCCCGCTGCAGCAGGTTGCCGACATCGCGGACGTCGGCGAAGGGCGAGACGCGTGGGCTGAGGCCGCCCTCCTGTGTGATCTCGGCGTCGGCGAGCGCCCGGCGCAGCTCTTTCAGCGTCTCGCCGCCCAGCAGGGCGGCGAGCAGCAGCCCGTCCGGCCGCAGTACCCGGCGGAGCTGGACCAGCGTTCCCGGCAGGTCGTTGACCCAGTGGAGGCTCATGGCGCTGACGACGAGGTCGAAGGATCCGTCGGCGAAGGGCAGCGCCTCTTCGTCGGCGGCGACACGCAGCCCGGAAGCAGCGCGGACCATCGGCTCGGAGAGATCGCACTGCACCAGCGTCTCGATGCCGCCGCGGCCGGCCAGCATCTCGCCCAGCTCGCCGCGATGGCAGCCCATGTCGAGGGCGCAGGGGAAATGTCGGCGGACGTCATCGAGCCGGTCGAGCAGGCGCTCGCCGACCTCGCGCAGCAGGAAGTCGTGGTCCGGGAGCAGCGCCGCGGCGCGGTCGCGATGCACGCGCACGCTGCGGCGGTCGAAGACGCGCATCGGATCCTGCATGCTTCAAGTTCTCCGGGACTCCCGCTGGGCGGTTGCGGGACCGCCGTCGCCTGCTATATGGCATGGCGACGAAAGTGGATCAAACGGATGGCCATCAGTCTTTCCTTCCCGTCGGGGATGCTCGGCGCTGCTGGCGGCGTCGTGCGCGGGCTCGGAACGGGCCTGCTCGACGCAGTACTGCCGCCGCGCTGCTTGGCTTGCGGCGAGATCGTCGAGGTTGCCCATGCCCTGTGCGCGAGCTGCTGGCCAAAGGTGCGCTTCCTCACCGAGCCGTTGTGCGCGACTTGCGGCGTGCCTTTCGAGATCGAGGCGGCCGAGGGCAGCGTCTGTGCCGCCTGCGCCGCGACCAGCCGGCCATGGGCGCGCGCCCGCGCCGCCATCGCCTACGACGACGGCAGCCGCGGCTTCATCCTTGCCTTCAAGAATGCCGATCGGATCGATGCGGTGCGCACCTTTGCCCCGTGGATGGTCGCGGCGGGCCGGACCGTGCTGGCCGAGGCCGATATCCTGGTGCCGGTGCCGCTGCATTGGACCCGGCTGTTCGCCCGCAAGTACAATCAGGCGGCGCTGCTGGCGCAGGCCGCAGGCCGGCTCGCCGGCAGGCCCGTCTCCGTCGATCTGCTGCGGCGGGCGAAGCGGACGCGCAAGCTGGGAACCTCGGGCCCGCGCGAGCGGGCGGCGATGGTTCGCGCTGCCTTTGCGGTCGCCGGGCGGCAAGGGCGGGAGGTCGACGGACGGCGCGTGCTGCTGATTGACGATGTCTTCACCACCGGCTCGACCACGAACGCCTGCGCGCGGACGCTGTTGAAGGCCGGTGCCGCCGCGGTCGATGTCCTGACGCTTGCCCGGGTCGTCCGGCCGAGCGTGATCGCCGGCCCTTCTGCCCGCGCCGCGGGCAGCCCTGCAACCCTCGGGAGTTCGCCAGCTTGAGTACCGTCGAAATCTATACCAAGCCGTTCTGCCCCTACTGCCATCGTGCCAAGGCGCTGCTGGAGAAGAAGGGCGTTGCCTACGTCGAGATCGACGTGCCGAGCACGCCGGGGGCGCGCGACGAGATGATGCGGCGGACCAACGGAGCGCGGACGGTGCCGCAAATCTTCATCGACGGCCGCGGCATCGGCGGCTCCGACGACATGGCGGCCCTTGACCGGGCGGGCGAACTCGACCCCCTGCTCGGCGTCACCGGCTGAGTGCTGGGCATGGGTACCTTTACCGTCGCCTGCGTCCAGCTCAATTCGGCGCGGGAGATCGAGCCCAACATCGCCCAGGC
>JAEULG010000173.1 GCA_016793875.1 Rhodospirillales bacterium | reverse complement strand
GAGGCCCTAGGCCGCTAACCAGTCCGCAGGCCCGATGATGCAGGGGTGACCTACTCCTTAAAGGCGCCTGCGACCCACTTGGTTGCCATTTGGTTGCCAGCCCCGCGACTTGTTTCGCTAAGTCTTTGATTTTATGGCGCGCCCGGCAGGACTCGAACCTGCGACCTACTGCTTAGAAGGCAGTTGCTCTATCCACTGAGCTACGGGCGCCTGCTTTAACATCAATGGGTTGTTTCTGGCGTCTTATGTTCGCTCCGGGCGCAAAGCGTGACCGGGGAACTATCCGATCAGCTTGGTCAGCGCTGCTGGGATAGCTTACCCGCTCATGCGTCACTCGGCGAGCACGGCGACGTCACTCCGGTGCAGTTGGCGTTTCGATCTCGCCCCCGCGCGCCCGAACGCGCCCTGCCGAAGGCGGGGATGACCTCGACGCGTTCCCGCCCCGCAGCGCTAGGGATGGACCGCCGACGGGCCGGGAGCGCGCCCGACCAGTCCGTTGAACAGGGTCACGTCCCAGGTATCGATGACCATGTCGTTGTTGATGTCGAGCCGTGCCTGGTAGCCGGCACCGTTGCGCTGGGTACGGAGCTTTGAGGTCAGCAGCGCACCGTCGGTCGCGTCGGTGATGCCGTCGTTGTTGAAGTCGCCGTCGCAGCGGTTGCCATAGCCGTCGCGGTCGGTGTCGGCCTGATCGGGATTGAACACCGTCGTGCAGTTGTCGACGCGATCGGGAACACCGTCAGCATCGAAGTCGGCACTGCTGGCGGCATCGCAGATGGTGGGATCGCTCAGCCACGCATCGACCACCGGGATCATCGTGTAGTCCGGAATGGCGGTGCCCAGCGGCGGCATTCCCATGGCGTCGCGCCGCTTCATCCGCAGCGACAGCACCGAATGGGCGGGATCCCCGGGCGCGATCAGCCGGTTCAGCGGATTGCCGAGGCTTCCCGACAGCGGTACCGCGTTGCACGCGCCGGTGGCCGCAGTCGGAGTCCAGTAGGTCAGATCGATGGCCGCCTGGGCGCTCGCCGGCTCGCGATGGCAACCACCGCAGTTGGAGTGGAGATAGGCGCGCGCGCGGCGCTCGATCGGTGTCGTCGACAGTCCCAGCGTCCGGCTGGCCAGTGCCGGCAGCTGGTTGGGCGGCGTGACCAGATTGGCGAACAGTCCGACGTGCTGCCAAGTGGCGATCTGGTTGGAGATGCGACCATTGGGAAAGGTGTAGTCGCGGTTGATCTGGGCTACTTCCGGACCCAGGGTCGAGCCGGCGTTCTCATTGTGGCAGAAGGTGCACTGGCCGCGGCTGGGGTAGGTCCAGGTGAGCTGGCGATTGTTGAACAAGGTGATGGTCTTCTGTTTGCCGGCCGGCAGCAGGTCGGCATCGCTGAGGTCGTCCCGCCATTCATAGCTGTAACCCTGCCAGATGCCGCCAGGGTGGCGCATGAACAGCCGCGTCTCGATCGGCGTATTGGGGCCGTGCGCCAGCGTGTTGAAGGTGAACGTCTTGACGAACACGGTGCGTTCGGGGAAGTCGAAGTCGTTGTTGGCGGTCACCGTGATCTGGCCGCCGTTGGGCAGCGCCATGCCGCGCAGCTTGCCGGCACCGTCGGAGTAGAGGGGATTGTTGAGGTCGTAGGGAATGACCCCCGGCGCCAAAGTCATCGGATTGGTGGATGCAAAGCAGCCGGTCTCCGACAGCTTCGCGGCAACGGTGCCGCCGCCGCCGACCGCATCGTTCGGTACGATCTTGTAGATCGGCCCCGGCCGCTGACTGTTCCACAGGTAGAGCTCGCCATCGAAGTCCTCGGCGAAGCCGTGCGCGCCCCACGGCAGGGGCGTCAAGTCCAGTTTCGGATAGGGCGGGTTGCCGGCCGGCTGCAGCCCCCACAGCGTGTTGACACCCACCGCACCGAATACGTAGGTGCCGATCAGGCCGGGAATGCGTGAGCCGCGGTAGACGAACCCGCCGATGGCCGCCTGTCCCTGCTGATGGTTGAAGATGTAGACGGCGTCGGTGAGGCGAGGCTTGGCGGCCGCGCACGTGGCGGCCGGCTGGGTGCAGACGTCGCCCTCGAAGAACGGCCAGCCGTAGTTGGCCGCCTTGCTGATACGGTTGATCTCCTCGCGCGCGCCTTGGCCGACGTCACCCAACCAGATATCAGGCTTCGTAAGGGTACTGGTCTGACGGTCGAAACTGAATCGCCAGGGGTTGCGGAAGCCCATTGCCCAGACTTCCGGAGCCCCCTGCGCGCCACCGGCGAACGGGTTGTCGGGCGGTATCGCGTAGTTCTTGCCGGGGTCCTGGCGATCGACATCGATGCGCAGAATCTTCCCGTAGAGGCTGAACGGATCCTGGGCCCGCCACGCCCGCTGGTCCGGCAGCACGTTGGAGCCATCGCCGAAGCCGAGATAGAGGTAGCCGTCGGCCGGCCCAAAGATCACTTGGCCGACATGGTGCCAGACGGTCTCCTGCGGCAGCTGCAGAATGACCTTCTCGGAATCCTTCTTGAACCCCGGTCCGGCGCCGTCCAGCTCGAAGCGGGAGACGTAGGAGATTACCGGCGCGGTGGGGGAAGCCTTGACGTTGTAGCCGACATAGATGAAGCGGAACGCGGGGTTCTGGAACTGCGGATGGAAGGCGAGCGCGGTCAGCCCGGCCTGCTGCGAGTTCGAGAGGTCGTCGAGGGCAGTGAACTGCACCTTGTCGCGCAGGTCGAGGGCGATGGCCGGCTCGCTCGCAAAATTGACGCCGGAGGTCTTGAGCAGCCCGCCGCGCTCCAGCACGTACCAGCGGTCCGGCTGCCCCGGCATCTGGTCGGCATCAACTACCCGCGAGAAGCTGCGGCCGGAGAAAGCCGGCTCGATTTTCAGATCGATGGTGCTCGCCGGCAGCTGCGGAGCGAGGCAGGTGGCATTGTCCGGCCGCTGCTCCATGCCGTGACGCAGATCGGCGGATGCCGTACCCCCATAGAGGCTACATAACGACAGCATCCCCGCGAGCAGTGCTTTTCTGATCATCGTCATCTTCCCCTCTTTCGCGATCGCCCTTCGCGCACGGCCGGCCGCCTCCACCCGCTGGCTGGCACCGACGTGGCCGGCGAGCAGCATGCGCTGTACCCCGTACCGGATGGCCGGAAGCAACGTCTCAAGTAACGACTGGCGTATCCTCTTGCGTGGTCTGCATTCGCTAATATATTGAGGCTGCACAGTGAGTATTAACAGTTACTTTTGCCCCTCCGGAACAGTCATAGTAGCTGAAAGACCGCCATTTTCGACTAGATTTTACACTAGAGCTGCTGATTCGCAGCGGGATGGTGTAAAATATTAGCCAATCGATCGGCTGACGTAGCGGCGTTGATAACAGATCTTGGGGTGCTCTTTCATCGATTTTGATGCACTTTTGACAGACTTAGCCCATCTGGGTCATCAGGTTCTCCCGCACCGGCGCAATAACCGTTTGCGCGGCGAGAGCGCCTGAACCTGACGCCGAGTCGGCATCGCCTGTCAGCCGGCACCGGTGAAAGCCACCGCGCTCATCCGCGCGTCGGAGAAGATGGATGGTTGCCCGATCGGCGTTCCTGTCAGCACGACGCCCGGGTTTGCGGGCGGGCGCGCAGAAACTCCGGTGAACGGGGGAAGAGGAAGCGGCTCGACGCGCTGGCGGGAGGGTTGGGCCGCACGCGGGGAACGAATCGCCCCTCGCGCCTCAGCCCTACATCCAGCGCATGGGTAAAGACCAGGGGCCTGCCAGGGTATAGGTGGGAGGCGGACATCGCCGTTCCCCACCCCTTTCGGAATCGCGCCTCGTGGCGCGCCCGGCGCAAACGAACGGCGCGACCGCTCCCGGGGGACGAACCGGGTCATAAAGACCCGGTTGTCCCCTTGAGGGGGAGTGCCGGGGGAGGGGGTTGCCCCCGACACCGGACTTATACCGCCGCACCCTGCCCCCGGCAGTGACCGCGGTCACCAAGCGGTACCGTCGCAGCCGTCGCCGGTCGGGGTTCGGAAACAGGTGCGCCGGCAAGCCCTACTCGGCCGGTACCGGTTGCGCGCCGGTGCCGACCGCAGCCGGTAGCGGGATCGGAGAAGCCGGCTCTGCCGGCACTGATGCCGCCGCCTCCCCGGGCGCCGCGGCGGGTGCCGTGCAGACAAATTGGGCGGCGATGGGCACCAGCAACGGGCAGTCGCCGAAGCCGTCGCCAGATGGCTCCGCACGCTTGCCGAAGCGGCTGCATTCCTCCTCGGCCAGCCGTGCTACTTGGCCGTCGGTGCTGCGCGCACCGTTGTAGCAGATGGTGAACCGGGTGCGATCGGTCACCGGCTTGCCGAAGTCCGGCCGGTTGCGGTCGAATTCCTTCTTCTGGAAGATGTAAGGATCAGTGCCGCCGCACCCGGCGCC
>JAEULG010000168.1 GCA_016793875.1 Rhodospirillales bacterium | reverse complement strand
GCTCGACTGGCGCGGCCAAGTGGCGGAGGCGACGGGCGCCAACATCTTCCTGGTCATGCCGGACGGGCGGCTGCACACGCCGACGCCCGACTGCTTCCTCGACGGCATCACCCGGCGGACGGTGATCGGCCTCGCCAGGGACAACGGCATCGAGGTGGTCGAGCGGGCCATCCGGCCGGAGGAGCTGGCGCAGGCCCGTGAGGTGTTTCTCACCGGCACCGCTGCCGAGGTAACGCCGGTCGGCGAGATCGGCGAGCACCGCTTCACCCCCGGCGAGATGACCCGCATCCTCACCGACGCCTACCGTGCCGCGACCGGCCAGCTGCGGACCCAGACCGTCGCCGCCTGACTCCCGCGAAAGCCATGCGGCGGGGGATTCCTGTCCCGCCGCCATGGCGAGCCCGCGACAGGAGGCGCAGCGACCCG
Organism: Rhodospirillales bacterium; assembly: GCA_016793875.1. Lineage (GTDB taxonomy): Bacteria > Pseudomonadota > Alphaproteobacteria > Rhodospirillales > Defluviicoccaceae > Defluviicoccus. Next base: position 4,415 of record JAEULG010000168.1, on the reverse strand, counting down.
GTGGTCTCGGTCCAGCGCCGGGCTGCTCGGCTGCGCTCGCACTCACGGGGCCCGAGGTCAGCGGGCGCGGTTGAGGGCGGCAATCTCGTGGGCGCGGCCGAACCGGGATAGCAGCTCGGCGAATTCCGGGTAGGCATCGGCGATCCGTCGCTGGTGTCGGTAGAGTTCGACCATCAGCGCGCCGTCCCGCCGCAGCATGTCGTCGGCCAGCTTCAGCATCAGCGCGTTCGGCCAGCTCCGCGGGCGGATGCGCCGCAGTTCGGCGAAGATCCCGGCCTCGCGGCCGGGGTTCTGCTGGGCCATCAGGATCACGGCGGTGGCGGTCGAGCGCGAGACGCCGGCGTGGCAGTGGATCAGTACCCGTGCCGCCGCCTGCCCCTTCAGCTCGGCGCCGAGGGCAAGGATGGCCTGGACATCGCTGCGCGCCGGCGCCTGATAGCCGTTCGCCACCCGGACGACGTCGTCGAAGCGCCACAGCACCCGCCGGTGGGCTCCCCAGCCGCCGAATTCCTGCGGGTCGGGCCAGACCGGATCGAGGATCGAGACGACGTGGGTGAACCCCGCCTCACCGTGCTCGCACAGCTCGGACAGGCCGCAGATGGTGATCGGGTAGGGAAGCAGGGGAGTTTCGATCGTGCTGCTCATGCTCACCCCTGGGCAATGGCACGGCCAAGCTGCCGGCCCCGTCCTTGACCTGATGCCGGGGGGATGAAAGGTCAACCTGCGCCCGAGCGCTTTCGTCTGGATGCCGGCGCTGTCATGACCGTGATAGCGGCTGCGCGCCAGCAAGGTGGTGATACTGCTGGCCGGGCAGGCTGCGGAGACGGGCGTAACCCGAAGTGGCGGGGGGAACTTTCGGGCGGCATCCTGGTTGCAGCGCAGGGGCAGGACGTGTGCCGGCACTGCTGCCGGCGACGGCGCCGATAGGGAGTGACAGCATGGGTATTCTCAGCTGGATTGTTTTTGGTTTGATCGCCGGCCTGATCGCGAAGCTGATCATGCCCGGTAATGATCCGGGCGGATTCTTCATCACCATCCTGCTCGGCATCGCCGGTGCCATCGTCGGCGGCTTCATCGCCACCTCTCTCGGCTACGGAGCCGTGGACGGCTTCAACTTCGGCAGCCTCGCCGTCGCCGTGATCGGCTCGATCGTGCTGTTGTTCGGCTACCGGATGATCCGCCGCTGAGGCGGAGCGCGTCAGGCGAGAGCGGGCACCGCTTCCTGCTCGCAGGGGGCGGTGCGAACCAACTTTTCGATCTCGCTGTCGCTAAGGTCAGCGAGAGCATCGACGGCGCGGGCCCACTCGCTTAATTCGCGCCATTGATGCGAAAAGACGACACGCTGCAGGTCTGCTGTCGTGGTCATGACGGAACCCCCATCACGCGCGCCGGGACCGAGGATGTTGCTCTAGGAACTCGGAACGCAACGGCTAGCGTAACGAGTCAAACTTTCTCAGAGGTTAAGGGTGAAGACTGCGGCCGCCGTCACATTACTCCACGAGGGCCGCTTTTTTCGGCGACTGTAGCGCCGACGCCACATCGGCGTGGCGGGCGACGTTACAGATCGGCCCCAGCGCCGCCAGCGTCGGCTTCCCCGCCAGCAGCCGCTGCGCCGCGCCGACCACCGCCGCGCGGTCGACGGCTTCGATCCGGCCGATGGTCTCGGCGACCGGCACCGGCCGGTCAAAGATCATCAGCTGGCGCGCGAGCTGCTCGCAGCGCGCCGAGGTGCTTTCCAGCGCCATCAGCATTGCCGCCTTGATCTGCGCTCGGGCGCGGCTGATCTCGGCATCGGCAACGTCCCCGGCGGCCCGCCGCAATTCGTCGCAGATCAGCGGCACCACTTCCGCCACCTCGCTCTCGCCGGTGCCGGCGTAGACGCCGAACAGGCCGGTGTCGGTATAGGACGAGGGGAACGAGTAGATGCTGTAGACGAGCCCGCGCTTCTCCCGCACTTCCTGGAACAGCCGCGACGACATTCCGCCGCCGAGCAGCGTCGACAGTACTGACAGGGGATAGAAGTCGGGATCGCGGTAGCCGGCGCCGGGAAGGCCGAGCACGACGTGCACCTGCTCCAGGTCGCGCTCCTCGCGGAACTCGCCGCCGGCGTAGAGCCCCGGCTCGCGTTCGGCGGCGACCGTCGGCGGCAGCCGATCGAAAGCGCGGGTGGCGAGCTCGACCATCGCCTCGTGTTCGACGCGGCCGGCTGCCGCGAGAATCATCCGCGGCGCGCCGTAGTGCCGACACATGTAGCCCGCCAGCACCTCGCGGCTCATCGCCTCGATGCTCTCGGGGGCACCCAGCACCGGCCGGCCGAGAGCCTGGCCGGGGAACGCCGTCTCCTGGAAGCGATCAAAGATGATGTCGTCGGGGGTGTCCTGCGCCTGCATGATCTCCTGCATGATCACCGTGCGCTCGCGCCCCAACTCCTCGGCGTCAAGGGTGGCGTCCTGCAGGATGTCGGCGATGATGTCGATGGCGAGCGCAACGTCATCCTTCAGCACCTTGGCGTAGAAGGCGGTGTATTCGCGCGAGGTGTGAGCGTTGAGGTGGCCGCCGACGGTTTCGATCTCCTCGGCGATGGCGCGCGCGCTGCGGTGGCGGGTGCCCTTGAACACCATGTGCTCGAGGAAGTGCGAAACACCCGAGGCGGTCGGTGTTTCGTGGCGGCTGCCGGCCTCGATCCAGACGCCGACCGAGGCGGTCTCCACCCAGCCCATTGGATCCGTCGCAACGCGCATGCCGTTGGCCAGGGTGGTGACACGCACGCCACTGCTCATGCCATTATTCCTCTCGTCTGAAGGGTCCCAGCGATCGCCCGACGCAGCGCATCGGCATCGGCTGGCAGCGAGGCGCAACGTTCGGGCAGGCCGGTCAGGCCGGCGAGGCGCTCGGGCAGCGGCGGGCGGATCCCGGCGGCCGCTTCCACCGCATCGGGGAACTTCGCCGGGTGGGCGGTGGCGATGCAGATCTTGTCGATGCCGTCCGGCAGCGGCGTCGCCCTGGCGGCGGCGATGCCGACGGCGGTGTGCGGATCGACGAGGAGGCCGTCCTGCCGATAGACATCGCGGATCACGTCCTGGGTCCGGGCATCGTCGCAGCGGGCGGCGAGAAACGTCTGCCGTGCCTGCACCAGGATCTCGGGGTCGACGGCGAATGCCCCGCGTTCGCGAAAATGCTGCATGGTCAGCGCCACCTGGGCGGCGTCGCGCCCCTGCAGCTCGAACAGGTAGCGCTCGAAGTTGCTTGAGATCTGGATGTCCATGCTGGGGCTGAGCGTCGGATGGACGGTACCGATCTCCATCACGCCGCTGGCGAAGAAGCGGGCGAGGATATCGTTGCTGTTGGTGGCGACGACCAGGGTCTCGATCGGCAGGCCCATGCGCAGGGCGCCGTAGGCGGCGAAGACGTTGCCGAAATTGCCCGTCGGGACGACGAACGCCAGCCGCCGGTCGGCTCCCAGGAGCAGCGCGGCGTGGACGTAGTAGACGATCTGCGCGGCGATCCGCGCCCAGTTGATCGAGTTGACCGCCGCCAGCCGGTAGCGGTCGCGGAACGCCGTATCGACGAACAGCGTCTTCACCAGGTTCTGGCAGTCGTCGAAGGTGCCGTCGATGGCGATGTTGTGGACGTTGTCGGCGAGAACCGTGGTCATCTGCCGGCGCTGCACCTCGGAGACCCGGCCCTTCGGGTGCAGCATGAAGATATCGAGGGTGTCGCGGTCGCGGCAGGCCTCTATCGCCGCCGAGCCGGTATCACCGGAAGTGGCGCCGACGACGGTGATGCGCTCGCCGCGCCGCGCCAGCACCAGGTCGAACAGCCGGCCGAGCACCTGCAGCGCGTAGTCCTTGAACGCCAGCGTCGGGCCGTGGAACAGTTCGAGAAGATGCAGGCCGTCGTCGAGCCGACGCAGCGGAGCCGGGTCGGGATGGGCATCGAACCCGCGGTAGGCGTCGTCGCACAGCATCGCCAGCTCCGCCTCGGAAACATGCGGTCCGGCGAACGGCGCCATGATCCGCGCCGCAAGCTCGGCATAGCTGAGGCGGGCGAGGGTGGCGAAGTCGGCCCGATCGAGCTGCGGCCAGGTTTCCGGTACGTAGAGCCCGCCGTCCCGCGCGAGGCCGGCGAGAACCGCCGCATCGAAGCCGAGGATGGGCGCCTCGCCGCGGGTGCTGATGTAGTTCACTGTGACGGACCCGTGAGCGCTGAAAAAGAACCCCCGCTCTTATCGCGGAACGAGGCCGATCGGCAAGCGGGAGTGCGGCTGATACTCATTCGCCGAGATAGCGCCGGTGCAGATGAGTGCGGAACGCGGTGGTCTCCAGCGGCCGTCCGGTCGCCTCGATCAGCAGCGTGCGGGTCGAGGCGGAGGAGCCCTTGCCGTGCAGGTGGGTGCGCAACCAGCCGAGCAGGGG
>JAEULG010000162.1 GCA_016793875.1 Rhodospirillales bacterium | reverse complement strand
GGTGGTACTAAAACAGGACTGCCGATGAATTATGATCTAATTTCAGAAGAGGATTATGCGACCCTGCCTGTGGATGATCCGGAGCGATGCTTTATCGCGTTTGAGAAAATCGTCCGCCGGAATATGCTCCGTTTGATCGATGAAAATTCATCTGGCGATTACGATCAGGCTGTTCGCCATTTATACATGACCTCTGTTGCCGCTGTTGCCTCAGAATGTAAGATCCAAAATGTATATCTCCAAGTAAAATCTGAAAAACTTTTCTGGGAGCAGTTTGATGAGTTCTGTTGCGCCGTTCAGGCTGCGGTTGCTCGTATCAATATTCGTATTCGCATTTCCCAACCACGGTATTCTGTTTTACTCACAGCAAATACCAGAACAACCATCGAGCACTACATCTCCCGCATTCGGGATGTGGTGAACGTCTCTGACCTCGATCCTGGCCGAAAGAAGCGCATCGATGAAAAACTGGACCAGCTCGCGACAGAGCTGAGAACGCCTCGTCTGAGCTTCGCAAAATCAATGGTACTTCTTGCAGGCGTGCTTGCTGCTATGGGCAACACGGTCAACATTGCGGCCGACGGGCGCAACGCGGTTGCCCAGATTATTCAACTCATCGGACGCGACAAGGAGACCGAAGACGCTGCAGCGCAGCGACTTACTCCGCCTCCGAAGGCTCTGCCAGCTCCAGATCCTTCCAAGCCGCCGGGGCCGAAACTGAGCCGCGTGCCTACGAACGCGCCGACTATAGAGTTCGATGACGAAATCCCGTTCTAAATTGGATTCTTGGGCGAGCACACCCCCAGCTTCTTCGCCACCCGGCCGATGTCGTCCCAGGAGAAGGGTTTGTGGACGACCGGGGTGCCGGCAAAGGTAGCCGGCAGTTCGTCCTCGCTATAGCCGGTGAGAAAGGCGAAGGGGATGCCGTCCTTCTGCAGCGCCTCGGCGACGCCGTAGCTGCGCACCCCGGCGACGTTGACGTCGAGCAGGGCGGCGGTGAAGCGCGTCCCCTCCACCAGCGACAGCGCCTCCGTCACGCTCCCCGCCAACATTACCTTGGCCACGCCGGCGTCGAGCAGCGCCTCCTTGAGATCGAGGGCAATCAGAAATTCGTCCTCAAGCACCAGCACAGCTGCCAGATCGCTCGTCCCCATATCGCTGCTCTCAAATCCGATCTCGCGGGGAGGCCGGCCGGCCGGGCGCCACCTGCCGCCCCTGATGCGCATCACCCCCGGTCTTTCTCGATACTTAACCCACGAGACGCGCGCAACGGGAATCGCCGCCGCCAAGCACGCGCCTTTTCGCCGAACAGCGCTCCCTACCGCACGGCGGCTGTAAACAGGAAATAGCCGATGGTAGCGAACAGCCTCGCCTTTCTGTGCAGTTCCCCGATCCCCTCCATCCAGCCGGCAAGATCCCCGTCGGAGATCGCCCCGTCGTGATGCGCACTAGTACCGGCGCTTGCGAAATAGGCGGCGGCGAGATCCGGCGGAAAGATCAGCACCCGCGTCGCGACTGAAACATCGCACAGACCCAGATCGGTGAGCATGCCCGCCAGCGGGCCGGGAAGCCAGCTCTGCGCCACCGCCGTATCCGCCTCGTGAGCCATCACCCGACGCACGAGAGCACGGTCGGCAAGGTTGACCGTCGTCGTCCCGATGTCCGGCTCGATCAGGGCAAGCGAGCCGCCCGGCCGCACCACCCGCCGCATTTCGGCAACGGCACGCGAAGGCTCGGAGAGGTAGATCAGCAGCCGCTCGGCACGAGCATGGTCGAAGGACCGGTCTGGATAGGGCAGGGCGTCTGCATCGCCGACTTCAAAACCGATCGACAGCCCAGCCTGTTGCGCGCGCCGCCTTGCTTCGGCGATGAAGCCCGCGCTCTTGTCGATACCGCTAACCGCGCCGCCCGGGCCGGTCAGGCGGGCGAGCCGAAGCGTCTCGAGGCCAAAGCCGCAACCGACGTCGAGGATCCGCATGTCCGCGGCCACCCGCCGGGCTGCCAGTTGCTTGAGCTCCTGCAGTTCGGCGATGGCATCGAACGCACTCAGTGCGTCGATGTAGGTTTGTAGATCGGCAACCCGGTCGATCGCGGTAAAGGACTTCAGCGACAGGTCAGTCATCACGCTGGACCTCCCCCCAAAGCGCCGCGCGTCTTCCGCAGGTCTCCGACAGCAGCGGCGCTGCCTCGATCACCGGTCGCTGAGAGCCGTGCTGGCGGGCCGGAAACGCCGCCCCGCCCTAGCTGTTCATCGCCTCGAAGAAGTCGGCGTTGGCTTTCGAGCTTTTCAGCTTGTCGATGAGGAACTCCATCGCATCAATCACGCCCATCGGCATCAGCACCCGACGCAGCACCCACATCTTCGACAGCGTGCCCTTGTCGACCAGCAGTTCTTCCTTGCGGGTCCCCGACTTGGTGATGTCGATCGACGGCCAGGTGCGCTTGTCAGCGAGCTTGCGGTCGAGGATGATCTCGGAGTTGCCGGTACCCTTGAACTCTTCGAAGATCACCTCGTCCATGCGCGAGCCGGTATCGATCAGCGCCGTAGAGATGATGGTGAGCGAGCCGCCCTCCTCGATGTTGCGAGCGGCACCGAAGAACCGCTTCGGCCGCTGCAGCGCGTTGGCATCGACGCCGCCGGTCAGCACCTTGCCGGATGACGGCACCACCGTGTTGTAGGCACGGGCGAGGCGGGTGATCGAGTCCAGCAGGATGATGACGTCGCGCTTGTGCTCGACCAGCCGCTTGGCCTTCTCGATCACCATCTCGGCGACCTGCACGTGACGCGCCGCCGGCTCATCGAAGGTGGAGCTGACCACCTCGCCCTTCACCGAACGCGCCATGTCGGTCACTTCCTCCGGCCGCTCGTCGATCAGCAGCACGATCAGGTAGCATTCCGGATGGTTGGCGGCGATGGAGTGGGCGATGTTCTGCAGCATCACCGTCTTGCCGGTGCGCGGCGGGGCGACGATCAGCGCCCGCTGACCCTTGCCGATGGGCGTGATCAGGTCGATGACCCGGGAGGTGATGTCCTTGACGTTGGTGACTTCCATCGACAGCCGGTGCTGCGGATAAAGTGGCGTCAGGTTGTCGAAGTTGATGCGGTGGCGTACCTCGACGGGATCGGCGAAATTGATGCTGGTGACCCGTAGCAGTGCGAAGTAGCGCTCACCATCCTTCGGCGAGCGGATCTCGCCCTCGACGGTATCGCCTGTGCGCAGCCCGAACCGGCGTACCTGGCTCGGGCTGACGTAGATGTCGTCGGGTCCCGGCAGGTAGTTGGCTTCCGGCGAGCGCAGAAAGCCGAAGCCGTCCTGCAGCACCTCCAGCACGCCGTCGCCGAAGATCGGCTGGTCATTCTCGGCAAGCTGTTTGAGGATCGCGAACATCATCTCCTGCTTGCGCAGCGAGCTGGCGTTCTCGATTTGCAGGTCCTCGGCGTAGGCCAGCAGCTCGGCCGGTGGTTTCGCCTTCAGTTCCTTGAGATTCATTGGAAAGGGGTGACTCCGCAGGGTGGGTTCGCGGTCCGGCGTCGGAATGCGGGGAAGGGTCCGATGTCCTGGCCATCCAGGCCGCCCGATCATCCGCCGGCGCGGGAGGGCCGACGACTAAAGCGACGCAGTGGACGTGCGAAAACGGATGGGAATATTCAAACGGATCGTTTTCGCCAGAATGACGCAATTCAACCCCCGCTGTCAACGCCTTCCGTCACGGTGGCGGGCGGGCGCGCCGGGTAAGGGAAGTCGAAAGCGGCGACAGGGTGCGGCAATGGCCGTCCGTATGAAGCAATGCGACCCGTCGTGGCGGGTGGCGATGATGGCTGGATCGCCAGCCTGTGGATCACCGTCGCAATTTTTCGTCGTCCCTATTCGGGAGAAAACCTTTCCGGAGGCAGCAGTCACTGCCGGTCCGGCGGACATGGGCGATCAAGAGCAGTACGCGTAGCGCACTCGTCCTGGAAAATATGGTTGTTTGCTTATAAAAGTGTTCTATATTTAGATAACCATGCTCGCACTTCGTCACCAGAAACGCTTTCTCCTGCATTCGGGCAGCCTGAAAACCGGCTGCCCTGCCCCTCGGGCGTAACCTTCGCGGGCTAGTTCTTTCCCGCGGGAAGTCCGGGGGCTGATCCTCCTCCACCAACTGTTGGTCTTGTGAGCCGCTGGCGATGCGCGCCAGCGGTGGACTCGGGCGTGGCCACGGCTCCGCCCGCAGGAGGTCACCGAATGCTGTCTTCAGACCGTTGCCCCCATTGCAACGCCCGTGTGCCGGCGACCGGGAACCGCTGCCCGCTATGCGGCGCCCCCGTTTCCCGTAGCAGCTGGCCAAAAGCCGCTACCGGCGCAACGCGCGTCGTCTCCTTGTCGTCAGGCAAGCCGCGTCCGGCGCGCTGTCCGCCTGACGACCCTTCCGGACCGCCCACCGCCGCCTAGTCGGCGAACGGGCTGCCACAACCTGTGGCAGCCCGCGCGGAATATTCCGTCGCGCTGATAACTCGCGGTGCGTGAGCGCCCCTGCCTTGGGATGGCGCCTCAGAACGGCTTGACCACGGCGAGAATGACGATGGCGATCATCAGCAGCGTCGGCACCTCGTTCATCACCCGAAAGAAGCGGGCGGTGTGAGTGTTGCGATCAAGCTCGAAGTCGCGACGCCACTTCGCCATCAGCCCGTGCACGACCGCCAGCAGCAGCACCAGCATCAGCTTGGCGTGCAGCCACCCGAGATGCCGGATGCTGCCCAGCTCCCAGATCAGCCACAAGCCGAAGACAAAGGTGGCGATCATCGCCGGATTCATGATGTAGCGCAGCAACCGGCGCTCCATCACCTTGAACGTCTCCGAGGCCGCCGAGCCCGCGGCCTGCGCGCAGTGGTAGACGAACAGCCGCGGCAGGTAGAGCAGCCCCGCCATCCACGAGATCACGGCGATGATGTGCAGGGCGCGCAGCCAGAGATACCAGTCCACGGGGCTCAAAACTCCTTCAGTTGGCCGGCGTCTGCCCATCGCCGGCGGACCGGCACGGGCAGCGCCCGAAGCTGGCTGGGCACCGACGCGCCCCTTCCAGGCAGACGATGCCGTCG
>JAEULG010000083.1 GCA_016793875.1 Rhodospirillales bacterium | reverse complement strand
AAGCCGCTGCCGGCGAGGACGTTGAGCGCCACCGCGAAGCACAGCAGCGCCACCAGCAGCGCCACCGCGGCGGCAGCGGTCCCGGCGGCCGGCGGATCGCGCCGCAGGGCGGCGGGGCGGGCGACGGCCAGCAGTCGCAGTGCCACCAGCCCGATGGCGCCGGCCAGCAGCGCCAGCCCGGCGTAATAGAGCGGATCGATGATCACCGGGACATAGTTGTTGAGCGTCGGCTCGCCGCGCTCCAGCAGCGCCGGGATGAACAGCAGCGGCATCGCCGCGGCGGCGGCGGCGGCGGCCGCGAGCCCCAGCCCGGGCAGCGGCGGCGGGCCAACGGCGAGACGCGCGGCGGCGACGGTCGCGAGCGCGGCGAATACCGCGGCGAACCAGACAACGAACGAGAAGACGACGTGGATGACGAGGCCCTTGGCGAAAAAGTCCAGCGGCCAGAAGGCGATGCGCTCGATGCCGGGAATGCGCGAGAGGGCCAGCAGCAGGGCGAAAACGCCGGCGACCGCCAACGCGCTGATCGCCACTGCCGCCCATGCCCGCAGTTCCCGGCGTAGCGCCGCCGCAGCGGTGGGGAGGTGGACCGGCGCCGTTACGGCCAGACTGTCATCCGGCATGGGGGCCTCCGGTGAAGGGGAACAGATGCGTCGCCATGACGTAGACGACGACGCCGGAGACCGCCACGTACATCCACAGCGGCCAGGTCCAGCGGGCGATCCTGCGGTGCCGGTCGAACCGGCCGGTCAATGCCCGGTAGAGGGTGATGGGAACAAGCGGGGTGATGATCACCGCGCCGATGACGTGGGCGATGAGGATGCCGAAGTAGATCGGCCGGACGATGCCCTCGCCGCCAAACCGGGCCAGCCCGGAGTTGAGATGGTAGATCAGGTAGGTGACGAGGAAGGCGGCGGAGGCGACGACGGCGCCGAGCATCATCTGGCGGTGGCGCTGCCGGTCGCCGTGCAGGATGAAGTAGAGCCCGAACGCGAGGAAGATCGCGCTGACGAGGTTGAGCGCAGCGTTGACGTGCGGCAGGTCCTCGATCGACATCATCGCCACACCGCGGCGATGCCACGCAGGGCGAGGGCGGACGGCGGACGGGACCGGCCGGTGCCGCGGCGGGAAGGCGCGGAGCGGGGCGCGAGGGGCATCCGAAGCCAGCCTAGTTCATGCTCATGCGCACAAAAATGCTCGCATACATGGCGATTGCTGCGGTAGCCAAAACCCCCGCGAGCAGATATTTGTTGACCATGACCCTCACTCTCGTCTCCTCTGGTGGCCGCCCGGATCGCCTGCGAGGATAGGATGTCTCGCCCGGAAATCAATCACTTCCCGCGGTAGCGAAAGATGCCTTTCCGCGGGTGCGCAAGGTTCGCGGGGCGCTAAACAAAAGTACTTTTCATGCGCAATTGCTCATGTTAGCAATCCGCTGCGCGGACCTCTCGGCAGCGGCGGCTGTGCGAGACCGGCCCTGATGGGGTGGACCGGAAAATGGTTCGTGTGCAAGATGCGATGCAACGCATGTCGCCGCGATGAGAAGGCGACCTCGAGGGAAGGATAATGCCCATGCGGGATATGATCCGGCGGCTATTGTTTTCAATGCCGATGGTCTGCGCGGCCGTGGTTGCGCTCGGCATCGCCGGGGCTGCGGCGCAAGAGGGGAACGTCGGCGAGGCGCGGCCGTGGCAGATGGGCTTCCAGGACGCCTTCTCGCCGGTCATGCAGGAAATCCACCAGTTCCACGCGCTGCTGCTGGTGATCATCACCACTATCGTCGTCCTGGTGCTGGCCCTGCTCGGCTTCATCATCGTCCGCTTCAACGCCAAGCGGAATCCGGTGCCGTCGAAGACGTCGCACAACACGCTGCTCGAGGTGGTGTGGACGATTGTGCCGGTGATCGTTCTGGTGGTGATCGCCATTCCGTCGCTGAAGCTGCTCTACCACTCGGGACGGACGCCGCAGGCGGACCTGACCCTGAAGGTGACCGGCCATCAGTGGTACTGGACCTACAACTATCCCGACCAGGGCGACTTCTCCTTCGACAGCATTCCGATCCCCGAGGGCGACCTCAAGCCGGGCCAGCCGCGGCTGCTCGCCGTCGACAACCCGGTCGTCGTGCCGGTCGGGGCGACCGTGCAAGTGCTGGTCAACTCCGACGACGTCATTCACAGCTGGGCGGTGCCGTCGCTGGGCCTGAAGAAGGACGCGACGCCCGGGCGGACCAACGAGACGTGGTTCCGCGCCGATGTTCCTGGAGTGTTCTACGGAATGTGCTCCGAACTCTGCGGCGTCAATCACTACTTCATGCCGATCGAAGTGCACGCCCTGCCCAAGGCGGAGTTCGACGCGTGGGTTGAGAAAGCCAAGGAACAATTTGCGACAAACAGCCATTCGCCTGTAAGACTCGCGGCGAACGGCAGCCAAGACGCCGCTCGCTGACGCGCCGGCGACCGGATCAGGGAGAGACGAGCATGGCACATGGTGCCGCTGTTGCACACGGCGAACACGAGCATCATCCTACCGGGTGGAAGCGCTGGGTCTATTCCACCAATCACAAGGACATCGGCACGATGTATATCGTGCTATCGATGATCGCTGCCCTCGTCGGTGGGCTGATGTCGTGGGCGATCCGGCTGGAGCTGGCCGAGCCCGGCATCCAGTTCATCCACGACACCCATTTCTACAACGTGCTGGTGACAGCGCACGGCTTCATCATGGTGTTCTTCGTGGTGATGCCGGCGATGATCGGCGGGTTCGGCAACTGGTTCGTGCCGCTGATGATCGGCGCGCCGGACATGGCGTTCCCGCGCATGAACAACATCAGCTTCTGGCTGACCGCCGCCGGCTTCATTCTGCTGATGCTTTCCGCCGTGGTCGGCGAAGGGCCAGGGACCGGCTGGACGGTCTACCCGCCGCTGTCGTCGATCGCCTTCCATCCCGGTCCATCGGTCGACTTCGGCATCCTCGCGCTGCATGTCGCCGGTGCGGGCTCGATCCTCGGTGCGATCAACTTCATCGTCACCATCTTCAACATGCGCGCGCCCGGCATGACCATGCACCGGATGCCGCTGTTCGTCTGGTCGATCCTGGTTACCGCCTTCCTGTTGCTGCTAGCGCTGCCGGTGCTCGCCGGTGCGCTGACCATGCTGCTGACCGACCGCAACTTCGGCACTCACTTCTATGAGGTCGCGGGCGGGGGCGATCCGCTGCTCTGGCAGCACCTGTTCTGGTTCTTCGGCCATCCGGAAGTTTACATCATCATTCTGCCGGCCTTCGGCATCATCAGCCAGATTGTCTCGACCTTTGCCAAGAAGCCGGTGTTCGGCTACCTCGGCATGGCCTACGCGATGGTGTCGATCGGCGTCGTCGGTTTCGTCGTGTGGGCTCACCACATGTTCATGACCGGCATCGGCGTCAATGCCCGCGCCTACTTTACGGTGGCGACGCTGATCATCGCGGTGCCGACGGGCATCAAGATCTTCAGCTGGTTGGCGACCATGTGGGGCGGCTCGATCGAGTTCAAGGCGCCGATGCTCTACGCCATGGGCTTCATCTGGCTGTTCGTCATGGGCGGCGTGACCGGTGTCGTGCTCGCCAACGGCGGCATCGATACCGCCTTCCACGACACCTACTACGTCGTCGCCCACTTCCACTACGTGATGGCGATCGCCGCAATCTTCGCCATGTTCGGCGCTTGGTACTACTGGATCGGCAAGATGACCGGCCGTCAGTACCCCGAGGGTTTGGCGAGGGTGCAGTTCTGGGTGTTCTTCATCGGCGTCAACGTGCTGTTCTTCCCGCAGCATTTCCTCGGGCTGGCCGGCATGCCGCGGCGCATTCCCGACTACCCGGACGTCTACGCCGGCTGGAACTTCGTCAGCTCCATCGGCGCGGCGATCACCATGGCGGGAACGCTGCTGTTCTACTACGTCGTCTTCCACACGCTGGCCTCCGGCCGCAAGGCTGCCTCCAACCCGTGGGGCGAGGGGGCGACGACGCTGGAGTGGACCGTGCCTTCGCCGGCGCCGTTCCACACCCATGAGGAAATGCCGGTCATCGCCGGCGGTGGTCACGGCCATAGCCACGGCCACGGCATGCCCCGACCGGCCGAATAGCGGACGGAAAAGCGCGGCAGCGCCGGGACGGCCTTTCCGTCCGGCGCTGCCGGCCGCGGGGAGCAAGCGGAGGTGATGCGGATGAACGGGCACGAGCGGAAGAGGTTCGCGACGGCGGCGGTGTTGAGCTGCGTTGCCGTCGCGATGCTCGGACTGTCGTTATGGTCGCCGACGCTGTACCGGCTGTTCTGCCAGGCGACCGGGTTCGAGGGCACCTTGCGGACGACAAACGTCCCGCCACCCAGCGGGACGACCGCAACCGAGGTGCTGGTCCGCTTCGACGCCAACGTCAACTCGGCGTTGCCGTGGCGCTTCCACCCGCTGCAGCGGGAAGTGCGGCTGCGGCTCGGTGAGGAGGCGCTGATCCATTACACCGCCGTCAACCTCTCCGACAAGCCGATCACCGGGATGGCGACGTTCAACGTCGTTCCGGAAAAGGCGGCGCCCTACTTCAGCAAGCTCGAGTGCTTCTGCTTCACCGAGCAGACGCTGCTGCCGGGGCAGGAGGTGTCCATGCCGGTGGTGTTCTACGTCGATCCCGGTCTGGCGGAAGACCCGACCACCCGGGACGTTGGCACGATCACCTTGTCCTATACCTTCTATCGCAGCGAAAATCAGCCGACACCGACCGCCAGTGCGGCGCCGCCCTCATCGTCGACCGCAGGGGCAGGGGGCTGACCCCCGCAGGTCGGCGACGGCGGCTCAAAATCAACTCGAGGGGACGGGAAGCAAAAATGGCAAGCACAGCAGCGAAGTCACATCCCTACCATATGGTGGACCCCAGCCCGTGGCCGGCGCTGGGGACCCTCTCCGCCCTGACCCTCGCCATCGGCGGCATCTGGTACATGCATGGCGGCCCGCTGTGGGGGGTGGCTCCGGGTTTCCTTCTCCTGTTCGCCACGTTTTACTTCTGGTGGCGCGACGTCGTTCGCGAGTCCCGCGCCGGGGTGTTTCATACCGAAGCGGTGAACCACGGCCTGCGTGTCGGCTTCCTGCTGTTCATCGCCTCGGAGGTGATGTTCTTCTTCGCCTTCTTCTGGGCATTCTTCAATGCCAGCGCGCCGCTGATCAACAGCGCCGCGCACGTGAAGTGGCCGCCCGAGGGCATCGTTCCCTTCTACGCGTGGGGGCTGCCGTTCCTGAACACGCTGATCCTGCTCACCTCCGGTGCGACGGTGACGGTGGCGCACCATGCCTTCCGCCTCGGCGACCGCGAGAAGATGGTGTTCTGGACCGGAGTGACCGTCGTGCTCGGCGCCATCTTCCTGGCGTGCCAAGCATTCGAGTACAGCCATGCCGCGTTCGGCTTCAAGGACGGCATCTATCCGTCGACCTTCTTCATGGCCACCGGATTCCATGGCTTCCACGTCTTCGTCGGGACCTGCTTCTTGCTGGTCTGCTTCCTGCGAGCCCGTCGCGGGGACTTTACGCCGAACAAGCATGTCGGCTTCGAGGCGGCCGCTTGGTACTGGCACTTCGTCGACGTCGTCTGGCTGTTCCTGTTCGTCGTGATCTACCTGTGGGGCAGCATGGGCTTCACCGGCACGTACGGCCACTAGTCCTCGGCGGGAAGGACAACACCCATCGTGACAGCCGTACCCGAAGCCGAGAGCCTGTCGCGCATTCTCGGCTTCGGCCTGCGCGGGCGGTGCCCGCGCTGCGGCCGGGGAGCGCTGTTCGACGGTTTCCTCACCCTGCGGGATCGCTGTCCGGTGTGTGGACTCGGACTGACCGGCCATGACGCCGGCGACGGCCCCGCCGTCTTCGGCATCTTCCTGCTCAGCTTCGGCGTCGTCGGCCTCGCCGGGCTGGTCGAGTACGCCTATGCGCCGCCGCTGTGGCTGCACGTGATCATCTGGACGCCGGTCATCACCGCTCTCGGCCTGCTGATGCTGCGGCCGCTGAAGGGGGTGACGGTGGCGATCCAGTACCGCTTCCGTTCCACCGACGAGGCGACGCGGCCCGGCGGCAGCTGATGCCGGTGGCATTGCTTGACGCACCAGCGGCGGGCTCGTAGACCAGACAAGAAGAATCTGCGAAGAAACAGGCGCGGGAAGCATTTTCATGACTGCATCCCTCTCGGGCAATTACCAGTTGCCTGTCCGCATTCGCTCGATCAAGGACGTTGACCGCTCCGGGCACTGGCTGTCGGAGGGGTGGCGGGACTTCACCCTTGCGCCCCGAGTGAGCCTGATCTACGGCGGGGCCTTTGTCGTCGCCGGCTTGCTCATCGCCATCGTGCTGTTCACGCGCGGGCTGGGCTCGCTGATCCTGCCCCTCGCCGGCGGCCTGATGATCCTCGCGCCGATCATGGTGGTCGGCCTCTACGATGTTTCCCGGCGGCTTGAGGCGGGGCTACCGGTCTCGCTGCGCGACTGTTTCCGGGCGTTTGGCCGCAGCGTCGGTCAGCTTTCGGTGCTGGGCGTCGTGCTGATGGTGGCGTACCTGTTCTGGGTGATGACGGCACTGCTGCTGTTCATGCTCTTCTTCAACCAGAGCCCGCCGCAATTCGACCAGTTCTTCCAGGACGTGGTGCTTTCGCCGCCGGGGATCGCGCTGTTGCTGTTCGGGGGTGCCATCGGTGCCGTCTTCGCCTGGGTCGCCTTTGCCGTGACCGCGGTTTCCATCCCGCTGATCTACGACCGGCCGGTGGACGCGATGACGGCGATCGGTGTCAGCCTGATCACGGTTCGGGAGAACTTTCGGGTGATGTTCGGCTGGGGAGCGCTGATTGCCGTTGCCACCGCGGTCGCCATCGCCACCGCCTTCATCGGGCTTGCCGTGGTCCTGCCGGTGGTGGCGTACGCGACTTGGCATGCCTATCGGGATCTCATCGCCGGCGGCCCGGTCTATCCGGAAGACGCCGTCTCACCGCCGGCCTTCCGGAGTGGTGGCGATAAAACCGGGGCCATGGATGCCTCCGGATAGGCCCGGACGGATCGCAAACCGCGACGGCGCAGGTATGGAAGCGACGGCGGCAACGCAGGGCATGGATATCCCTGCGGACGGTAGCCCGCCCAGCGCTATTCGGCGGGAGCCTGACCGTCGCCATTCTGGCGCAGCGCCCACTTGACCCGGGCATATCCCTGCAACGTGGTGCCGGAGACGACGATCTGGCAGGTCTTGCGCGGCTGATCGGTGGCGCCGAGGTAGGTGCTGTCTTCCAGCCCGAGGTTGCCGCCGACTGCGAAAAAGCGCCAGACGATGCCGGAGACGGTGCGCAGGCTGACCGACGATCCATCCGGCGCCAGCTTGGCGTCGATGTCGGGATGCAGGTGGAAGCGGAGCCGGAAGGCGCAGCGGCCGCGCCCCTCCAGCAGGTCCTCGCCGCGCAGGTCGGTCCCGCCATCGGCGAGATAGAGGCGGCGGGTGTGGACCAGCCCGAAGCGGCGGACGTAGCCGCTGTGGCTCCCCTCCAGCCAGATTGCGCCTTCGGTTTCCTGGCGCAGCGAGGCGACCTGCAGAGGCCGGCGGATCGGCCAGCCGCTGCCGGCGGCGCTCGCATCCTCGACGACCAGTGTCGAATGCGCCGGGGTCGAGCGCAGCGCTGCGCGCCAGCGCGCCTCGTCGCCGCCATAGGCGCCGCAGTTGACGATGATCCGCTCGCGGCCGAGGCTCATCTCGAACGCCAGCGGCGCTGCATGGCCGGCGGCGGCGGGCGGCCCGGTATCGACCAGAACCAGACTGCGCCCAGCAACGAAGCGCTCGTAACCGGTGTCGGGTGCGCTCGGCTGTGGCCCGACGCCGACCTTGCTTGTCGCCAGCAGCGAATCGATGAGCGTCCGGTCGCTCTCCTTGGCGCCCTGGAACAGCGCCAGCCGGCCGTCGCCGTGCCGCAGCATGCGCAGCATCGGCGCCATCCGTTCGATGGCCGCCTGCAAGGCGGGAGGGGCCGTCTCCTCCGCTTCCGCGAGGGCCCCGCGGATATCCAGCAGGCAGCAGAAGATGCCGAGCAGGGTCTGCGGGTCGCGGCTGGCATGGCCACCGTCGCCGGAGATCTGCCGGACCAGTTCGCGATCGAGCCGATCGAGTGCCGGCGCCAGCGGGATGATCCCAAGGCAGAGTGCTGCCGCCACCTCGCCGCGGATGGCGGTGAAGACGCCCTCGCTGCCGGTGAGTTCGCCGGTGACCCGCCGCAGGTGACGAGCCTGCAGACCGGCCGACTCCAGAAAGCGGGCTTTCTCGTCGCCGCTGGCGCCGTCGAGAACGAAAGGGGCGGTCGCCAGCCAAGCCGCCAGCCGGCTTCCCAGTACCGTCGGCGCCCAGGCCGGCAGGCTCCACCGGCGGTGGGTCATGATCCAGCCCATCACCAGCGCCCGGGCGCGCAAGCGGGCGGCATCGCTGCCAGCGGCCTTCAGGTCGCCCAGCCATGCGAAGCCGTGCAGCGCCTTGGCGAGGCCAGCGCCGGGGGGCAGCACCGACCAGGGAATGGCTCCGAAGGGGACGGGGCGGCCGAAGAAAATGTACTCCTCACCGATGATGGCATCGGCCTGCGTCCGGTCACCGGGAGCGCTCCATGGGAGGCTGCGCCGGATCTCGGGAATGGGACCGTCCAGCGTCCGCCGGTACAACGGCGAGCGGAACACCCCGCTGGTCAGCGCGCTGCGCAGGCTCTGCATCGTCGACATTCCGGCGTCCGCCCCGTTGTGTCCGCCGTCTACCGCCGCTGCAGACGGGCGGCGTAGAAGCCGTCGATCCCGCCCGCGCCGCCGAGATGGCACGGAAGAGTGCGCAGTTCGCCGCTGCTTGTCAAAACCTCGTCCCACCCACCGCATTCCACGGCATCGATCGGCACCCGTGCAACAGGGGCACCTGCCGCGATCAGCGAATCGACGATGTGCGGACCCTCCTCCGGCTGCAATGAGCACGCGCAATACACTAAAAGGCCCCCCGGCCGCACCATCTGCACCGCCGCCGCCAGCAGACGCGCCTGCACCGCCGCCAGCTTCGCGACTTCAGCGGCGGTCTTGATCCGGGCGACGTCGGGATGGCGGCGGATCGTGCCGGTTGCCGAGCACGGAGCATCGAGCAGGACGGCATCGGCTGGCGCTTCCGGCTGCCAGGAGGCGATGTCCGCCTCGATCATCTCGGCGTCCAGCGACAGCCGCCGGAGGTTCTCCGCCAGCCGCCGCAGGCGCCCGGCGGCGCGATCGACGGCGGTCACCCGGGCGCCGGCGGCCGCCAGTTGCGCCGTCTTGCCGCCGGGAGCGGCGCACAGGTCGAGGACGCGTCGGTCGCGGACGTCACCCAGCAGACGGGCCGGCAGCGCCGCCGCTGCGTCCTGCACCCACCAGCAGCCCTCGGCGTAGCCGGGAAGCGCGGAGACCGCCGCGCCGCGGGCGAGCCGCAGGCTGCCGCCGGGCAGCCGGAC
>JAEULG010000075.1 GCA_016793875.1 Rhodospirillales bacterium | reverse complement strand
GGCATGACCAAGGTGCTGATCCACCCGCTCGCCGGCGTGCTTTCCGCCTACGGCATGGGTCTGGCAGAGATCCGGGCGCTGCGCCAGCGGGCGGTCGAGGTGCTGCTGAGCGACGACGCGATGGCCGACCTCGCCGCCGTGCGCAGCGGCCTCGCCGGCGAGGCGACGGCGGAACTGGTGGAGCAGGGCGTCGACGCCGGTGCCGTGCGCATTGCCGCCACGGCGCTGCTGCGCTACCAGGGCACCGACACGCCGCTGCCCATAGACTTTGCCGATGCCGCGGCGATGACCGCCGCGTTCGAGGCGCTACACCGCCAGCGCTTCGGCTTCGTCATGGCTGGCCGCCCGCTCATCGTCGAGGCGATCGCCGCCGAGGCCATCGGTGGCTCGGCCGCCGCCGACGGCATCGACGCCGTGCCGCAGTTCCGGCTGGCGGCGGGAGCGGGCGCAGCGGCGCCGCTCGAGCACGTCCGGCTGTGGATTGACGGCAGCTGTGGGACCGCGCCGGTGTGGGACCGCGCCGCCCTTGCGCCCGGCGATGCGGTCAAAGGCCCGGCGATCATCGCCGAGGCAAATGCTACGACGGTGGTGGAAGAGGGTTGGCGGGCTACCGTCGGCGCCCGCGGCGAGTTGCTGCTCGACCGCTATGTTCCCCGACCGAAGGCGGCGGCGATCGGCACCGCCGTCGATCCGGTGATGCTGGAGGTGTTCAACAACCTGTTCATGTCGATCGCCGAGCAGATGGGCGCTGCGCTCGCCAACACCGCCCAGTCGGTGAACATCAAGGAGCGGCTTGATTTTTCCTGCGCGGTGTTCGATGCCGGCGGCGGCCTCGTCGCCAACGCCCCGCACCTGCCGGTGCATCTCGGCTCGATGGGCGAGAGCATCGAGACGGTAATCCGCCAGCGCCAAGGCAGCATGCGGCCGGGCGACGTCTACGTCCTCAACGCTCCCTACAACGGCGGCACCCACCTGCCCGACATCACCGTCATCACCCCAGTGTTCGACGAGGCGGGGAGTGAAATCCTGTTCTTCGTCGCCTCCCGCGGCCACCACGCCGACATCGGCGGCACCACCCCCGGCTCGATGCCGCCCGACAGCCGCAGCATCGACGAGGAAGGGGTGCTGATCGATGACCGGGTGTTGGTCGCGGCCGGGCGCTTCTGCGAAGACGAGATGCGGGCGCTGCTGGCTTCGGGGCGATGGCCGGCGCGCGATCCCGACCAGAACATCGCCGACCTGCGGGCACAGGTGGCGGCCAACGAGACCGGCGCACGGGAACTGCGCCGGCTGGTTGCGGACGTCGGCCTCGATGTGGTGCACGCCTACATGCGCCACGTCCAGGACAACGCCGAGGAGCAGGTGCGCCGGGTCATCGATGCGCTGCACGACGGCAGTTTCGCCTATGAAATGGACGACGGCGCGATGATCCGCGTCGCCATCCGCATCGACCGGGCGGGGAGGGCGGCGGTCATCGACTTCGCCGGTACCTCGCCGCAGCATCCCGGCAACTTCAACGCGCCGCCGGCGGTGGCCAAGGCGGCGGTGCTCTACGTCTTCCGCACCCTGGTGGACGATGACATTCCGCTCAACGCCGGCTGCCTGAAGCCGCTCGACATCCGCATTCCCGAGGGCTCGATGCTGCGGCCGCGCTATCCGGCGGCGGTGGTCGCCGGCAATGTCGAGACCTCGCAGGTGATCACCGATGCGCTCTACGGTGCCATGGGGGTGATGGCGGCGGCGCAGGGGACGATGAACAACTTCACCTTCGGCGACGACCGCCGGCAGTACTACGAGACCATCTGCGGCGGCTCCGGCGCCGGCCCCGGCTTCGACGGCACCGACGCCGTGCACACCCACATGACCAACACCCGGCTCACCGACCCGGAGGTGCTGGAGTGGCGCTTTCCGGTGCTGCTGCGCGACTTCCGCATCCGTCGCGGCTCCGGCGGCGCCGGCCGCCACCGCGGTGGCGATGGCGTGATCCGGGCAATCGAGTTCACCGAGCCAATGACCGCCGCCATCCTCTCCGGCCGGAGGCGGGTGCCGCCCTTCGGGCTCGCCGGCGGCGCGTCGGCGCGGTGCGGGGAGAACCGGGTGGAGCGGGCGGACGGCGCCATCGAGCCGCTCGGCTCTACCGCCCGCGTCGAGATGGGCGTCGGCGACCGCTTCATCATCGAAACCCCGGGCGGCGGCGGCTGCGGCCGCACCGATGCGGCGGGTGGCGGCCGCTCCTGACCCGAGGGCCGGCCACCGTGCTGCCGTAGGGTGTAGCTGAGCGAAGGCGAAGCGCACCAACTTCCGCCGCTCTTGCAACGACCATGCGGCGAACGGGATGGTGCGCGCCGTTTCCCACACGCTATTTCGGGCCATCGTAGTGCGTCTCCGGTCTACCTTAGCGGTTGGATAACACCCTATTTGGGTTTATATAGACCTATAAATGGGGCATTTTGCCGTGCCAAGCCGCGGGGGCTTCGTGCAACGCATCACCACCTGTGTCGCCGGGCTGCTCGTCCTTGCGCTGGGTGGTACGGTACGGGCTCAATCGCTGGACAGCGAACTGGCCGGGCTGCTGACCAGCCACCCGCAGATTCTCGCGCAGATGCGCAACACCGAGGCAGCCGAGCAGGGGGTGCGCAAGGCGTTCGCCGGCTACCTGCCGAAACTCGACATCTACGGGCAGAGCGGCCCGCAATACATCGACAGCCCGGTGCTGAAGAGCGAGGGCGGCGGTACCTGGCTCAGCATCGCCGATATGGCCGGCACCCGGCTCACCCAGAATGTCTTCAACGGCTTTGCCACGCCGGCGCAGGTGCGCTCCGCGCGCCTCAGCCGCGAGGCGAGCGAGTTCACGCTGCAGAGCACCCGCCAGAACGTGCTGTTCGACGGCATCGACGCCTACCTGGAGGTGCTGCGGCAGAGCCGGCTGGTGGCTTTGGCGGGCGAGAGTGAGCGCACCATCCGCCGGCAGCTTCACCTGGAGGACGAACGGGTGCAGCGCGGCGCCGGCATCGCCGTCGATGTCCTGCAGGCGAAGTCGCGGCTGCAGGTGGCGATGGAACGGCGGATCGGCTTCGAGGAGGGGCTGGCCGATTCCACCACCCGCTACATCGAGGTATTCGGCCATCCGCCGCTGCCCTCGGCGATGACCGAGCCGATGCCGCCCGTGGAATTGCTGCCGGCGACCCTGGAGCAGGCGCTGGCGGCGGCGCGCCAGGATAATCCGGCAATCGATTCCAGCCTCGCCGGCGTCGCTGTCGCCGAGCAGGGCAAGCGGCTGGCGCGCGCCGGCTACTACCCCAGCCTCGACGTCATCGCCGCCGCCAACCGCCAGAACGACACCGACCTGGTGCGCGGCACCCGCACCGATGCCTCGGTGCTGCTGAGTGCCACCTGGAACCTGTTCGACGGCTTTGCCACCACCGCTGCGACCAAGCAGGCAGCGGCCGAGTACAAGGCAGCGCAGCAGAACCACGACCTCGTCGCCCGCGACGTGGCGCGGCAGGCGCATCTCGCCTGGAGTGAGTGGGCCACCGCGCGACAGCGGGTCACGCTGCTGGAGAGTGCCGCCGCCACCGCCGCCGAGGTCTTCGATGCCCGGCAGAAGCTGCGGGAGGCCGGCCGCGAGACAGTGATCAACGTGCTCGACGCCGAGAACGAGGTCTACACCGCCCGCATCAACCTGGTGCAAGCCTCCGGCGACGCCAGCCGGGCCGTCTACAGGCTGTTGCAGAGCATGGGACGGCTCGGCCCGGAGGAGCTTGGGCTTGCACCGTAAGCGGCGTTTGGCGGGCAGAGAGGCCGTTGCCCGAGCGCCCTATTTGGCGCATTCCTAACGGTGGTCTACCGCGCAAGTTATCGGCCTTCGGCCGTAGTCGCGGGCAAGCGGGATCTATCGAGCCGAGTTTGAAAGCGACTTGGACTTTGCTAAGGCCCGAGATGGACGAACATTTTCATGATTCGAAGATGATTACTGCAACAGCGGCACGCTAACCTACCGGATGCGCCGATAAGTGAAGAACAATCGCGAAAAAAAGGGCGAGACTTGGCGCCTCGCCCTTTCGTTCCGTAACAAAAACCCCCCTGGTTCCAGCCTAGAACCTGACCTTTTGTTACGGCCGATATCTCAAACATAATAAAAACTACCTGATAAAACAACATTCCTACTCAATCAGCTCACCCGAGACAGAGACTAGGCGGCGTGAGGGGCAGCGTCTGTGATCCAGTTCACATAAGCGGGGGCTGAGGGATGCGCGTAGCGCGCGATCGGCACTTGCGGTAATTTAGCAACATCGCCGGGTCGCGATCTCGGCCGCGGCGGGCCACGGCGGCGGCCTGGCGCGGCTCAGGTGGCAAAGTCGTCGCGAGGTGAAGCGCTATTGCGGCATGATCGGCGCATGCGTCTCAAAGGGCTTCTGCTTCTCGGCTTGCCGTTCCTGGTTCTCGGCCCGGTCCGTGCCGACGTCGTTGCGCACCTCTATCGCGGCGAGGCGATCGTCACCGGCCAGGAAAACCTGGAGGAGCGCCAACGCGGCTTCCGCGAGGCGCTGGCACAGGCTTTGGTCAAGGTGTCGGGTGATGCGCGGCTCGCCACCGCCCCGCGCCTCGATGCCGCCCTGGCGCAGGCGCAGCGCTATGTTGCCCAGTTCGACTACGAAGACCGGCTGGCGAAGAAAAAGCTGATGGACGAGCAGGGGACGCGCGAGCGCAGCTACATTCTGCGCGTCGATTTCGAGCCCGCAGCGATCGATGCGCTGCTCCAGGACCTCGGCGCCAAGCCGTGGGCCGCCGACCGGCCGCGGCTGCTGGTGCTGCTGGTCATCGAGGACAGCGTCGGCTCCTACCTGCTCGGTACCGACAGTGCGCGCGGCTGGGGACAGCGGGAAGCGCTCGGCGATATCGCCCGGCGGCGCGGCGTGCCGGCAGTGCTGCCGGCGACCCGGGCCGATGATCCAAGCGCCGTGACGGGCGAAGCCGTCGAAGCGGCGGACGTCGCCGGGTTGGCGCGGATCGCCGGCCTCTACGGCGCGGCGGCGGTTTTGCGCGGGACGATGCGGATGCGCAGCGACGGGCTGTGGGATACACGCTGGTTGCTGGCCATTCCTGCCGGCGGCCGCCCCTGGCAAGACGAGGCAACGACGTTTGACCGGGCGATCGGATCGGGCCTCGCCGGTGCCGCACGGCAGTTGGCCGGAGCGGGCTGAGCCCGCAGATCAGGCGCGGCGGGGCAGCTCAGGCCGAGGCCAGCTCGACTTCGGCCGCCGGCGGAGACTGCAGTTCCAGTTCGACCTCCATGATGTCGTCGTCGGGAACGCGCTGGCTGGTGAAGCCGAGGCGGTGCACAAGGTCCAGCATCTTGCGATTGTCGACCAGCACCAGCCCGATGATCCGCCGGGTTCCCCGCGAGCGAGAATAGCGGATGATCTTCTCCATCAGCTTCCAGCCGAGCCGCTGCCCCTTGAGGTCGGAGCGCACCAGCACCGCGTATTCCGCCTTGTCGTTGAGCAAGTCGGTGAAGGTGCGGACGACACCCAGCGTCTCGGTGCCGTTGCCATCCTCTTTGGCGGCGACGGCGACGAAGGCCATCTCGCGGTCGTAGTCGATCTGGGTCAGCCGCGCCATCTCCGAGTGCGGTAGCTGGCGGACGAGGTGGAAGAAACGCAGGCGCAGATCGTCGGGCGAGCAGCGGGCGAGGAAGTCGTGGTGGGCCGGCTCGTCCTCGGGGCGGATCGGCCGTAGCAGGACCATCCTTCCGTTCGGCATCTCGAACTCTTCCTCGAGATCCTTCGGGTAGGGACGGATCGCCAGCCGGCGTTCGGACTTTTCGCTCGGCGGGGCGATGAGAATCTGGGCGTCGAGGGCGTAGACGCCCTGGTCGTCGATCAGCAGTGGATTGATCTCCAGTGCCGCCACCTCTGGCAGTTCGACGATCAGCTGCGAGACCTTGATCAGGGCGAGGCAGAGGGCATCGATGGCGGCCGGTGGGCAGTCGTCCGACCCCTGCAGCAGGCGGTAAATCCGCGTACGGGAGATGAGCTCGCGGGCAAGGCTAGTGTTCAGCGGGGGCAGTGCGACGGCCCGGTCGGCGATCAGGTCGGCGGCGAGGCCACCGTGGGCGAAGGTGATCACCGGGCCGAAGACCGGGTCTTCGCCGACGCGGATCATCAGCTCGTGGGTGCCAGGATAGCGCGCCATCCGTTCGACGATGAAGGACTGGACGCCGGTGCGCCCGCCGCGTCCCGGGGTGCCGGCAAGGCTTTCCGCAGCCCGGCGGACATCCGCTTCGCTTTCCAGCGCCAGACCCACACCGGCGGTGCCGTCGCCCGCGGCCGATGTCGCCCGCGAAGCGCGCCGCAACGCGACCGGAAAACCCATCTGTACCGCTTGTGTCACCGCGTCCTGTGGCGAGCGGGCGACGCGAGCCTGCGCCGAGACGATGCCGTAGGCGGACAGCAGGGACAGCGCGTCCCGGCCGACGAGGAAGTTGCGGCCGGCGGCCAGATAGTCCTCGACCATCAGCCGCGCGGCGTCGGTCGACGGCGTGAACTCCACCGGCGTCGATGCCGGCGTTTCCATCAGCATTTCCTGGTTGCGCCGAAAGCGCACCATGTGGAGGTAGCCATCCACCGCTTGGCTTGGCGTATCGAAGGTCGGGATCTTGGCGTTGGCGAACAGCGCTCGCGCCTCGGCGACCCGCGAGCCTCCCATCCAGCTCGTCAGCACCGCTCTCTTCTTTTCCTTGGTGACCTGGATCACCGCTTCCGCCGCCATGCTGCTGGAAACCGCGGCGACAGGGGCATGCAGGACCATGACCGCATCGATGCCCGGATCCTCAAACAGGGCGCGCAGCACCGCACCATAGCGCTCGGGCGGTGCATCCTCGTCGAAATCGACCGGGTTGCTGCGCGCCCGGCCGGACGGCAGCAGCTTGTCGAGCGCAGCGACCGTGTCTTCGGAGAAATTGGCCAGCCGGCCGCCGTTAAGGACGAACGAGTCGACGGCCATCACCCCCATGCCGCGCCCGTTGCTGACGATGGCGAGACGTTCGCCACGTAAAGGCTTCGACCGCGCCAACGTTTCGACGGCGCCGAACAGCTCGTTGAAGCCGAACACCCGCAGCATGCCGGCGCGGCGGATGGCGGCATCGTAGACGTCATCGGCGCCGTCAGCGGAGACATCGCCGAACGCCGCCCGCTGGCCCTCGGGCGTGCGGCCGGCCTTGATCACCAGGATCGGCTTGTTGCGGCTGGCGCCGCGACCGGCCGACATGAAGCTGCGGCCATTATGGATGGACTCGACATACAGCAGGATGGCGCGGGTCATCGCGTCGTTGCCGAGGTAGTCGATGATGTCCCCGAAGCAGATGTCGGCCGTCTCGCCGAGGGAGATGAAGTGGGAGAAGCCGATGTCGTGCTGGCACGCCCAGTCGAGGACGGCGGCGCAGATGGTCGAGGACTGGGAGACGAAGGCGACGCCGCCCGGCTGCGCCGGGACATGGGCGGTGCTGGCGTTCAGGCCGATGCCGGGAACGATAACGCCGAGGCAGTCGGGACCCAGGATGCGCATTCCGGAACGCCGGGATTCGTCGCGCAGAAGGGAGACGATACCGGCGGCCGCCGGCTTCAGCCGGCTGTTCGTGGCGTTGCCACTGTCGTGCGACAGCAAGATCGCCGCACGGGTTCCGCGGTCACCCAGCGTTCGGATGGCCTCCAGCGCCCCGGCGGGTGGCGTACACACGACGGCGAGGTCGGGGATGATCGGCAGGTCCGTAACGTTGGAGTAGGCGAACACGCCGGCGATGGCGCGATCGCTGCCGACCGGCAGGATTGGCCCTTCGAAGCCGCCGTGCAGCAGGTTATGCATAACCACGTTGCCAGGTGTGCCTTCGCGGTTACTGGCGCCGACGACAGTGATCGACCGGGGATAGAAAAGTTTCTCGAGATGCAAGGTTGGCATAGGGCAGCAACCGGGTCCTTAACGTTCGCCGGACATTGGAAAGCCGGCACCTCCCGTCACGTTCTCCCCCGCCTGGCGCTTCGTACCCGTTGCCCGGACTATCGCATGCGCTTTATTGAGACTAATGATACGCTTGTTGAGCGCTCAGGCAAGTGCCGATGTTGCGCTGCACAATAGCGTTGTGCGGAACGCAGCCCGGCTCATCCCGCATTCCGGATTGGCGGCTCTCCCTCCGGTGCCGGCACCGGCTTGTTGGACGCCGGTGCCGCGGCGCCCAGCGGGGACGCGACAGCACAAAAAGGGCAGGTCCCGCGTGTCGCCGCCGGCCGCGCGCCGATGCGGCCTTGTCCGACCGGCCGTCCGCAAGCTAACTGGAGCGCCTCGGTGGAGGTGTGGTGGAGGTGCAGGTGGGCGGAGAGGTTGAGGAGCCAGCTGAGGCGGTCGCCTCGCCGTGCATTGGCGTCTGCAAGCTTGACCAGAAGTCAGGGCTATGCCTGGGCTGCCTGCGCGACGGTCGGGAAATCGGTGCCTGGAAAAATGCCGACACCCACCTGCGGCGGGCGATCCTCGATCGCATCGCTGCTCGACGTGCCGCCGGCCTCGGTGCTGCTTCCCCGCTGCCGGCGGCATCAGATCAGGCATGACGCGGGCCGCCGGCGGAACGGCGGTGACAACGACGTCACGCCCGCGCCGCAAGCGGCGGCGGCACTGGTCTTCGCGACCCGGCTCAGGTTTTGGTCTTGCGGCGGCTGGTGGCCTTGCGCGGCGCCGCCGCTTTCTTCGGCGCAGCCGGCTCGGGCGCGGATGCGATCGGCAGCGTCTCGACCACGGCAGCGGGCAGGGGAGGCGGCGCCGGGGCTGCGGCAGCCGGGGGCTCCGCCGCCGGGCCGGGGCTCACCTCGGCTTCGGTGGCAGCAGCCACGATAGGCGGTGGGGCTTCGGCCGCCGGTGCCGGCGCGATCGGCGCGGCTTGCGTCGGGGCCGGGGTTGCGGACGCTGCCGCTGGGGCCTCCGAGGGTTCGGCGTCGCCGCCGGCTGGGGAGGCCGCCAAGGTGGAGGCCACCCGTGTCGTCGCGGCGTGCATCGCCGAGAGCGCCTGCTTTTCCGCCTCAAGCCAGTATTGCACGGCCATGCCCTGCTGGCGGCCGGCGGATTCCCACATCAGGTAGGCGAGTTCCTGGATACGGGCTTGGAAGTCCTGGGTCATTTCCTGGAGCGTCTTGCTCATGCTGCGCGCCTCAGTGGACAGAAACGGGAACACGCCATAATTTTATCAGCGCAACAGAGATGCGCACGCAGAAAAATTCGTCCCGGCGCACCTTTTGCAAGTGGCTCGGTGGGTGCGGAGGGATATCCGGCGCCACCCAGCCCGTCCGCGACGCAGCGATGGCGCTTATCGCCGTCAATCGGCAAGCAAGGAGTGGGCGGTCAATGCACCGACGGCATTCAGTTATCTGGCGGGACCCAGACGGTAAAGTCGTATCATGTGAAGAAAAGCTGAGGGTTCTCGATGAGAACCTAAACGAGATCCGCCAAATCTGCCAGGATGCTTTCGAGGATGCGCTGCTGATGGGTTGTGACGAATCGCAGGTGCGCGCCGTGTTCGCCGGCGTGATCGAAACATTGAAAAATCCGCACGCTTAGTCTCGGTCGGAGTGTTCTTCCTTTCTCACACCTGAGTGTGTTCGCAAACCGGGCCGCGATTCGGTATCGTTCGAGCCGCGATACCATCGGCTGCTTCCGCCTGCTACAGAACGCGGGCAAGCGCCGCAAGGGTGTGTCGGGGGGCGGTCAGCGGCAGCATGTGCCCTGCTCCCTCGATGGGAGCGATCTGAGCCGCGGGAATCGCCGCGGCCAGCGCCCGGGCACCCTCCATCGGGGTCATGCGATCGTGCGTTCCGGCCACGACGATGGCGGGGCAGCGCACCGTCCGGGCGCGCTCGTCTCCCTGCTGATAGGCATCGCATGCGGCGAGGCCCGCGGACAGCACGCCCGGCGCTGCATCGATCAGCCGCCGGTCACTGCGCAGCGCCGCTTCCGGCTCGTCCCCCCGGCTCCAGCGCATCATCAGGGCCACGGCCGCCGGCAGATCGTCGTGCGCCGCGGCCAACAGCTTTGGGTGCACAGGCATGCGCAGCGCCGCCCCGACCAGCGCCAGGGCGTGGACGCGGCCGGGATGGCGGGCGGCGGCATCGAGGGCGATGAGTGCGCCAAGCGAGTGGCCGGCGAGCCCGGCGCGATCGATTGCCGCTGCATCAAGCAGCCCGATCAGCCAGTCGGCGAGCGCGTCGATGCGGGCGAGCGGCGGTCCGCCCGAACGGCCGTGTGCCGGCAGGTCGACGGCCAGCACCCGGCGACCGCGCTGCACCAGGGCGCGGCAGCACCAGATCCAGACGCGATGGTCCATGCCGGCGCCATGGAGCATGACGACGGCCGGCCGCGACCGGTCCGTCAGGCCGCCGCCGGCGGCGAAGACGCTAGCACCGTTGACTTCGAATACCGCCATGGGCACCCGCTCCCGTTACCGCCGCGCTCTTCCCTGGATATCGCCACAGTTTCGCCCGAGCCACGAAAATCCCGCGGGGGGCAACGCGTGAACCGATAAGACATCCGGTAAGAAACGCGCGGCCGCCTTCAGGGCGCGCGGCAGCGCTCGACGGTAGCCTGGGCGAATCCGCGGGAGGCTGCGGCGACGTTCACCCGATACTGCCGGTCGCCGTCGACGAACACCTGCTGGTGAGGCAGCACGGCATCCGCCTCGGCAACGGCGCGGCCCTGCTGCGCCAGCCGGATATGTACCGGCTGCTTTGGGTCGAACCAAGCCTCGGGATTGCCGGCGGCGTCGCGCGCGGAAGCCCCGGTGAGGGCGATAGCGATGGCGCCGCCGTCGAAGGTGACAGATGAATCGGCACCCTTGGTCAGCGGGGTGCGCACCGGCAGGCGGCGGACATGCGGCTGCGGATCGCACTCCAGATGCACCTCCGTGCGCTCGATCGCGCGGCGCAGCAGCCCGGCATCGATACCCTCCGCCATCTTCGTCTGCAGCAGGGTAACGAGGTCCCTGGCTTCCCCGCTGGCGACATCGCGCTGATAGCGTTCCTCCCACTCCCCGGCGCGGGCGCGCGCGCTGGCAAGGTCTGCCTCCAGCGCCTGCGTCTGTCCCTGCGCCGCATCGAGGCGGGCGGTCAGTGCGGTGATCTGCTCGTCGCGGTTGGCGGCGTCCCGTTCCGCCAGCCGGGTGCCGGTCTGGTAGGCATAAAAGCCGGCGCCGGCGATGATGGCGATGGCCAGCAGCCACCGCAGCATCGTCAGCCGCGCCCGCCGACGCCGCCGGCGCCGATCGTCGCGTAGACCTAAAGACATGCCCCTCTCCCCAGCCTGCGATGCCGATCATTAGCGGCTCGCCGGGGGAAAGAAAAGCAGTTGGGGTCAGGCCGTGGGGCTCTTGCGGCGGGTGTCAGGCGATACGGGCGTGATCGCGCATCCAGTCGCCGCACCAAGCCAAGAATGCGTCGGCGCACAGCGGGCGGCCAAAGTAGAAGCCCTGCGCCAAGTCGCAGCCGCGGCGGCGAATGAAATCGACGTGCTCTGCCGTTTCCACCCCTTCGCCGATCACCCGCATGCCGAGCTGATGCGACATGCCGATGATGGTCTCGACGACGGTCGCATCGGCCGGATCTCGGCTGGCATTGGTGACGAACGACCGGTCGATCTTCACCGAATCGACGGGGAGTTGCTTGATATAGCTGAGGCTCGAGTAGCCGGTACCGAAATCATCGAGGGCGAGGCGAACGCCCATCCGGTCGATCACCCGCAGTGCAGCCAGCATTTCGTCGAAGTCGTCCATCAGGCAGCTTTCGGTGATCTCCAGCTCCAGCGCCTGCGGCGGGATGCCGTTGGCGACGATGGCGTGGGTCACCGCTTCGACCAGTCCCTTGCCGCGCAACTGGCGCGACGAGATGTTGACCGAAAGGGTAAGGCTGGTCAGCCCGTCGCGTCGCCACTCACCGAGCTGCCGGCAGGCGGTATCTAGGATCCAGCGGCCGACCGGCACGATCAGGCCGGTATCCTCAGCCAGCGGCACGAAGCGGTCGGGGGGAAACACACCGAGTTGAGGATTAGCCCAGCGCAGCAACGCCTCGGCGCTAACAATGTCGAGCGACCGCAGATCGACGATCGGCTGGAAGTGAAGGGTGAACTCGTCGCGCTCGAGCGCCCGCAGCAGCTGGCCCTCGATCCGCATCCGCTCTGCCGCCTGCTCGTTCATTGCAGCGGTGAAATACTGGAAGGTGTTCCGGCCGAGAGCCTTGGCCCGATACATCGCCGCATCGGCGTTGCGCAGCAGCATGGCGGGATCGGCGCTGTCGTCGGGGAAGACGGTGATACCGATCGAGGCGGTGACGAAGGCCTCGTGCGTGCCGAGCTGGAAAGGGTCGGAGAAGGCGCGCAGGATCTTGTGGACGACGGGCTCGGTGTCCCGGGTGCCCGTGATATCGGGCATGAT
Organism: Rhodospirillales bacterium; assembly: GCA_016793875.1. Classification (GTDB taxonomy): domain Bacteria; phylum Pseudomonadota; class Alphaproteobacteria; order Rhodospirillales; family Defluviicoccaceae; genus Defluviicoccus. The sequence goes on along the minus strand of JAEULG010000075.1, from coordinate 8,636 downwards.
CACGGTGAACTCGTCTCCGCCGAACCGGGCGACGGTATCCTCGTCGCGGACGCAGGCGCGGATGCGTTCAGCCGCCATGCGCAGCAGCCGGTCGCCGGTGGCATGTCCCCAAGTGTCGTTGATCTTCTTGAACTGGTCGAGGTCGATGAACAGGACGCTGCCGCGGTGATGATGGCGAAAGGCGCCGACCACGGCGCTGCGCAGCCGGTCGAGCGCCAGCGTCCGGTTGGGCAGGCCGGTGATCTGGTCGAAGTTCGCCTGTCGATGCAGTCTTTCTTCGTACGCCTTGCGCAGCGAAATGTCGGCAACGGTGGACTGCAGCGCCGGCGCCCCCTGCCACAACACGCTCTGCGTCTGCATTTCGATCCAGATGACGGTGCCATCCTCACGAAGACACTCGAACTCCTGGGGGCCAGGCACCACGCCGTGTTCGGTCAGCGTGCGCAGCCGCCGGCAGTTGTGTCCGTGGTCGACGAACAGACGTTCCAGCGACGGCAGCTTCAGCACCTCGGCGGGTCCGTCGAAGCCGAAGATGCGGGCAAAGGTCCGATTGGCGAAGATCGGCACCCCGTCGCGCTCGATGACGATGCCCAGCACCGAGCCCTCGATCAGGCTGCGGAAGCGCTCCTCGCTCTCGCGGATCTCGCGCTCGATGCGTTTGCGTTCGGTGATGTCGACGGAAACGGTGACGATCTGCTCGCAGCCGGCAAAGCTGCCCAGCGGCGCCTTCGTCGTCAGCAGGACGCGCTGCCCGCCCCGGCTGTCGGTCAGCGTTTCCTCGATGCCGACCAGCGGCTCGCCACTCTTGACAACGCGTTCGTCGAGCCGGCGGTGACGGCGGTAGTAGTCGGCATCGGTGGGCGTCTTCTGCAGCCGGAGCGGCAGCCCTTCCGCCATGTCGAACAGCCGCTCGTGCGCCGCGTTAAAGAACTGGATGCGACCGCTGGTGTCGGTGACGCGGATCAGTGCCGGCACCGAATCGACGATACTGCGCAGATGCCGCTCGCGCTCGCGCAGCGCTTCTGCATGCTGCTGAGCATTCGACGCCAGTTCGTCCTCGAGCAGCGCGGCGCGGGCGCGCAGCGCCCGCTTGTACCGGCCGAGCTGCAGCAGGTTGCGGGCGCGGGTGCGGAAGGCGCGGCCGTCGAGCGGGCTGGACAGGAAGTCGGTGGCGCCGAGATCGAGGGCCCGGTAGCTGCGGTCGAGATCGTGATCCGCGGTGATGACGATGATCGGGATCTCTTCGCTTCCGGCCAGGCGACGGCAGCCCAGGATGAACTGATCGGCTTTCGCCGACGGTGCTTCGTAATCGAGAACGATCAGATCGGGCGGACTGTGCTCGATGCAGGCAAGCGCGTCGGCCGCGTCTAAGAAAGCGTGGACGTCGAGGCCTTCGCTCAACGCGCGCGACAAACCCGAGAGCAGACACAGACGCGCCTCGTCGCTGTCAACGACCACAACGGTGCTCATGATGGCGGTCGCCGCGGGGCGGGGGGCCTCCGAGTCAGTCAACCATGCCGCCCGGCTCTGCGGTCCGAGGCCGGTGAGCTCTCCAGCTTTGCGACATGACGTTGAACCTGCCGGGCTCAAGCTAACCCGCCTGGGCACATTAACGCGAATCAAGACGGTAACAGGTGTAATCTACAGCCAACGGCCGATGCAACGCATTCCGTACGCCTCGGCTTGACAGGTGAGTGAGGCCGGCGGCGCCTGCTCAAGCACGCATCGTGCCAGACGACGACCGCACAAAACACAACCAGATTGTACGGCGCGAGCCATTTCCCGGCCGGCGCCGGGGGATCTCACGGCTCGCCGACAACGGCGTAAAGCCAAGCTCACGTTGCATAAAGACGACGCTTTGTGTCGGATTCGCCGTCTTTATCGTTCTGAGATTGCGCTAATGGTCAAGAAGATAGAATAATATTGTCATAAGGGAATAATATTACTCCAAAAATGGAGGCGATAGGGAGGACAGCGGCGATGTCATTCCGTACGTCGGCTCTCGCGGATTCGGCGCAGCCCCCACCCACTCCACATGGGCACGTATTGAGCACGCGCGCAGCCAGGCTTCTCGGCTGGGGGGCGGCGATCACCTTGTTGTGTACCGGATCACCACCGACCTTCGCGCAGCAGCAGGGTGAACCGGGGCAGACTCAGGGGTCGTTCGGAGCGCCGCAGGATCCGGGGACCATCACAACACCGATCGAGCCGGGAACCGGTGTCACCGAGACACCGGTCACGACGCCGGCGCAACCGACGGCGAAGTATTCCTCGGAGACCAACCTCACCGGAGACTGGGGTGGGCTGCGCAACAAGCTCTCCGACGAGGGCTTCGAGATGACCCTCGGCTATGCGATGGAGTTCATGGGCAACCCGGTCGGCGGTGAAAGCCAAGGATCGACGTACGTTCACAACGTTCTGCTGGAACTCGATTTCGACCTGGAAAAGCTGATCAACCTGCCGAATTCGTCGTTCCGCATCCGTGGTTCGCAGCGTTCCGGCAACAGCCTGACCAACCGGCACATCGGCAACGCTTTCAGCGTCCAGCAACTCTATGGCGGCGGCCAGACCTGGCGACTGGTCGAGGTCGAAATGGACCACGATTTGTTCGACGGCAAGCTCAACCTTGCCTATGGCCGGCTGGCGGCGACCAACGATTTCCTGACGTCGCCCCTCTACTGCCAGTTTGTAAGTAATGCCATCTGCGGACAGCCGGCGGCGCCGTTCTTCAACATGCCTGAGGGCATCACCGCTTATCCGGAAGCGACGTGGGGTGTCCGAGCGCGCGTGCAACCGATCGAGGAAACATACCTGCAGGTCGGCGTCTACGACGGAGATCCCCGCCAAGGCAACAGTAACGGCGGCACCAACTTCACCTTCGGCGACAACGGCGTGCTGATCCTGACGGAAGCCGGGTACAAACCGAAGGAAGGCCTGCTCGGCTTGCCGGCCGCCTACAAGATCGGCGGTTACTATCACACCGGTCACTTCAACGACGTCGGCAAGAGCCAGGGCGGCGGCAATGTCTTCGACAGCGGCGAGCCAGCCCGCCGTCATGACGACAATGCCGGCGTTTATACGCTCCTCGATCAGATGCTCTATCGCGAGAAGTCCGATGATACGCGAGGACTCTACGGCTTTTTTGTCTTCGTTGCAGCGCCGGACGAGGACAAGAACACCTTGCCTTACTTCGTATCCGGCGGTCTTATCTATGAAGGACTGCTCGAATCACGGCCGAAGGATAAGGCAGCTTTTGCCGTCGCCAGCGGTTTCTACAGCAACGACCTGCGCGATGCACAGCGCGATGCCGGCCAGCGCGGCCAGTACGCGGAGACGATACTTGAGGTGAACTATCAGGTACAATTTACCCAGTACTTTTATGTGCGGCCCGACGTTCAGGTCGTCATCGATCCAAGCGGTTACGACAACATCGACAACGCCCTGGTGCTGGGTTTCGAAGCGGGAATTGTTTTCTAACCACAACCCAATGTAGTCGAATCGGGAGGAGGCCGTTCTATGCCCGCGCAGCCTGTGCCGTCCGCGCCATCCGCCGTCGTCGTTGCCCCCAATGCTGGTTACGTCATCCTCATCGCGGCGGCGGCGGCGATGGGCGGATTCCTGTTCGGCTTCGATACCGCCGTCATCAATGGCGCGGTGCTGGCGCTGAAGCAGCGATTTAATGCTTCCAGCCTCACCATCGGCCTTTCTGTTTCGCTCGCCCTGCTTGGATCGGCTGCCGGTGCATTTGTCGTCGGCCCGCTGGCAGACCGCATCGGCCGCATCCGCTGCATGCTCATCGCTTCCGCCCTGTTCACCATCAGCAGCATCGGCTCCGGTCTGCCGTTCACCATCTATGATTTCATCTTCTGGCGAATTCTCGGCGGGTTCGGCATCGGCATGGCCAGCGTCATCGCTCCCGCCTACATCGCGGAGTGCTCACCGGCCGACATGCGCGGCCGGCTGGGCTCGCTGCAACAACTGGCCATTGTCGTCGGCATCTTCGCAGCGCTGCTCGGCAATTACGCCATCGCCACCGCCGCCGGTTCCGCCACCTCGCCGTTCTGGTTCGGCTACGAGGCCTGGCGGTGGATGTTCTGGTCGGCTGCTCCGCCGGCGATCATGTACGGCATCTTCGCGCTGATCATCCCGGAATCGCCGCGCTTCCTGGTGGCGCAGGGCCGGCACGCCGAGGCGCGGGTGGTTCTGGCTCGAATGATCGGTCCGCATGCCTCGGTGAAGGTGGAGGAGATCGCTCGCACGGTGCGCCGCGAGCGCAAACCCAGCCTCGACGACCTGCGCGGCCGCTTCGGGTTGCTGCCGATCGTGTGGATCGGCATGGGGCTGTCGCTGTTCCAGCAGTTCGTCGGCATCAACGTCATCTTCTACTACAGTAGCACGCTCTGGCAGATCGTCGGCTTCACCGAGGAAAACTCGCTGCTGATCACGATGATCACTGGCTTCACCAATATCGTCACAACGCTGGTGGCCATCGCCTGCATCGACAAGTTCGGGCGGAAACCGCTGCTGCTTCTCGGCTCGATTGGCATGACGATTACGCTCGGGGCGATGGCGTGGGTCTTTGCCATCTCGCCGCTGAATGCCGAAGGCTTCCCGGTGCTTAGCCCGAGCGCGGGTCTCACCGCGCTGTTCGCCGCCAACATCTACGTGTTCTTCTTCGGTTTCTCCTGGGGGCCAGTCGTCTGGGTGCTGCTGGGCGAGATGTTCAACAACAAGATCCGCGCCTCGGCACTGGCGCTGGGCGCCGGGGTGCAGTGGATCGCCAACTTTGTTATCTCCACTACCTTCCCACCGATCGCCTTCAACCTCGGGCTGGGCATCGCCTACGGCATGTACGCTGCCTTTGCGCTGCTGTCGCTGTTCTTCGTCTACGCCTTCATCAAGGAGACCAAGGGCAAGGAGCTGGAGGAGATGGAGTAGTCGCCGGGTTCGCGTGGAAGGCAGCGCGACACCGGTCGAACATGAGCCGATGGGAGGAACAAGAAAATGCTCGCCCTCGATGCCAAGGCGGTCCGCATTGGCGGGACACCCGCAAACAAGGTCCAGGCGATCAACCAGGTCGGCGAACTGCTGACCTCGTGCGGCAACATCGAGCCGGGATACGTTGCCAGCATGCTGGCACGGGAGAAGATCGCCAACACCTTCCTCGGCAACGGCATCGCCATCCCGCACGGCATTCCCAAGGACCGCGAGCTGATCCGCAAGACCGGGGTTGCGGTCCTCCAGGTGCCGGCAGGGGTTGAGTGGAACCCGGGTGAGAAGGTCCATCTGGTCGTCGGTATCGCCGCCAAGTCCGACGAGCATCTGGAGATCCTCGCCAACCTCACCGACGTGCTGAGCGAACCCGACGAGGCGACGCGCCTCGCGCACACATCGGACGCGGGCGAGATCGCCGCCCGCCTGTCGGGCAAGGCTGTCGCGCCAGCGCGGGCAGTGCCGGCTGCCCCTGTCCCCGCCGACCTTGGCGAGGGCTTCGATGTCACCATCACCAACCCGCACGGGCTGCACGCCCGCCCGGCGACGGCGCTGGTCGATCTGGCCAAGGGCTTCAAGGCGACCATCCAGGTTCGTTGCGGCGAGCGGGTGGCCGATGCCAAGAGCCTGATCTCCCTGCTTAAGCTCGGGGTGCAGAGCGGCGAGACGCTGCGCATCACCGCCGAGGGGGCGGACGCGGCGCAGGCGTTGGCGAAGCTGCGCGCCGGCATCGAGGCCGGCCTCGAGGATGAGGCTGCGGCCGCGGCGGAGGCGGCGACGCCGGTCGTCGAGACCCGCCAGACCCTCCGCTACGAGGGGCGGACCGCCGCCGGCATTTCGGCCTCGCCCGGCCTCGCCATCGGCACCATTCGCCAGTTCGTGCGGGCGAAGATCGTCGTCGAGGCGACCGCCCGCGATCCCGCCGCCGAACTGAAGAAGCTCGACCGCGGCATCGAGAGCGCCAAGCGCGAGCTGGGGGACCTGTTCAACGAGGTCTGGAAGAAGTCGGGCCCAGCCAAGGCCGGCATCTTCAAGGCGCATGCCGAGTTCCTCGAAGACCCGGAGATGCTGGACGCCGCCCGCGCGCTGATCCGCGAGGGGAGGAGCGCCGGCTGGGCGTGGCAGCACGTCTTCGAGGAACGCGCCGGGATCCTCGCGTCGATGAAGGACCAGGTGCTGGCGGCCCGCGCCGCCGACCTCCGCGATGCCGGCCGGCGGGTGTTGAAGCTGCTCGCCGAGACCATCGAGGACGAACCGCAGCTTCCCACCGAGCCGGTCATCCTCATCGCCGAGGACCTGACGCCTTCCGATACCGCTCGGCTCGATCCGAAGTTCGCGCTGGGGCTGTGCACCGCCGGCGGCGGCCCCACCTCGCACACCTCGATCATCGCCCGCTCGCTGGATATCCCGGCGGTGGTCAGCGCCGGCGATTCCGTCCTCGATCTGGCGGACGGCATGCCCGCCATCCTCGACGGCAACGCCGGCCTGCTGGTGATCGAGCCGACCGAGGCGGACGAGGCACAGGCGCGCCAGGCGCTCGTCGACCACCAGGCGCAGCGCGATGCCGAGCGGCGCGCCTGCTACAAGCCGGCGATCATGACCGACGGCACCCGTATCGAGGTGGTCGCCAACATCAGCGACGTCGCCGAGGCGGCGCACGCGGTGGAGGCGGGCGGTGAGGGGGTCGGGCTGCTGCGCACCGAGTTCCTATTCCTGCAGCGGGAGAGCGCGCCGAGCGAGGACGAGCAGTTCGAGGTCTACGCGGCGATGACCAAGGCGCTCAACGGCCTGCCGATCATCATCCGCACCCTCGACATCGGCGGCGACAAGGAGGTGCCCTACCTGCAGATGCCGGCGGAGATGAACCCGTTCCTCGGTGAGCGCGGCATCCGTTTGTGCCTCGCCCGCAGGGATCTGCTCCGCACCCAGCTGCGGGCGATCTTCCGCGCCGCGGCGACCGGGCCGGTGCGGATCATGTACCCGATGATTTCGATGATCGAGGAGCTGCGCAAAGCCAAGGAGATCACCGAGGAGGTGAGGCTGTCAGTTGGCGCCGAGCCGGTCGAGATCGGCATGATGATCGAGGTGCCGGCGTCAGCGGTGATGGCGGACGTCTTCGCCCCCGAAGTCGATTTCTTCTCTATCGGCACCAACGATCTGACTCAGTATGTGTTGGCCATGGACCGGCTGCACCCCCAGCTGGCGAAGCTCGCCGACGGGTTGCATCCGTCGGTGCTGCGGATGATCGACCAGACGGTGAGGGCGGCCGATGCCGCCGGCAAGTGGGTCGGCGCCTGCGGCGGCGTTGCCGGCGATCCGCTCGGCGTCGTCATCCTCACCGGCCTCGGCCTGCGCGAGCTCAGCGTCAGCATTCCCAGCATCGCCGCCGTCAAGGCGCAGATCCGCGGTCTCTCCCGCGACAAGGCGCGGGCTCTGGCCGAGCGCGCGCTGGCGTGCAAGACCGCAGCCGAAGTCCGGGCGCTCGCGTAAAGGGTTGGCCATGAGCATAGCCAACATCGTCACCCTCACCCTGAACGCGTCGATCGACCAGACGGCGCGCGTTCCCAACTTCACCGCCGGCGAGGTCAACCGCGTCACCTGGGAGCAGTCGGATGCCGGCGGCAAGGGCGTCAACGTCGCCTCGTTCCTGGCCGACTTCGGCCACGCGCTCGCCGTGACCGGCTTGCTCGGCGAGGGCAACCAGCAGCTCTTTGTCCGCTTGTTCGCCGAGAAGGGGCTGATCGACCGCTTCGTCCGCGTGCCGGGCCAGACGCGGATCAACGTCAAGGTGGTGGACGACGTCCTCGACCAGGTCACCGACATCAATTTCCCCGGCGTGAGCGTCGATGGCGCAGCGGTGGCGGCGGTGACCGCGGCCGTGATGACGCTGGTGGACGAGGGCGCAAAGGTGTTCGTCCTCTCCGGCAGCCTGCCGGCGGGCGTGCCGACCACCATCTACCGCGACCTGACGGCGAGCCTGAAGGCACGCGGCCGCACCGTCGTGCTCGATACCAGCGGCGAGGGGTTGGCGCATGCCATCGCGGCGGGGCCGGACGTGATCAAGCCGAACATCCTCGAACTCACCGAACTGGTCGGCCATCCGCTGGAAGGGGATGCGGCGATCGTGGCGGCGGCCCGCGGCCTGCGCCAGCAGGGCATCGATCTGGTTGCCGTCTCCATGGGAGGACGGGGCGCCATCTTCGTCGACGGTGGCGAGGCGGTTCATGCGGAGCCGCCGCGGGTGGCGATCAAGAGCACCGTCGGTGCCGGCGACGCCATGGTCGCCGGCATCGTTCATGGATCGTTACAAGGTTTCGGAGGCGAGGACCGTGCGCGCCTTGCCACTGCTTTCTCCCTGGGCGCGCTCGGCGAAATAGGGCCGCGATTGCCGCCTCGCACCGTGATCGACGCCCTCAAGGATAAGGTAAACACGCGAGTCATCGCGGACTGACGCGGAGGAGGAACGGCATTGGCTAGCATCATCGGCGTCACGGCGTGCCCGACCGGTATCGCCCATTCCCTGATGGCCGCAGAAGCATTGCGTAACGTCGGACGCATGGCGGGACACACCGTCAAGATCGAGTGCCAGGGCTCGGAAGGAACAACCGACCGGCTCACCGACGAGGACATCGCCGCGGCCGACG
>JAEULG010000004.1 GCA_016793875.1 Rhodospirillales bacterium | reverse complement strand
CTTACCCGTGAAGCCAACTAAGAACCTCACAGAAAAAGATACATAGTACGACATCCTTAGATACCGGAACTTACGCAAACCCAGTACCCAAACCGCCGCCTACACATCCCTTCCATTACTTGTCTAACGATGAAAAAGAGCTGTCGAGACAGAGAGGCAGTCCTTTGTGCGCCGAGCTTGCCCGGCCACCAAAGCCTGCCGTCCGTTTCGTGTAACCGGAATGTAGCTTTGCTCCCCGCCGGCCGCAAGGAGAATGGTATCCTAAATGGGCGCTCTGCCGCCGCCTGCCGCCGCTTCCGGCGCCGCGGCGATCGCCCGTAGCAGCTCGCGCACCGCTGCCGCCGCCCCCTCCGGATGCTCCCAGACGGAGGCGCAGACGGCGAGGAAGTCGGCACCGGCGGCGACCAGCGAGGCACAGTTTCCGGCGGTGATGCCGCCGATGGCGACGCACGGCACGGTCATCAACGTGCTCCACCACTGCAGGACGTCCACGTCCGCCGCCGCCTGCGGCCGCTTGGTGGTGGTCGCGAAGAAGGCGCCGAAGGCGACGTAGTCCGCCCCGGCGTCCGCTGCCTCCATCGCCAGATGGCGCGAGGCGTGGCAGGTCACGCCGACGATGGCGTCGGCGCCCACCTGGCGGCGCGCCTGCGGGTAAGGCGTGTCCTGCTGGCCGACGTGGACACCATCGCAGCCCAGCTCGGCGGCGAGGTCGGGACGGTCGTTCAGCAGGAAGGCGACGTCGCGTGCCTGGACGACCGGACGCAGCACCTCGGCGGCGCGGCGGATGGCATCGTCGTCCACCCCCTTCAGCCGCAGCTGCACGCAGGCGACATCGCCGCCATCAAGGGCCGCGGCCAGCTCCGACGAAAACGCCGCCGCATCAAGACGCGGCGGCGTGACCAGATAGAGCCGGCAGGACGCCGGCGGGCTCACTCGGCGGCCTTCGCCACCTCGCCGTGGCGTACCTTGCCGAGGAAGATGCCAATGATCTTGTCGAGCATCTCCAGTGCCTGCTCGCGCGGCCGCTGGAACGTGTTGCGGCCGATGATCTGGCCGTTGCCGCCGCCATCCAGGATGTCCTGGGCGTCCTGGTAAACGGCATCGGCGCCCTTCATCGCGCCGCCGGAGAAGACGACGATGCGCTTGCCGTTGAACGCCGCCTGCATGACGTGCCTGACCCGCGCCGCCTGGGTCGAGATATCGATGCCCTGCTTCTCGTAGACCTTCTTCGCTTCCGGCTGCTCCAGAAAGTCGCTCGGCAGCTTCACCTTGATGACATGGGCGCCGACCAGCGCCGCGATATGCGCGGCGTAGGCGCCGATGTCGATTGCCAACTCGCCTTCCTTCGAGAGGCTGCCGCCTCGCGGGTAGGACCAGACCACCGCCGCCAGGCCTTTCGCCTTGGCCTCCGCGATCAGATCGCGCAAATCCTCGATCATATCGAAGGCGAGATCGGAGCCGGGATAGATGGTGTAGCCGATGGCTGCGCAGCCGAGCCGCACCGCATCATCGACCGATGCAGTGATCGCCTGGCTCGGGGCTTCCTTCGCCCGCGACAGGCTGTTGGAGCTGTTCATCTTCAGGATCAGCGGGATCTGCGCCGCATACTCGTCGGCAACCGCTTCGATCATGCCCAGCACCGAGGCGTAGGCGTTGAGACCGGCGTCCACGGCCAGCTGGGCGTGGTAGGCGGGGTCATAGCCGGCCGGGTTCGGGGCAAAGCTGCGCGCTGGCCCGTGCTCGAAACCCTGGTCGACGGGCAGGATCACCATCTTGCCGGTGCCGGCAAGGCGGCCGGTCGCCAGCATGCGGGCAATATTGGCCTTGGTCCCCGGGCTGTCGCTGTCGTAGTTGTCCAGGATCTTCTTGACACGCTGAGATACTCTCATCTCTTCGTCTCCCATGTTCGCACGCGGGCTCAGTCTTGACGTGGCGACTGACCCGGTGCCTGGCAACGAGGCTCTGAGTGCCTCCTCTTCTCCCGCGCTGTCCGTCTTCCTTCCGCCCCTCCCGCCACGGCCCGCTCGCGCCAGCGGATTGACGCCCAGCCAAGATCGGGCGGTCCGGCAGCGCTTCCGGAGAGGGAAGCTTCTTCTTCGTAATTATAGCTGATGACGACGGCGCCGCGGTGCCGTCCGATATCGGCGAGCTTGGCGGCGACGTCAGCCCCGGCGGCAGTGCGGATCTGCGGCACCCCGAGGCGCAGCGCCTGCAGGGCCAGCCCTGCGGTGTCGCCGCAATCGGCTTCCCACAGGGGCGGGCCAACGCGCAAACCAGCCGTCACCCCACGCTGGTGGTCGGCCAGTGCCCGCTCGATCATTGCCTGCGCTACCGCAGGTCCCACCGCCGCCATGACGGCAAAGGGAACGCGCAAGCAAACGGCACCTGTCGCTGCGGCGGCCAGTGCAGCCCGAGCGGCAGCATAGTCACAAACGACGATAGTCGAGACCGACGGCATCTCCGGATGCCCTGGCGACAGCGCAACCGGGTGCGAAACTGCACCCGGTTGCCGCGGTCGCCCGCGGAACTTGTTACGCGACTACCCAGGCGTTCGCCGTATCCGACATCCGGTTGGAGAAGCCCCACTCGTTGTCGTACCAAGCGACGATGCGGACCATGGTGCCGTCGACCACTTGGGTCTGCGTTGCGTCGAAGGTCGAGCTGTGCGCGTCGTGATTGAAGTCGATGGAGACCAGCGGGCCGGTGTTGTAGGCCATGATGCCCTTCAGCTCGCCTTCCGCCGCTTCCTTAACCAACGCATTGACCTCTTCGGCCGTCGTCGACTTCTTCGAGATGAAGACGAGATCGACAACCGAGACGTTCGGTGTCGGCACACGAATGGCCGAGCCATCGAGCTTGCCCTTCAAGTGCGGCAGCACGAGCCCGACCGCCTTGGCCGCGCCGGTTGATGTCGGGATCATCGACAGGGCCGCCGCGCGTGCGCGCCGCAGATCCTTGTGCAGGGTATCGACGATCCGCTGGTCGCCGGTGTAGGCGTGGATCGTCGTCATGTAGCCGCGCTCAAGGCCGATCGCCTTGTCCAGCACGTAAGCTGGCGGAGCGAGACAGTTGGTGGTGCACGACGCGTTGGAGACGATCTTCTGCTCCTGCGTCAGGGTCTTGTGGTTGACGCCATAGACGACGGTGTTGTCGGCGCCCTTCGACGGTGCCGAGACCAGCACCTTCGGCGCGCCGGCGTCGAGGTGCACGGCCGCCTTGTCGCGATCGCTGAAGATGCCGGTGCACTCGAACACCATGTCGACACCGAGATCCTTCCACGGCAGCTTCGTCGGATCGCGCTGCGCCATCACCGCGACCTTGTGGCCGTTGACGGTGATGCTCTTGTCGTCGGCGTCGACCGTGCCCGGGAAGGTGCCATGCACCGAGTCATACTTCAGCAGATGGGCGTTGGTCTTGACGTCGCCGAGATCGTTGATTGCGACGAATTCAATGTCGTTGCGGCCTGCCTCCGCCGCGGCGCGCAGGACCAGACGCCCGATGCGCCCGAAGCCATTGATGCCTACCCGAACCGCCATCGTTACCTCCTTGCAATGAAAAACGACGCCATCGGCTGAGACGATTTTTTTCGAGATGGACCTGTTGGCGCCACTTCGAGGCGCCTCGGCCGCACATCCACAGCCCTGGTGGGAAGGCGCCTTGGTTGGTTTCGGCCGGCACAATCGTCGTATCAGCTCTGCGCGTCAACGGCTTTTTCCGACCCGCTCGGCGTTGACGTGTGGCAAATGGGTCGCTAATGCTTCAGCCCCGCTGCATCGGCTACGGCCTGATCTGCGCGGTTGCACCTCTGCAAGTCCGCATGGGGGAGTTCGCGACGGTGCACGACGGCATCGAGGATCTGAAGGGCACGGTGGCCGCTCTCGAGGCGGTGGTGGCCGCCCACATCGAGCGGGCGGCGGAACAGGCGGAGCGCACCCGCGTGCTACAGGCGGAGGTTGCGGCGTTGCGCAGCGCCCAGCGGGCGATGGCCGAGCGGCTGGACGCGGCGATCGCCCGCCTCAAGACCAGCCTCGACGACTGACGGCGATGGCAGGGCAGATCTCAGTGACCGTTACCGTCAACGGCCGCCGTTACACGGTTGCCTGCGACGAGGGTCAGGGGGAGCAGCTGCAGCGACTTGCCACCGAGCTTGATGCGCGCGTTGCGCGGCTTGCCGCGGGCATGCGCCAGGCGGGTCAGGAGCGCCTGCTGCTGCTCGCAGGTCTGCTGCTTGCCGACGAACTGGCCGAGGCGCGGCGAGGGCTGCCGCCAAGAAACGCCGAGTTTCCCTCCCGCATCGAAAACCCGGTCGAAGGTCAGATCGAATTGCATGCCCTCGCCCGGCGGATCGAAGCGCTCGCCGACCGCTTGCGAGCGGCCACTCCGACCGAAGAGGCACCCCGGTAGCACCGCTGGCCGACGGCGCCTCGCCGCTCGCGGGCCGGTTGCCAGGGGTGGACGCTGGTGCCAAAGGCAAAAGACTTGGGGCGCGCTTGTTGCGCCTCGGCCGACCGTCGGCGCCGGCATGGGGCGATTGCCGGCCGCGGAGCACGAGGACGGGCTGCTGGCGCGATCAGATATCGGCGGTCGCGGTCAGGTTGAGGCTGATGTCCCACAGCCGTTCGGCGGACGCCCGGTTATAGGACGCGTCGGACGACCGCGCGGGGGTGCTCTTGATGAAATAACTGCCGCTGACCGCCGCCACGTCCAGCGCGCTGGCGAGGTAGACGCTGGTCCGCGCCCCGTCTTCGGGAGAGATCGCCGCCATTGCCGTTCCGATCCGCCATAGCAGGCTGGGAACGAAGCGGTGGCGGGTGCCGATCTCGGTGGCGACGAAGCCGGGATGCAGGGCGTTGGCGGTGATCCCGCGCCCGGTGAGGCGGCGGGCCAGCTCATAGCAGAACAGCAGGTTAGCCAGCTTCGAGCGCTTATACGCGGTCCAGCGGCTATACCGTTGCTCGCCCTGGAGATCATCGAAATCAAGGCGGGCGCCGCGGTGGGCCTCCGACGCCACCACCACGATGCGCCCTGTTGCCGCCGCCTGCAACAGCGGCAGCAGTCGCATCGTCGTCAGGAAATAGCCGAGGTGATTGAGCGCAAAGGTGCGCTCGATGCCGTCGCCGGTGGTCTGCCGGCGACCAAACAAACCACCGGCATTGTTGACGAGAACATCGAGGCGGTCATGGCGCTCGCCGAAGCGGCTGGCAAAGCTGCGGACCTGCTCCTGCTCGCCGAGGTCGGCGGCGATAAAATCGACCGGTGCACCACCGGCAGCCGCACCGATGGCGGCGGCGGCCGCCGCGCCGCGAGCGCCATCGCGTCCGACGATGGTGACCTCGGCGCCGGCGCGTGCCAGCTCGCGGGCGGTGATGAAGCCGATACCGGCGGTGCCGCCGGTCACAAGACAGATCTTGCCGGCCATCGTCGGGGTGGTTGTCATCGGCGCTCCGCGAAGTCTCGGGGGCGGCAGAAGAGTGCGCGCACTATCGACCAAGCCGGCGGAAACGGCAACACCGGCAAGACAGTGGACGCGCCGCGCTGACGATGTCTAACGTCGCGTGGCCGCCGATCGGCGCCGCCGGGTCATAGGGGATCTCGATGCTCGAAGCGTTTCTGCAGGACATCCGCGTCATCGATCTCAGCCAGTATCTGCCGGGGCCGTTCGGGACGCGAATGCTCGCCGACATGGGAGCGGATGTTGTCAAGGTCGAGCCGCCGGGCGGCGAGCCAGGGCGACATTTTGACGCGGAGGGGCGGCCTGGCGTTTCTCCTTTCTGGCGGCTGAACAACGCCGGCAAGACCGTCGTGGCGCTCGATCTCAAGACGGAGGCTGGCCATTCGCAGATGACAGCACTGCTCGAGCGGGCCGATATCCTGCTGGAATCGTACCGGCCGGGCGTCCTCGTCCGGCTCGGCTTCGGCCCCGAGGTGCTGGAGAAGATCAACCCGCGGCTGATCCATTGCGCCCTGTCGGGTTACGGTCAGAGCGGGCCGCTGCGCCACGCCTCCGGTCACGACATCAACTACGAGGCGATCACTGGCGGCCTCAACCAGTGCGGCACGGTCGAGCGGCCGGTGATCCCGTTTCCGCCGATGGCCGACTACGCGGGCTCACTGCAGGCGGTGCTGACCATCCTCGGCGCGCTGCACGCCCGTACCCGTACCGGCAGGGGCTGCACCATCGACATCGGCATGGCCGAGGCACTGCTGTTCTGGAACACGCTGTCGTTCAGCGCGCCGATGGCGCGCGGCGAAGGGCTGCTCAACGGCGGCGCCGCCTTCTACCAGATCTACCCCACCGCCGACCGCCGCTTCGTCACCCTCAGCCCGCTCGAGCCGAAGTTCTGGGACAACTTCTGCATGGCGGTCGGGCGGCCGGACTGGAAGCAACGCCGCTACGAGCCGCTGCCCCAGACGGCGCTGATCGCCGAGGTGGCGGCGCTGTTCTCGGCCCGGCCGCTTGCCCACTGGGACACGCTGCTGCCGGCAGCGGACTGCTGCTATCACGCCGTCCTGACCCTGGACGAAGTGCCGGACGACCCCCAGGTGGCGGCGCGCGGGCTGATCGACCGGTCTGGCCCCTGGACCGACGTCCTGTTCCCGGCCCACATCGATGGCGCCCCGCCGCCGACCCGCCGGCCGGTGGTCGAGGTGCCAGTGGAGGAGGTCCTTGCCCAGTGGGGTGCCATCTGATCGCAGGCGGCCGGCGTGCCCCCCGGCGGCCGGCGCTACGTCGGCGGCGGCCGCCCCGGACAGACTTCCAATCGGACTGATCAGAACACTTTCATCACCCGCAGGTGGAGCCCGAACGTCTCGCGGAAGCCGCCCTCCGACCAGACGTCGGTTCGCGCCTGCGCCTGCAACTGCAGGTCCGGCAGGACGAAATACTGGGTGATCAGCCGCAGCTGCTGCGCCTCCGTGGACAGCTTGTTACTGTCGCCCGCGACATACTGGTTGCCACCCCAGGTGCCTGACCAGCCGAAACCCAGCGACAAGTCGTCCGTCAGAGCCCGGCGCAGCCACGCCTGCGCCTGATACGAGTTGTCCTGCCGCAGCGTGTTGTTGCCGTCAGGGCCGGCGCTGTCGTTATTGCCGTAGAAGGTCGTATCCGCGATCAGATCGACGCTCCATTTGCCGAACGCCTCGACATAGCCGACTTGCAAGACACCCTTGTAGCGGTTCTCGCCGACGTTCAGTACCTGCTTGTCACGGTACGATCCGGTCGGAAAAAAGACGAAAGGAGTGATGCCGACCCAGCGCTGCTTCTCCGGCTGATTGACCACCCAGCAGGTGCTGGCGACGATGATGTCTCCCAGTCCGAAGGTGCTGTCGAGGTGCTCGCCGCCGAGCTTGGCATTGTTCAATCCTGCGAATGGAATAAAGAACTGCGGATCGCACGTGACGCCGAAGACGTCGACGTAATGAACCACCCGGAGAATGCCGACCTGGGTCTGCAGTTCACTATCATGGACCTCGTTCCCGGCTCGCGTGTAAAAGCTGTTGTACCAGTTGAACTGGCTGTAGCCGAGAATCAGGCTCGTCCCCGGCGGCGCGGCCGCATAGTCGCCTGGATCGACGTCCAATGCCCGGGCCGCCGGCACTGCCATACACCACAGCACGAGCGCAAGCCCCCTCGCCGCCGTAGGCTTGAAGAGTTGCATTCTAAATCCCTCCCCATTGCTGCCCGGACGGTGTTTCATCGCCGTCTCGGCACCCCTCAAAGCGTAATCTGATTTCCCGCGGCGTTCTTGTCCGTGAGTGCCCTCACCTCATCTGCTTCTGCTAATTCTATTTCGACTTTCGTCTTAGATACGTCCCGCCGGCAGCCGCCTTTATTCGTCTTTAGTCGGATAAACAGCCTTTTTGAGCCTTAGCGCTTTGCTTTTATATTGGCACGTGCCAGCCTGCTGAGCAGTCGGACCAGTCGCCGATCTCCGCTTCGACTTGTCGGTGCTGTGGGCAAAGTCCGTCGGTGCCGCCCCTGAAGAGGTGCAAATGGAAAAGGCGCTGTCCGCCGCGCGCGAACGCTGCGATGAACCGGCCCCTCCGACGTGGGCAACCACCTTCTCCGACGCGCGGACGACCGCGGTGGCCTTCACCGGCACGAAGCCGTCACCCGACGTTGAGGGATGGGCCTTGCTGGTGCTCCTTCTCGCCGGCGGTACGGTCGCCGTCCAGGGTCCTGCCGCGGGCCGGGTCCCACGTCTCGACCGCCGCGGTCTCGGAGCGCTGCTCGCCGGCCTGCCGCATCACCTGCACGATGGGGAGAAGAACCTGGGTGCTGCGGAAGCGCGGGCAGTGGCGGGCGATGCCATCGCCTGGCTCGTCGCCGCCGCGTTGACGCGATCAATCGCCGGCACCGGCGGGCTCGTTTCTGGTTGCCCTGCCTCCGCGGCAGGGGGCCGCTGGCCCGCCCTGTGCGCCTCGATCGAGGC
This sequence comes from Rhodospirillales bacterium, assembly GCA_016793875.1. Taxonomy (GTDB): domain Bacteria; phylum Pseudomonadota; class Alphaproteobacteria; order Rhodospirillales; family Defluviicoccaceae; genus Defluviicoccus. The sequence continues at coordinate 36,792 of JAEULG010000004.1, read as the reverse complement.
GCGGCTGCGCGACCCGGCTCTGTGCCCGGACGACGTCGCCCACAGCAATGGCATCTCGACGCGGCATCTGCACCGGCTGTTTCAGCAAGCCGGCACGTCGTTCGGCACCTTCGTCCGCGACCAGCGATTAGCCCGCTGCCGTGCGGACCTCGCCGATCCGCGCTGCGTCGGCCTTTCGGTCACCGCTATCGCCTTCCGCTGGGGATTTAGCGATTCTGCGCACTTCTCGCGCAGCTTCAAAGCCGCTTACGGCGTTACCGCCCGGGCGTTCAGGTACGAGCGATTATCCGCTTCTGCTGCGGCGAGGCCGAAGCTTTCCCGCAGCGAGACTCGAGTGATTTGATCGCAACGCCGGAAAATACCCTAACAGGCCAATGTTAAACGACCCGGCAAGCGCTTCCGGCGGCACCGGTCGCTCCCTTCGCAGCGCCCCCTGCCGACGAACTGGACTTCCCCGAAGCAGGGGACGAGCGCGCCGGGTGCGCCATCCCACCGCGCATTTCTTCGCGGCGCGCCGCTGATCACCGCGACGGATAGGGCGTTTGCGCTTATACTGTGTCGAGCAGTGCCTGGGCGGCGCGGGGCACTGCGCACAAGAAAAACTCGCCGCTGCTCTGGGAGGAACTTTGCATGAGCCGCAGTGGATGGGCCGTCGCGCTTGCCGCAATGCTTGCGCAACTGGCACTCCTGGGGCTCTTTTCCTGGTCCATATGGGCTAGCATTGACCCGGAACGCCAGCGGGAACTCATGGTCCTGCTGGAACACGCAGGTGCCTTGCCCGTGATCGCGGTCCTCGCCCTGCTGGGACTGACCTTAGTACTCGTCCACCTCATCTTCAAGCGCTGGGCCGCGCCGCTCCCCGCCATCGTCGAGGACGCCCGGCTAATCGCGACCACGAACCCCGCCCATCGTACGGCCGCCGCCGGACCGGCCGAGGTACGGGCACTCGCGGCGGGAATCAACCTCCTGGGCGAGCGCTTCGAGGCCCTGCACCGGGACGTCGACATCCGCATTCGCGAGGCCAATGCGCTGCTGGAGGAGGAGAAGAACACCCTCGCCGCGCTGATGTCGAAGCTGACGCAAGGGGTCCTCGTCTGCAACCCGGAGGGCCGCATCCTGCTCTACAATCCGCGCGCCCAGCAATTGCTGGAGGGCGAGGCACGGAGCAGCGGCGGCGGCGACTGGATCGGCCTTGGTCGCTCCGTCTTGGGCATCCTCGACGCCGCACTGATCAAGCACGCGCTGGACAGCATCACCCACCGGCTTGCCTCTGGCGACCGCAACCTGCTGGTACCGTTCGTCGCCGCGCGACCGGGGGGACGCATGCTCAGCACCCATCTGGTGCCGATCCTCGACCACGATCATCTGCGCGGCTACATCCTCACCTTCGAGGACGTCACCCGCCGCTTCGGCGCGGAAAGCCGGCGCGGCACGCTGCTGCAGTCGCTGACCGAGGGCCAGCGCTCGGCAATCGGCGGCATCCGCGCGGCGATCGAGACGGTGCTGACCTTCCCGGAAATGGATGAAAGCGGCCGCCAGCAGTTCTTCGAGGTCATCCGCGACGAAGCGGAAAAGGTCAGCCGGCATCTGGACCGGCTGGAAGACGAGTACCGCGACGAGATGAAGATGCAATTGCCGGTGGAAGACGTCCTCGGCAGCGATCTGCTGGCGGCGGTCGAACGCAGCTTCGCGGAACGCCGGCAGCGTGCCCTCGAGGTGAGCGCACCGATGGAGCCCGTCTGGCTGCACATCGAGAGTTACACCATCATCCAGTGCATCCTTTTCCTGATCGACCAAGTGACCGACTTCTGCCGCGCCGAGGATCTGTCGCTGGCCCTCGCCTTCAAACGATCGCTGGCCTCGCTCGAACTGCAGTGGTCGGGGGCGCCGCTACACATGGAGGCGCTGCACAGCTGGGGCATGCGCAACGTCGTGGCGCACGGCGAGGACGCGCGCACCCTGTTCGAGGCAATCGAGCAGCACGGGGGCGCCGTCTGGCCGGACCAGAGCGCCGGCGGACGTCCCTGTCTGCGGCTGATCCTGCCGGTCAGCGCGACGCAGGACGCCGACGCTGATACCACCGCCGGCGACGAGGACTGGGGGCACGACTTCGATTTCCACCTGTTCGAGACGCGGGGCGAGACCCGCGACTGGGCCGGCCTGCCGCTCGACCGGCTGAGCCTGACCGTCCTCGACACCGAAACCACCGGGCTCGATCCCGACGAAGGGGACGAGATCATCGCCATCGGCGCTGTCCGCATCATCAACGGCCGCATCCTGCGGCAGGAGATCTTCGACAGCTTCGTGCGGCCGCGGCGGATGATCTCGGAGAGCGCCCACGCCATCCATGGGATCAGTGAGGACATGCTGCGGGCGGAAGCGCCGATCGAGGACGTCCTGCCGCGGTTGAACCGCTTCGTCGAGGACACCATCATCGTCGGTCACAACGTCGCCTTCGATATGCGCTTCTTCGCGGCCGCCGGGCCGCGTTGCGGCGTCAGCTTTGCCAACCCGATCCTCGACACGTTGCTGCTGGACTGCGCGATCAATTCCAGTCAGCCCGACAAGAGCCTGGAAGCCATCGCCCAGCGCCTCGGCCTGTCGGTCACCGGGCGCCATACCGCACTCGGTGATGCACTCTCCACCGCCGAGATCTTCATCGCACTCATCCCGCTGCTTGCAGAAGGCGGCATCCGGACGCTGGGCGATGCGCTACGCACCTGCCGCGAAAGCCCCTTTGCCCATCTGACCGGATGAGCCGGCGGTCGCCCGTACAGCCGTTGCCGGCGGCGTCCCCCCCGGCGCTGAGCCCGGCACTGTTGCGCCGCCTCGCCTCGCTGCTCGCCGCGGCCCTGCTCTCTGCCGCCGCCATGGTCGCAGTCATCGAGCCCTACTTCTTCAATGCCCCGCCGGGCGACTACGAGACCCGGCAGGGCGATATTCTCCTTTCGGACGGCAAATGGGAGGCGGCCCGTGAGCGTTTCGATGCTGCGTTGCGGGCTGCGCCCGAACATCGCGGCGCGTGGATGGGCAAGGCGATCGCGTGGCTGCAGGCCGGCCACCCCGCCGAGGCAGAAGTGGCGTTCACCCACCTGATCCAGCTCCTGGCGCGCCAGGACGGGTCCGATGACCCGACCGGTCGCGCCGTGCTCGCAGGCGCGTTGGCCAACCGCGGCATTCTGTACGACCGGGAAGGCCGGTTCGAAGCAGCGCTGGCCGACTATCAACAAGCCCTGGCGGTCGACGCGCAAGCGGTAGACGGGCCAGGGATGATCGACCGGATCCTCTACGGCAACACCCAGCCCTCGACGGTAGCGCAGCGGGCCGCCTATCTCGAGCGCCAGCTGGCGCTGCCGGAGGGTGAACGGCTGTTGCATGTGCCCGCCCTCGACGCCCGCGAGCGCATGCACAAGCCCTGAATGCGCTCCACCAACGATGGCTGCGCGCCGGCCAACCTGTGCAGGCGCGGAAAACCGATCAGCCCGCTTCGGGGGTGGTGGGAAATGGCCGGACGGTATGTGCGTGCCCTAGCGGCCCATGCCCTGCGCCAAAACCGGGTGCAGCTTCGATGGCGGCGCGCACGTAGGCCCGGGCGCGGATGACGGCATCCCGCACCCCAAGGCCCTGGCCGATGCCGCACGCAAGGGCCGAGGCCAGCGTGCAGCCGGTGCCGTGGGTATGGCGGGTCGCGATGCGCCGGCTTTCCAGGCGCTCGGGGCCGCGGCCGCGCTCCGCCAGAACGTCCACAAGCAGCGGCCCGGCGGCATGGCCGCCCTTCAGCAGCACCGCCTGTGGGCCCAGGCCGAGCAGCCGCTCGGCGTCGCGCAGCGGATCGGCACCCGGCCCTTCTTCACCGAGCAGCACCGCCGCCTCGGGGAGGTTGGGCGTGAGCACCGTTGCGATCGGCAGCAGCCGACGCCGCAGGCTTGCCACCGCCGGCTCCGCCAGAAGCGAGTGTCCGCCCTTGGCGACCATGACCGGATCGACGACGACGGGAACCCCCGCCGCGGCCTCGGCGAGGACGTCCGCCACGACTTCGACGACCTCGGGCCGATGCAGCATGCCGAGCTTGATGCAGTCGGCGCCCAGATCCGCCAGCACCGCACGCATCTGTTCGGCGACAAACGCCGGCGGAACATCGAAAATGCCGGAAACGCCCAGCGTGTTCTGCACGGTCAGCGCGGTGACGGCGGTCATGGCGAAACCGCCGAGCGCCGTCACCGTCTTGATATCGGCCTGGATGCCGGCCCCGCCGCCGGAGTCCGAACCGGCGATGATCAGCACCCTGCCCTGGCCGGACGCAGCGCCCTTCCGTCCGGAGCTTGTCGATCTCACCCGCGATCCCGATAGGGCTTCCCCGCCATCGGCAGGTCGCCCTCCGGCTGCCGGCAGGCCGCCATCAGGCGGCAGCGGCGCGGATGACGCCGCAGAGATCGTCCACGATGGAGCCGATCAGGGCCTCGTCCTCGCCCTCTGCCATGACCCGGATTACCGGTTCGGTGCCGGACGGCCGGATGAGCAGGCGGCCCGAATTCCCGAGCTTGCGCCGGTACTCCTCGATCGCATCCTTCACGCAAGCCTGCTCCAGCGGCTGGCCGCCGTCGAAACGGACGTTGCGCAGCAGTTGCGGCAGCGGTTCGAACACCCGGCAGACCTGGCTTGGCCGCCGGCCGGAGCCGATCACCACCGCGAGCACCTGCAGGGCGGCGATGAGGCCGTCACCGGTGGTGGTGTAGTCGCTGAGGATGATGTGCCCGGATTGCTCGCCGCCGACGTTGAAGCCTTCGCGGCGCATGTGTTCGACGACGTAGCGGTCGCCCACCTTGCTGCGCGCGAGAGTAAGCCCGATGCCCGAGAGGTAGCGCTCTAGCCCCATGTTGGACATCACCGTCGCCACGATGCCGCCACTCTTCAGCTGGCCGCTGGTCCGCCAGTGGTTGGCGATGACCGCCATCAGCTGATCGCCGTCGATCAGTGTGCCGTGCTCGTCGGCGATCAGCACCCGATCGGCGTCGCCGTCGAGCGCGATACCGAAGTCGGCGCGGTAATCCTGCACAGCGCGGCACATGGCGTCGGGCGACGTCGAGCCGCAGTCACGGTTGATGTTGGTCCCGTCCGGACTGACACCGATCGGGATCACCTCGGCACCCAGCTCCCACAGCACTTCCGGAGCGACCTTGTAGGCGGCGCCGTTGGCGCAATCGAGCACGATGCGCAGGCCGGCGAGGGTACAGCCCTTGGGAAAGGTGTGCTTGACGAACTCGGTGTAGCGGCCGTGCACGTCGTGCAACCGCTTGGCACGGCCGAGACGGGACGGCGCAGCGAGGAACTTGCCGAGGCCGTTGTCGACGTGGCCTTCGATGCTGGCCTCGACTTCGTCCGACAGCTTGAAGCCGTCTGGACCGAAGAGCTTGATGCCGTTGTCCTCATAGGGATTGTGGGAGGCGGACAGCATCACCCCAAGATCGCAGCGCATCGAGCGGGTGAGGATGGCCACCGCCGGCGTCGGCATCGGGCCGACGATGATCACGTCCATACCGACCGAGATGAAGCCGGCCGTCAGCGCAGCCTCCAGCATGTAGCCGGACAGACGGGTATCCTTGCCGATCAGCACCCGATGCTGGTGGCGGCCGCGGCGAAACTGACAGCCGGCCGCCATGCCGACCTTGAGGGCGACCTCGGCGGTCATCGGCTCGGTGTTGGCGCGGCCCCTGATACCATCGGTGCCGAACAGTCGCTTTTGCATTTTCCCCCTTCCTCATCGGCCAGGCAGGACACCACTATCGCCGCACTGCCCCAAGCGTACAGTGACATTCGTCACTTAGCGGGAGCCAACGAGGGCCCGCTCAACCGCCAGTGCCTGTCTGGTATCGCCTACGTCATGAACGCGCAAAATATGTGCGCCGTCCCGTACGCAAGCAAGCGCTACGGCGAGCGAGCCACCCAACCGTTGCTTCGCGGGCACGGCCCGATCGAGGGATGAGATGAAACTCTTGCGGGAGACGCCGAGGAGCAGGGCGTGGGGCAGGCCGCGGTAACGGCCAAGGCCGGCGAGGATCGCAAGATTGTGGGCGAGGGTCTTACCAAAGCCGATCCCTGGATCGACGGCGATGTGTCCGGCCGGAATTCCGGCTGCGACGCACGCGGCGGCGCGCCCCGCGAGCCAGTTGCAAACCTCCGCGGCCGCATCGTCATAGTGCGGTGCGGATTGCATCGTGCGCGGCTCGCCCTGCATGTGCATCAACACCACCGAGACCCCGGCGGCGGCAACCAGCGCCAACGCGCCCTCGCCCCGCAGAGCGGTGATGTCGTTGACGATAAGGGCGCCTTCGGCGATGGCGGCGCGCATGACTTCGGGATGACGGGTGTCCACGGAAACGAGCGCGCCAGCCGCAGCCAGCGCCCGGACCACCGGGATGATGCGAGCAATTTCCTCGGTCGCGGTCACCGGGCTTGCCCCGGGGCGGGTGGACTCGCCGCCCACATCGATGATGTCCGCGCCCTCATCCAGCATCATCAAGCCGCGGGTAACCGCAGCCTCGGTTGCCAGCGTCTCGCCGCCATCGGAGAAGCTGTCAGGAGTGACGTTGACGATCCCCATCAGCCGCACCCGATCGAGGGTGAGCCCGGCGAACCGCCGGACCGCGGGAAGGGTGGCCTCGCCCACCACCCTTTCCGAACGAGGCTGGTCAGCGGCCATCGGCCCAGCCTCCCGCCGGGCCGTTTCAGGCACCGGAAGCACGGGACGTCAGCTATTCGGCTGCGGTTCCGCGCCAAAGCCGCCGCGCGCCTCCTTGCCTGCCTTCTTGCCACTCGAGGGAACGGAAGTTCGCCGGCCGGAATCGCGCGACTCCTCGCGGGCGTCAGGACGCACCACGTCCTCGCCGCGCAGCAGCGCCCGCACCTCTTCGCCGGACAGCGTCTCGTACTCGAGCAGGGCGCTGGCGAGAACCTCCAGGTCGTCGCGACGCTCCGACAGGATGCGCCGGGCGGTGGACTCCGCGTCGTCGATCAGCCGGCGCACCTCCTCGTCGATCAGCCGGGCGGTGGCGTCCGAGACATGCTTCTGCTGGGTAACCGAATGGCCGAGAAAGATCTCCTCCTGGTTATCGCTGTAGCGCAGCGGACCCAGCCGGTCGCTGAAGCCGAACTCGGTGACCATCCGGCGTGCCGTCTCCGTCGCCTGGCGAATGTCGTTGCCGGCACCGGTGGTGACATTGTCGGCGCCGAAGACAAGCTCCTCCGCGATGCGGCCGCCGAACAGCACGGCGAGGCGGGATTCCAACTCCAGCTTCGAGTAGCTGTGCCGGTCCCGCTCCGGCAAGTTCATGGTGACGCCGAGCGCCCGACCGCGCGGAATGATCGTCACCTTGTGCAGGGGGTCGTGGCGTGGCACCGTCAGCCCGACCAGTGCGTGACCGGCCTCGTGATATGCGGTGAGGCGCTTCTCGTCCTCGCTCATCACCATCGACCGGCGCTCGACCCCCATCAGCACCTTGTCCTTGGCCGCTTCGAAGTCGGCCATAGTCACCAGCCGCTTGCCGGCACGCGCCGCCAACAGCGCCGCCTCGTTGACGAGGTTGGCAAGGTCCGCACCGGAGAAGCCGGGGGTGCCGCGGGCGATGACCCGCGCATCGACATCAGCTCCTACCTGCACCTTGCGCATGTGCACCTTGAGGATCTGCTCGCGGCCAAGGATGTCGGGGTTCGGAACCATCACCTGCCGGTCGAAGCGGCCGGGACGCAGTAGCGCCGGGTCCAGCACGTCCGGCCGGTTGGTGGCGGCGATGAGAATGACGCCCTCGTTCGACTCGAAGCCGTCCATCTCGACCAGCAACTGGTTCAGCGTCTGCTCGCGCTCGTCGTTGCCGCCGCCGAGGCCGGCGCCCCGGTGCCGGCCGACGGCGTCGATCTCGTCGATGAAGATGATGCAGGGGGCATTCTTCTTGCCCTGCTCGAACATATCGCGCACGCGCGACGCGCCGACGCCGACGAACATCTCGACGAAATCGGAGCCGGAAATGGTGAAGAAAGGTACGTTCGCCTCACCGGCGATGGCGCGGGCGAGCAGCGTCTTACCGGTGCCGGGTGGACCGACCAGCAGACAGCCCTTCGGAATCTTCCCGCCCAGCCGCTGGAATTTCTGCGGGTCCTTGAGGAACTCGACGACCTCTTCGAGCTCCTGCTTGGCTTCCTCGATACCGGCGACATCCTCAAAGGTGACCCGGCCGGTTTTCTCGGTCAGCAGTCGGGCGCGCGACTTTCCAAAGCCCATCGCCTTGCCGCCGCCGGCCTGCATCTGGCGCATGAAGAAGATCCAGACACCGATCAGCAGCAGCATCGGGAACCAGGAGATCAGCACGCTCCAGATGGTTGGCGAGCCGTCGTCCGGTGCCTGCGCACTGATCCGCACGCCGTGCTTCTGCAACCGCCCGATGAGGTTGGGGTCCTCCGGCGCCAGCGTCGACAGCGTCCGACCGTCGCGGAAGATGCCTGTCACCTGCCGGCCCTTCAGTGTCACCTCACGAACCTCGCCGCTCTCGACCTGCGAGAGGAAGTCCGAATAGGCGAGCGGCTGTTGCCCCACTCGTGGCGAAGAGCCTTGAAACAGGTTGAACAGGGCGAACACCAGTAGTGCGATGATCACCCACAGAGCCAGATTTCGGCCGATATTCACGTTTTCATCCTGCCTTCCTCATGACCGGCGCGCGGCGCAAGCGCTGTCACAGCCTCCCTGCCGCCGACGGTCACCGAAGCTTCGGCTGCAGCAGTCTTATATTGTGTCGCCAATCGCTTCCTCAATAATATGCGAACTTGCCGGACTTTGGAAACACCCAGGCTCGGCAATACCATGCCGCGGACTCCAGATCGTTTGTACTAGTATCCCGCGAAAATCGGAATACCCAGGCCGGACATACCCCAGCAGTGGTGCGAGCGCCGGCCCGCCCTCATCACATAGGATCGGCATTGTGATGCGGGCAAGGTGTGGAACAGCATCAAAATGGGTTGATTCGGTGGCAGCACGCAGAATCCGCGAATCGCTCTCCCGGTACGGACGAACCCGCAAGCCAAAGCGCGACAGGCGGACGGACGGACGGCAGATCAGCCGGAAGCGGCCGTCCCAGGTGTCTTCTCCTTCCGCTGCGAGCGGCCGTTCCGGTGGCAGGCCGCGGCGCTCGCGAAACAGCCAGAACCCATCCGTCGCCGCGATGATCCGACATCGGCTGAGGGTCGCTGAATGCTTGCCGCTTGCCAGCGCAGCGGCGAGCGCAAGCAACTGGTCTGTCGGCGGCGGGTAGTCGCCGCCGCCGACGGTGACCAGCAGCCGTGCCATCGCCGCCATTGCCACACTCGCCGGCGCCGCCGACCAGATTTCCCGGTCGAGGCGGACAAATCCAGCCGGATGGAAACGGCACGCTGCGGCAATCAGGGCGATGGCCGCCTCGCCCATCGCCACGCGCGCCACGGCCGTTTTTGCCGCCAGCGCCAGCAACGCCTCAGTGGTCACGCCGTCGGCCGCCAGCGCCGCGCCGGCGGCACGCAACCGGGCGCGGGCAAACCGATGATCCTGATTGCTGGGGTCCTCCAGCCAAGCCACCCGGCGCTGGAGCAGGAAGGCGCGCAGATGGGCAGGAGAGCAGTCGAGCAGTGGTCGCAGAAGGCGGACGGCGCCGGTCTCAACGATGCCGGCCATGCCGCTCAGGCCGGTGGTCCCGCTCGCCCGCAGCAGGCGGTTCAGTACCGTTTCCGCCTGGTCGCAACGATGGTGCGCGAGCAACAGATGTAGCACCGCCGCCTCCCGACACCATTCCGACAGCAGCCGATACCGGGCTTGGCGGGCGGCCTGCTGGATGCCGGTCTGCGGTTTCGCCCCCGTCCACCCCAGCACGTGATGGTCAACGCCGAGCGCTTGCATCCACTCGCCAACCCGAGCGGCTTCCGCTGCCGCGCTGGGACGCAAGCCATGATCCACCGTCAGCGCCGTCACCCGGCCGCCGCGCAGAGCCGCCCAATCGCGCGCCAGATGGCAGAGGGCCATGCTGTCGGCGCCGCCGGAGACGGCAACGGCGAGATGGGGCCGGGACTCGAAGTCGCCGATCGCCGCCATGGCGCGGGCAAAGCGACCCGCGGCATCCGCTGACATAGCCGCCGATGCCCCATGGCAGCCTGCCGCGTCCGCCGCCAATAATGGCACCCTTCGCTCGGCGCGACCGGTCAGCCGCAACTCAAGCGCTTGCTCTCCTGCGCGGCCCGGTCCCTGACCGCGTCGGGCGCATTGGGGAAAGCGCGACCGAGTTCACGGAAGCTGGCACAGGCTTCCTTGTTCTTGTCGAGGCCGGCCAGCGACAGGCCGAGCTTCAGCAGGGTATCGGGGGCCTTCGGGCCGGTCTTGCTCCTCTCGTACGCGTCGAGGAACAGCTCCGCCGAACGGCCGTACTCGGCGCGCGCATAGTAGGTCTCGGCCAGCCAGTAGCGGGCGTTGTCGGCCAGCGGATCGTTGGGATTTGCCTTCAGGAAGGCGCTGAAGCCGGTGGCGGCCTCCTCGTATTGCCGCCGCTCGAGCTGGGCGAACGCCCGGGCATACTGCTCGCGCGGCGTCTTCGGCGACGACACGGCGGCCGTCTGCTGCCCCCCCGCCGGGGACGCGCCGACGTCGCCATCCATCGCCGGCGCAGCCCGCGGCGTTCCGGCAACGGCGCCGCCACCGGCAGCTACCGTGGCAGCATCGGCGGCGCTGGCAACCGTTCCGCTGTCGCCACTCTTCGCCTGACTGAGCCGGTATTCCATGTCAGCGGCAAGCTTGTCCAGGCGGTCATCCAGCTTTCGCAACTGGAAGGCGATGTCCTCCATGCGGCCGGTCACGGAACGCAGATCCTGTTCGAGCTGCGACATGCGCACCTCAAGGCGCGCAGTCGCGGGCGACGCGCCGGCCGCGCCCGCGGCTCCCGGCAGCCCCGAAGCGGAAGACGGCGACGGAACCGCGGGCAGCGGCGACGTCGTTGGGGTCTGCACACCGCCACCCGGCGATGACGGGATCAGCAGGCGCGGCTCCGAGCCCTGCGCCAGTGCCGTCCCGGTTGCCCCAAGCACGGCCAGCACCGCCGCAAGCAGCAGCGCCGGAAGCCGGGCTGCCGCCAGCCTCCTGCCCTTCAAGACTTCCGCCTGTCCATCCAGCATCCGCATCCGTTGCATCCTTGCCGCGGGATCAACCGCGGGAAGCCGCGGCCCAGGCCCCCTGCCCACCGGCTCCGCCGCAAACACGCCCTAACGCCTTCCGGCGCTTACGGCCACACGGGACAGACAGCCTGGCGCCGCCTCAGCTTCCGGCCGTGCCACCGACGACGACGGTGACCGCGCGCCGGTTCTTCGCCCAGGCCGTCTCGTTCGAGCCGATGGCAGCCGGCCGTTCCTCACCATAGGAGATGGTACGGATGCGGCTGGCGCTCACCCCATAGGCGACGAGATAGTCCTTCACGGCAGTTGCCCGACGGTCGCCCAGGGCGAGGTTGTACTCACGGGTGCCCCGCTCGTCGGTGTGCCCTTCGATGATGACGTTGACGCTGCTCTTCAGCAGCACTGCCGCCTGACGGTCGAGGGTGCTCTGCGCCAAGCCATCCAGCGCGAAGCTGTCAAAGGCGAAGAAGACGACATCGCCGACGCCCGCCAGCTCCCGCTGGGCTTCTGCCGGATTACCGAGGGGCGCCCGTTGCACCCCGGTGGAACCATACGACGATCCGGCGCCGCTGCCGACCGGCGGCATCGCAGACATACCGGATCCGCCGACTCCGCCGCCGCCGAGCCCGCCGGCACCAGCAGCGCTCGTCTCGTCGGGGGCGGTCTCACAGGCCGCGACCGCCAGTACGACGGCCGCCAGCATTGCGCACTTTCTCAGCATCGACGTCGGTTCCCTCCTGCGCCAAGCCCGATCGCGACAATCGTTCACTTTATCGCCATAATCGCGCATGGCGAGACTGTGCCCCGTCCTCCCGAACTCCGCAAGCAGCGTCTGATGCCGCATCCCTGGGATCGTTTATGGGTGCAACGGCGACCACGCCGGGTCCGATGCGTCTTGTGGCGTCGGCACCTCCCGTTCGTTCCGCCCGACGAGGTCGATCGTATATAGGCGCGACCTCGACGGGTTGACGCCGTCACTTGGATCCTTCTTGAAATACATCAGCACCCTGCCGTTGGGTGCCCATGTTGGGCCCTCGACATGGAAACCTTCGGCGAGGATCCGCTCGCCGTCACCCTCCGGCGTCATCACACCGACGGAGAACTTGCCACCCAGGATCTTGGTAAAGGCGATCTGGTCGCCGCGCGGCGACCACACCGGGGTGAAGTAGCGACCCTGGCCGTGGCTGATTCGGCGCACGTTGCTGCCATCGGCATCCATCACATAAAGCTGCTGCGAGCCGCCGCGGTCAGAATTGAAGACGATCTGCCGGCCGTCCGGAGCATAAGAGGGCGACGTATCGATGGCGGCGTTATTGGTCAGCCGTCGCGTCGCCCGCGTCCGCAGATCGACGGTGTAGATCTCGGTGTTGCCGTCCATGGCGAGGCTGAGCACCAGCCGCTCGCCATCCGGTGAAAACCGCGGCGAGAACGTCATCCCGGGGAAATCGCCGACCGCTTCCTGGCGGTTGGTGTCGAGGTCGCGGATGAACACCCGCGGCATGCCTCCCCCGAACGAGAGATAGGTGATCTCCTGCAGCGAAGGCGCGAAGCGTGGCGTCAGCACCAGCGTGCCGCCGTCGGTGAGGAAGCGATGGTTGGCGCCATCCTGGTCCATGATCGCGAGCCGCTTGATGCGCTTGCTCGGCGGGCCGCTTTCGGCCACGTAGACCACCCGGGTATCGAAGTAGCCGTCCTCACCGGTGATGCGTTTGTAAATCGCATCGGCGATGATGTGGGCGATGCGCCGCCAGTTGGCCGGGGCGGTGAAATAGGCGAGCCCGGCGAGCTGCTGCTCGGCAAAGACGTCCCATAGCCGGAACTCGACCTTCAGCCGGCCGTCGTCGCCGGCGATGATCCGCCCGTAGACGAGGGCCGGTACGTTCAGGGTCCGCCAGTCGGAAAACCGGGGCAGGGCATCCATCGAGGGCGGCGGCTGCTGGGCAAAGGAGCGGGGATCGAGCGGCCGGAACAGACCGGACCGCTCGAGATCGGCGGAGATGACCGCAGCCATGTCTTCTCCCGTCCGCGCCGTCTGGGCGTTGTTGCCGCCGTCGAAGGGCACGATGGCGATCGGCAGGGGCTCGACGACGCCGCGGGTGATATCGATGCGCAATTCCGCCGCGGCCGGTGGCAAAGCGGCGAGAACCAGCAGCAGGCCGGCGAGGATGCGGCCAAACAGCCGCCGCGGCACTGGAATGGCCAGGGAAAATGCCGTCATGTCCCCGCCACGTCGCGCGGGTTGAAAACCAGGGTCATGGTTCGCCACCTGTCGTACTTGTCGGCCGGCAATTTGAACGGATGGCACCGCGGGTTCAAGACAGCGCGGCGGGCGCTGTCGGCCGCGGCCTGGAAGTAGGGGTTGCTCTGGCCGCGGCTAGAGCTGTCGATCACTGCCGAGCGCGGCGTGCCGTCGGCATTCATCTCGACGCGGATCGAGACCACCACCTCGCCCGCCTCCTTGGCTCCGGACGGCACGTTCCAGCATCGCTCGATCTGCCGGCGCACCGCATCGACCTCGCTGGCTGTCACTGGCAGCGATGGCTTGTTCCCGGTGGGGCCGGCACTCCGCAACGCTTGCGCCACCTGGGAGCCGAACGCGGCATCTGCAGCCGTCTCGGCCTTGCGGGCCGGCGGTGCGGCCGGCTTCGATTCCGTCTTGCCAGTCTGCTTCAGTTCGCCGACCGTCTTCAGCACCGAAGCGAAATCGTCGGCTGGATCAGGCTTGGGCTCGGTTTTCGGAGCAGCCGCCTTGGCCGGGACATCGGCGCTCCTCGTCTCGGCCTTGTGCTCGGTGGCCGGCTTCGACGGCTCGGGTTTGGCCGCCGGCTTGGCCTCCGCCTTCGGCGGTTCCTTGCGCGAGTCCGGCTTCGGCTCTGCCCTCGCTTCCGCCTTCAGCTCCTCCTTTGCTTCCGGCGCCTTCGGCTTCATCTGCGGCCGTGGCTCGGCCTTGGTTTCGCTCTCCGGCTCGGCTCGGGCCAGCGTCTTTGCCTGCGGCTTCGCCGCCGGCTTGGGCGGTTCAGGCTTCGGTGAGGCTTTCTCCGCAGCCGGCTTCGGCGGCTCCGGCTTTGGCTCCGACTTTACTGCCGGCGACGGCTTCGGCGGCTCGGGCTTGGCTGGCTCCGGCTTCGGCGGCTGAACCTTGGGCTCCTGACGCTCTGCCTTCGGCTCCGGCTTCGGCTCGGGTTTCGGCTCCGTCCTGGGTTCAGGCTTCGTTACCAGCGGCTGTCGCGGCGGTGGCGGCGGCTCCGGCCGCAGGGCGGCGCGGGGGCTTGGCGGCATGGGCTCCGGTTTGTCCTGCACCGGCGCGGGGGCCGTCGGGCGTGCCCGCTCCGGAACCGGCGCCGGCCGTTGGGACGGGGGCGGATTGGGCGTCTCGGCGAGCTCTACCAGTTCAACGACGACCGGCTCGTCCGGCGGCACGGGCGTCGGCGACAACGCCGGCAGGCCGAACGCCACGAGGGCGATGACGACCACGTGCAGGACGACCGAGTAAGCGAGCGGACGACGCATGCTCTCTCCTGCCGCAGCAGGCTTTCGCTAGTGCTGGGCGCGGCTGCCCGTCTGACGTGCCCGCTCCGGGGCGACGCCTTCGAGCGGCTGCGTCAACAGCGCGACCTTGGTAAACCCGGCGGTGTGCACGGCGCTGATCACCGCCATGACCTGGCCGTACGCGATGCCCTGGTCACCGCGGACGAACACCCGCGCCTCCTTGTTGTTCTCGGTGACCGCTGCCAGCCGCTGGGTCAGCGCATCGAGGCCGCCCACCTCCGTTTCGCCGACGAAGATGCGGCCTTGCCGGTCGACCGTCACCGAGACCGGCTCGTCCTGACCCTGGATCGCCGCGGCTTGCGTCTTCGGCAGATCGACCTGGACACCGGCGGTGAGCAGCGGCGCGGTGATCATGAAGATGACCAGCAGGACCAGCATCACATCGACCATCGGCGTGACGTTGATGTCGGCGATCGGCCGCGTCTGGCGGCGTCCGAAACGCCCTACCCCTCCGCGCTCGCGCAGGCTCGCTGCCATCGGGTTCAGGCCCTCATCGCCGGTCGTCGATCTGTCGCGCCAGGATCGCCAGAAACTCCCCGGCGAAGCCGTTCACCCGGCCGGCGTAGCGGTCGAGGTCGCGCGACAGCTTGTTGTAGGCGAGCACCGCCGGTATCGCGGCCAGCAGGCCGAGGGCGGTCGCGAACAGCGCCTCGGCGATACCGGGAGCGACCACCGCAAGACTGGTGTTCTTGGTGGCGCCGATGGCCGCGAAGCTGTTCATGATGCCCCAGACCGTGCCGAACAGCCCGACGAACGGCGCCGTGGAGCCGGTGGAGGCGAGGAACGTCATGTAGCGTTCGATCCGATCCAGTTCGCGGCTGGCGGTGAGCTGCATGACTCGCTCGACGCGCTCGCCGAGGGTATCGGGCGGGCTCGCCTCGTCGCCGGCAAGGCGCGCTGTCGTCCGTCGCCACTCGCGCATCGCGGCGACGAATACCGCGGACATCGGATCGGGTGGTTGGCCGCCGATGCGGTCGTAGAGGTCATCAACGGCGCCGCCCGACCAGAATGCCTGCTCGAAACGGTCGGCGCGGCCGTTCAGCCGGCGCAGCGTCACGCTTTTCTCGAAGATGATCGCCCAGCACCAGATCGATGCCAGCAGCAGCATGATCATGACCGACTTCACCACCCAGTCCGCGTTCCAGAAAAGCGTCCAGGGGGAGAGGCCGTGGGCGGCAGCACCGGCCAGCGTTACCGCCTCAACCGCATTGTTTTCCATCGTCCGTCCAGATGTTGCCCTAAAGCTGCGTTAGGATGCGTCGTATCGAGTGTGGCAGTCGCATCGCCCGGCCGTCGGCCGTTATGCATGCCAGTTTGACGCGTAATCGTACCATCTCCAATTCATCGCGCGTGATCGCCTGTTCGAGATCGAACGAGGCGCCGCGCACCTCCAGCAGCCGGCTGGCCACCAGCAGTTCGTCGTCGAGACGGGCGGGCGCAAGGAAATCGACGACGCAGCGGCGCAAGACAAAGAAAATCCCCTGTTCCCGGCTCAATCGCGATTGAGCCACCCCGTGCTCGCGAAGCATTTCGGTGCGGGCGCGCTCGGCGAAACGCATATAACCGGCATGATAGACGACGCCACCCGCATCGGTATCCTCGTAGTAGACCCGGACACGAAAGCGGTGGGCCGGGCCGAACGGGTGGCTCTGCGGCTCAGCCGTCATCGTCGATTCGCAACCTGAGCTGGGGAGAGGGAATTGGTGGCATCGGCGCCGGCGGTTCGGGCAGGCCAAGATGACGCCATGCCGCCCCGGCGAGCAGCCGGCCGCGCGGCGTCCGCTGCAGCAGCCCCTGCTGGATGAGATACGGCTCGATCACATCCTCGATGGTGTCGCGCTCCTCGGCGAGGGCCGCCGCCAGCGTTTCTACCCCCACCGGCCCGCCACCGTAGAACTCCGCGATGCAGCGCAGATAGCGGCGGTCGGCGGCATCGAGGCCGGCGTGATCCACCTCCAGCCGCAGCAGCGCCGCATCCGCGACGGCGCGGTCGATGCAACGGGCACCGGCCACCGCAGCGAAGTCGCGCACCCGGCGCAGCAGCCGCACCGCCACGCGCGGCGTTCCCCGCGCCCGCGCCGCAATCTCATGGGCGCCATCCTCGGCAAGAGGCACCCCGAGAAGGCCGCCGCCGCGCTGGACGATCTGCCGCAAGTCGTCGACGCCGTAGAACTCGAGGCGCAGCGGAATGCCGAATCGCTCGCGTAGCGGCGTCGAGATCAGCCCGGCGCGGGTAGTCGCGCCGACCAGCGTGAACGCCGGCAGATCGATGCGGATGGACCGCGCCGCCGGCCCTTCGCCGATGATCAGGTCGAGCTTGCCGTCCTCCATCGCCGGATAGAGGATCTCTTCCACGGCTGGGCCCAGGCGGTGGATCTCGTCGATGAACAGCACATCGCGCGGCTCGAGGTTGGTGAGAATCGCCGCAAGATCGCCGGGCCGGGCAACCACGGGTCCGGAGGTGGCGCGAAAGCCGGCGCCAAGCTCATGGGCGACGATCTGCGCAAGGGTGGTCTTGCCAAGCCCGGGCGGTCCGTGCAGCAACACGTGGTCGAGCGCCTCTCCCCTCCCGAGCGCCGCCTGGACGAACACCCGCAGGTTCTGGCAGCTGGCGCGCTGGCCGACGAAGTCGTCGAGGGAGACCGGCCGCAGCCGTACTTCGGCACCGTCGCCCTCGCGCCGGCCGGCATCGAGCAGCGCCCGGCCGGCCGCAGCCTCGCTGCCGTCGGTGATGCTCACCGCAGGGGCTCGCGGCTGCCGAGCTCGGCGAGACCGCCGCGGATCAGCGCCTCGACAGCAGCTTCAGCACCGAGCGTGGCCGCCGCAGCGGCGACAGCGGCGTGGGCCTCGACCGGACGGAAGCCGAGATTGACCAGCGCCGAGACTGCCTCGGCGGAAGCACCGGCGACGGCGACGGTCAGCGGCTCCCCGGGTGCTTCCGGCGCCGGAGCCGCCGCCACTTTGTCTTTCAGCTCGCTGGCGAGGCGGGCAGCGAGGCGGGCGCCGACGCCGACGGCGCGCGCCAGCGCCGCGCGGTCGCCGGCTGCAATCGCCAACATCAGCTCGCGCGGCGGCAGCACGCTGAGGATGGCCAGGGCGACGCGTGGGCCGACCCCCTGGACGCCGAGCAGAAGGCGGAACCAGTGGCGCTCGGCGGCGTCGATAAAGCCGTAGAGGTTGATGCCGTCCTCGCGCACCTGCGTTTCGATCAGCAGCACCACCGTCTCGCCGGGTTGCAGACGGGCGAGGGTCCGCGTTGGGCAGAACACCAGGTAGCCAACGCCACCGACATCGACAACCGCCTGGCCGTCGCCGGTACTGTCGAGCCGTCCGGTCAGCTTGGCGATCATCGCGGTACCCCTCCCGGGGGATGGCGCGCCGCCAGCCGCGCCGCGCCGCGGTGATGGGCATGGCAAATGGCAACGGCGAGGGCGTCGGCGGCATCGGCGCTGTGCGAGCGTGCACCGGGAAGCAGCACTCCCACCATCATCTGCACCTGCTGCTTGGCCGCATGGCCTGTTCCAACCACCGTCTTCTTCACCAGATTCGGCAGGTATTCGGCCACCGGCAGGCCGGCGCGCGCCGGCACCAGCAGCGCGATGCCGCGCGCCTGTCCCAGCCGCAGGGTCGAGACGGCGTTGCGGTTGACGAATGTCTCCTCCACCGCCGCCTCGTCCGGGCCATACGCTTCCAGCACTGCTTCCAGACCGCTGGCCAGCTGCACCAGACGGGCCGCCAGCGGCCGCGCGCTGTCGGTCGTGACGGCACCGCAGGCGACGAAAGCGAGGCGGCCGCGGTCGAAGTCGATCACCCCCCAGCCCGTCGTCCCCAAACCGGGATCGAGGCCAAGCAGCCTCACTGCCGGCCGCACCCGGCCGGCAGCGGTTCAGCGGCTGATCCGTTCCAGGACGGCATCCGCAACGTCGAAATTGGCAGCCACACGCTGAACATCGTCGCTGTCATCGAGCGCATCGAGCAGCTTGAACAGGGAGGTGGCGGCATCCTCGTCGATCGGCACCTGATTGCGTGGCCGCCAGTCGAGCCGCGCCGCCTGCGCCGCGCCGAATCGCTGCTCCAGACCGTCGCGCACGGTGCTGAGATCATCGGGCGCACAATAGATCTCGTGGCCGCTGTCGGCGGAGACGACGTCATCGGCCCCGGTCTCCAGGGCGGCATCGAACATGGCCTCGCTGTCGGCAACCGACGCGGGGTACTGGATCAGGCCGACGCGCTCGAACATGAAAGCAACACTGCCACTCTCGCCGAGGGTCCCACCATGCTTGCCGAAGGCGGTGCGCACCTCGCTGGCGGTGCGGTTGCGGTTGTCGGTGAGCGCCTCGACGATGAGAGCAACGCCCCCCGGGCCGTAACCCTCGTAGCGTACCTCCTCGTACTGCTCGCCGCCCTCGCCGCCGGCACCCCGCCTGATAGCCCGCTCGATGGTGTCCTTCGGCATGTTGGCGTCGCGGGCGGCGATGACCGCCGAGCGCAACCGGGGGTTTGCCGCGGGGTCGGGCAAGCCGGCGCGCGCCGCCACCGTCAGTTCGCGAATGAGCTTGGTGAAGGCCTTGGCGCGCTTCGCGTCCTGCGCGCCCTTGCGATACATGATGTTCTTGAATTGGGAATGGCCGGCCATGGCAGCGATGCTGGTTGATCGAAGGTAGTGGTGAAGTTGCGATGGAACTCGGGAAAAACATCCACCATCGCCGCCCGCCGCGCAACACCCGGGTGTGACCGGCGGCCTCGCGACTGCCTGCCTTCCGCGCCCGATGCACCGCCAGACGCGGTGCACCGGGCACACGCCCTGCTCAAAGAGCGCTGAGAAATGCCGCGAGGTCCCGCTTCTCTTGCGGCGTCAGGCCGATCTGGTAGCGCACGTTGTAGAAGTCGACGAGTTTCTCAAGCGTCTTCGCCGAGCCGTCGTGGAAGTAGGGCTCGCGCGCCGCCAGGGCCCGCAGTCCTGGCACCGTGGTGGCGCCGATATCGACGCAGCGGCCGGTGATGATCGCCAGCCCGGGGTCGTTGGTCAGCAGCGTGTTACCGCCAGCAAACGGGATCTCGCCGGTGGTGCAGGTAACTTTGAAGATCGGCAGGTCCTTCGCCGGCCCGCCGTTGAACGCCGGATCGTGGCCGACGCCGATGTCTCTCTGGGAGTGGCGCAGCACGTCGTTGCCGGCGTGGTTGACGTTATGGCAGGTGGCGCATGTTCCGCCGGCGACGGGATTGCCAGCGATGTTATTGAAGCCACGGACGTCCTGGATGACGAAGGTCTTGGTGTTGAAGATGGCCTCGCCGCGCGCGATTGACAGGCGGGCCGGGTCCTGGTCGGAAGTGTTCCACGCCGCATATTCGTCGAAGACCGGGCCGCTGAACGACTGGCCGGCGGGCTCGCGTGACAAGGCGATCGGCCCGCCCGAGGCGCCGCGGATGTTGAGCATGCCGGCGCGATTGGTGTGGATCTGGGCGCTGAAGATTCCGCGCTCGAAGGCGACGATCTGGTCGAGCTGCGCCTGCGTCGGCGGCCGCGTGGCCTGGGCGTGGCCCATAGTGGCGCTGATCGCCTGAGTGAACAGATCGCGTTCGCGACCGTCCCACATGACGTTGCCGCTGGGCGTGACGTTGTCGGTCGGCGGCGGGAACGGCGGGAAGATGCCGGTCGTCGTCTTGAAGTCGAGGTGGGCGGACATCAACGGACGGCGGAAGACGGAGATCACCTGCCGGCCGGCATCATCGCGGTTGTATTCCGGATCGGTATTGCAGGTAGTGGGATCGGAGACGACCTGAACCGTGATCTCGCCGCCGCTGGCGACGTTCTTCACCGGCAGGAAGATACGGATCAGCCCCTTTTCGATCAGCAGCGAGTGGGACTGACGGAAGTCCTTGATGCCCTTGCCGCGGCGCCCGCGGTAGAGCGACGGTGACGTGTCCGCCGCCTTCACCTGGTTGGGGCAGTTGGCGCCATCCACCGGCGCGAAGATCGGATCGCGGCCCCCAGTCGCCAGCAGGCGTGCCTGGATGTTGCGGACGCTGACACTCATGCCGCTCGGCGGCTGGTGGCAGGTGATGCAAGCACGGCCATTGGTGCCGAGCGACTTGAAAAAGGCGTTATCGGCCGTCCTGGTGCTCCCTCCTGGCTGAAACGATCCAAGAATTCCGACAGGATTGCCGTCCAGTTCAAGCATTGGCACGTATTTCGGAATGCCACCCTGGTTATAGATCCGGGCAGGCAGCGGCGCACTCAGGTAAAGGGGGAATACCTTGCGGAAGTAATCCTGAGTGTTGCCCGGAAGCTTTACCGATGATGGCGCTACGCTGTTGGCTGCCGGATTTGGTGCTGCCGCCCCGAGCGCACTGGAAAACGCTCCCGCCTCTTGTGCTTGGGTTGTAACGGAATCGGCAACCATTGCAACGCCAAAGCCGACTGCTCCGCAGACCGATAACCGCAGCAAGCGGTTCGTTATTGCACGAGATACAAACATTTGTCCCACCACGCAAATCTGCCGCTCCACAATCCGCGATTGTGCAAGCCATGATTGCCCCATATCAGAATAGAGTAAATGTCCTGATTGGGTCAACGTGGTGGAATAATTTTATACCAGAATAGGTTAGCAGACTTTTCGCTACCTTCAGGCGCACATATTGATCTGGTTCTAGCGGACCGTTGCTGGCAACGTTTCTTCTGGTGTCCGGACGACAATGAATAAGCCTGATATCAATTCGCGCTCTCATCATCAGTCAATGACCAGCGTGGGGCACCCTCGCATTCCTGCGCAATTACCCGATAGGCTTCACGCCGGCCACATCGGGCTCAGCCGGCCGCCGACACGCAATGGCGCGACATGCCGGGCGAGGCCGGTCTCATCGTCGGTCTCGACATAGACCGCGCACAACGTTGCTTCTCCCTCGGCTGGCTCCAGACGCCCGCCCGGCAGCTTCGAAACGAAGCGAGCGATGGCAGTCCGTTTCTCCATGCCGATGACCGAGTCGTAGTCGCCGCACATACCGATGTCCGTGATGTATGCCGTACCGCCACGCAAGATATGCGCATCGGCCGTCGGTACATGGCTGTGGGTGCCGGCAACGAGGCTGACGCGACCGTCAAGGGTGTGTCCCATCGCCATCTTCTCGCTGGTCGCCTCGGCATGGATGTCGGCGATGATGCAATCGACGGAGGAGCCGAGGCGGTGGTTGCGCAGGGCCCGCTCGGCGGCGGCGAACGGATCATCGAGGGGATCCATGAACAACCGGCCCATGACCTGGAGGACCATCACCCGCCGGTTGTCGGTGGTTGGGTAGACATTGGCACCGAGCCCGGGTGTCCCTTCGGGATAGTTCAGCGGCCGCAGCAGCCGGTCGTCGCCGGCGATATAGTCGATGATCTCGCGCCGGTCCCAGGCGTGATTACCGGTGGTAAGGACATCGACGCCCGCATCGTAGAACTCGCGGCAGATCTCGGGGCTGATGCCGAAGCCGTGCGCAGCGTTCTCGCCATTGACGACGACGAAGTCGAGGCCAAGGTGGCGGCGCAGTTGCGGCATGCGGTCGCACACCGCTCTCCGGCCGGCGCGGCCGACGACATCGCCACAGTAAAGGAGCTTCATTCGCAGGGACCTCTTGTGCGCGGGAAAACCGGCGGCGCTACGGACGGCGCTCGCACCGCATCAGCGTTTGGCCAGTAAGGATCCAGTCCACCGGCTGATCGTTGCCGTTGACCGGTACCTGCCCGATGACCTGAGCAGCGAACCCGACGCCGACCGCCGCAGGAACCCCGGGCCTGCCGGCTGCGTGCCGCAACGCCGCCAGCGTCCGGTCGTACCAGCCTCGGCCGTGCCCCAGCCGCCGGCCGGCACGATCGACTGCCAGCAACGGTACCAGCAACGCATCGGGAACGACAATCGCAGCGCTCGCCGGCGGCTGCATGGTTTCGAAGATGCCCGGAATCAGCCCCTCGCCCGGACGCCAGCGGCGGAACACCAGCACGTCGCAGCCCGGTTCGATCGCCGGTAGCGCGCAGGCGATACCGATCGCCTCCAGCCGGGCCATCAGCGGGCGCACATCGAGCTCGGTCGCGATGGGCCAATAGCCGGCGACCACCGCTCCGGCCGCCAGCCCGAGTTCGTCATGACGGGGCACCGCAAGCCGCGCAACCGCCAACGCCGCGTCCGGCCCCTCCTTCTGATCGGCGACGAGGCGCATCGCCCGCATCCGCCGGCGCAAACCACGCTTGCGCTCCTCAACCGGTGCTGACGGCTGTTCGAGTGACATGCGTTTCCCTGAGATACCCGCAGATTTGCAGCGCCGGCCCCCGGCGGATGGGAAGGCGGAGCCGCAGTGGCCGTCGGCCTGGTGATCCTCTCTGGCCTGCTCGCGCAGGTGGGCGCCGTGTTGCCGAGCCCTCAAGCCCGGCAGGGACAGCTCCCTCAGGGTCACTGTTGGCCGGAGGGACGCATGGGCCTGGACGCACCCCACAGCCCCGCCCAGCCCTAATCTAAGGGCATCGGCAGCCGTTTGCATCCCCCTTGATCGATGCGCGATGGCGGTTACAGCGCGCCGCGCCGAGACGACGATGGGCGATAGCAGCGACAAAGATCCACAGTCCGAACAAGAGGCCGCATCAATTGGATGAGATAAAAACTATTGCGACACCAACCCGACGTCGCAATACTCCGCCCTTGAACTCGCGGAATGGCGTACTTGGCTGTGTGACGACACTTGGGATCAGCCAAGTACCCATATAAAAGCAGCGGGATTTGTTGTGCCTGGGCGTGAGAGGGGGCATGTCGAGGTTTCGCGTGACGATCATCGTTAATCTACCGCAAAGGCAGGCCCACGCAGTCTGTCTGGCGGCCTTTTCCGACCTGGGGTGGACGATCTCCGGGGTAGCGCAGACGCGCATTGCCGGCCAAGAGAGGGTGCTGCCGGCGCCGCCGGCCCTCTGTCCGGTGCGCGTGGCCATCATCCTCAGCGAGCCCGCGCACGACGCGACCGAGCTGACCCTGCACGGCGTAAGCTTCGACTGCGAGCCGCTGCAGGAAGCGCGTGTCCGCGACTGCGTCGCCGAGTTCATCAGAGCGATCGAACAGCGGGCCAACCCGGTTCCGCCGCTTTCGCCCGCGCTCACCGTTCCAGGTTTCCGGGGTTATGGGCAGCCGGCAGATGGCTGGCCGCCGCTGGGATCACCGGCATTGCCGATCCGGCCGTCGCCGCGTGAAGGTGCACTTCCGTTTGCCTCAGACCTGAGCACGCATCAGGTGCCGTAAGGCGGGCCTCAGCCGATGTCGCCGACAGTGCCGCGCGAGGTCAGATCACGCGCTTTTCCCGCAAGGAAGCGATCTCCTGTTCTGATAAGCCGAGCAGGTCACCCAGGACCGCGTCGGTATGCTGGCCCAGCGACGGCCCCAGCGACTCGATCCGCCCAGGCGTCTCCGACAGGCGGGGCAAGACATTGGGAATGATCACCGTCTCGCCCTGGTCGCCGAGATCGAACGCGACGAGGTTGCGCCGGGCGTGGAACTGCCGGTTGCCGAAGATGTCGGCGATGTTGTTGAGCGGTCCGGCGGGCGCATCGTGGGCGTGGCAGCGGGCCAACAGCGCCTCGCGGTCGAGCGAGCCGCACCAGTCGCGGACGATCTCATTGACATCGCTGCGGTTGTCCAGCCGCGCCTTCTGCTCGCCGTAGAGGCTGGACGACGCCAGCTCAGGCCGGCCCATGGCGTTGGCCAGCCGCGCGAACATCTTGTCGGTGGTACACGCGATTGCCACCCATTTGCCGTCCTTGGTGGGAAAGTGCCCGTAGGGACAGCCGCTTTCAATGTGCGGACCGCGCCGTTCGCGTACGGTGCCGTACATCGCATAGGCGGGTGCCAGTTCATCGGTGCAGCGGAAAATACTCTCGTAGAGGGCGGTATCGATATACTGCCCTTGCCCCGTCTTCTGGCGGTGACGCAGCGCCAGCAGCACACCGATGCAGCCATAGAGCCCGCTCATGTAGTCGCCGAGCGTGGTCGAGCCGGGCGTCACCGGTGTGCCCTTCGGCATGCCGGCAAGGTAGGCGAGGCCGCCGACGGCGTGGGCAATCCGGGCGAAACCCGGACGATCCTTGTAGGGACCGGTCTGGCCGTAGCCGGAAAGGCGCAGCATGATCAGCCGCGGGTTGATTGCCCGCAGCACCTCCCAGCCGACGCCCCACTTCTCCAGGGTCCCCGGCCGGAAGTTCTCGCAGACGATGTCGGTCTCGGCGACCAGCCGCTTGAACAGCTCGACGCCTTCCTTGCGATGCAGATCGATGGTGACCGACTTCTTGTTGCGCGCCTCCGACAGCCAAGTGAGGGTGTCGCCGCGGCTGGTCGGGGTACCGAACCGCCGGCAGGCATCGCCGCCGATGGGATGTTCCACCTTCAGCACCTCGGCGCCGAACTCGCCGAGGATGCCGGCGCAATAGGGCGCGGCGATCACCGTCGCGACGTCGATGACGCGGATGCCGGCGAGCGGCAGCGGGGAATTGGAAGTTGCGGTCATCTACGTTGCTTTCCCTCGGTGTCCTCGCCGCTCAGACGATCTTCTGCCGGCGCAAGTCGGCGATCTCGGCGGCGGTCAGCTCGAGCAGTTCGCGCATCACCTCGTAGGTGGCGTTGCCCAGCGCCGGGCCGAGGTTGGTGATCCGGCCCGGCGTCGCCGATAGCGTCGGCACCACCCCCGGTACCACCACCGGCCCTACCCCCTCCTCCTCGACGGTCGCAAGGTTGTGGCGGGCGCGGAAGTGCTCGTCCTCGAAGATGTCGGCGATGGAGTTGAGCTTACCGATCGGCACCTCGTTGGCGACACACCGCTCGAGGACCTCGTCACGCATAAGCGACCCCACCCAGTCGATGACGATGGCATTAACCTCGTCGCGCGCCGCCAGCCGCTTGCGCTGTTCGCCGTAGAGCAGGTGCGAGGCCAGCTCCGAGCGTTCCATCGCTTCCGAAAGCCGCTCGAACATCTTGTCGGTGGTACAGGCGATCGCCACCCAGTGGCCGTCCTTGCAGCGGAAGTGGCCGTGCGGCACTGCCGCAAAGCTGCCGGAGCCCTCGCGCTCGCGCACCTTGCCGAACAGCCCGTACGAGGCGGCAAGTTCGTCCATGTGCCGGAACACCGCCTCGTAGATGCCGATGTCGATCACCTGGCCGCGCCCGGTCTCCTCCTTGTGGCGCAGCGCCAGCATCACCCCGATGACCCCGTAGAGGCTGGAGATGTAGTCGCCGAGCGGCGCGGTGCCGGGGACGACCGGCGTTTCGCCCGGAAAGCCGGCGAGGTAGGAAAGACCGCCGATGGCATGGGCGATGTGGGCGAAGCCGGGGCGCCGCCGGTAGGGACCGGTCTGGCCGTAGCCGGAGACGCGCAGCATCACGAGGCCGGGATTGGCCTCGCGCAGCACCGGCCAGCCCAGCCCCCATTCCTCCATGGTGCCGGGCCGGAAGTTCTCGATCAGCACGTCGGACTTGCCGACCAGCCGGATGAACAGCTCGACGCCGCGCCGCTGCCGCAGGTCGATGGTCACCGACTTCTTGTTGCGGGCTTCCGAAAGCCAGGCGAGCGTCGCATCGTGGCGCTTGGTCGGTGTGCCGAACCGGCGCATCGGATCGCCGGCGATCGGATGCTCGACCTTCAGCACCTCGGCGCCGAACTCGCCCATAATCGACGCGGCGTACGGGCCGGCGAGAAAATTGCCGACGTCGATGACGCGGACGCCGGAGAGCGGCAGTGCGTCCGCCGCCGGTAGCGGACCCGCGCCCATGCCGGCGTCCGGCGCCGGCGGAATGTCGGCGCGGTCATCACCTTCGTCGTCACCAGCGGCTGCCGGGATCTCCTCTTGACCGTTCACGCCAAGCCTCTCCTTGCCTCCCGCCGAATTCGCCGCCGTAAGCGCCGCCATAGCCTCGCACCAGAGGCCCCGCCGGGCACGACAGGCAGGACGGTAGCAAGAATCGTGCTGCCGTGCCACGCGCAGGCACGCAAGCCCGCCGAGAGCAAATTGCGCGGCTCGGGGTTGCGGGCGCGCTGCCGTCCCCCAACTGGACCCACGGGGCGGGAAAGCGCAAGCTGAACGTTGCAGCGTAAGAAGCCGGGCAGCAACCCGCGACGGACGGGAGGGAGGGACGGATGAACGAGGATACGCAGCCGTTTGCCGAGTGGGTCGGCCGCAGCGAAAGCACCGAGGACTATATCGCCGCAGCGCCGGCGCAGGCGGCTGCGGCGACCCTCGACGATCAGAGCGCCGCCTTCGCGAACGAGGATGAGCTGCCGCCGCTGTGGCACTGGTTCTATTTCCTGCCGAAGGCACCGCAATCGCGCATCGGGCCGGACGGCCATCCGCAGCGCGGCGGCTTTCTGCCGCCGATCCCACTGCCGCGACGGATGTTCGCCGGCGCCCGCCTCAGCTTCCATCAGCCGCTGCGCATCGGCCGGCCGGCTCAGCGCACCGGCACGATCCGCTCGGTATCGCAGAAGACCGGGCGCAGCGGCACCCTCGCCTTCGTCACTGTCGGCTACGAGATCAGCCAGGAGGGCGAGATCTGCATCGCCGAGGAGCAGGACATCGTCTACCGCGAGCCGGGCAAGGCGGTGTCAGCGCCCTCCCCTGCGCCGCTGCCACCGGTTCCCGAGAATGCCTGGTCGAAGCTGGTCACCCCCGACCCGGTGCTGCTGTTCCGGTTCTCGGCGCTCACCTTTAATGGCCATCGCATCCATTACGACCGCCCCTATGCGATGGACGAGGAAGGCTATCCCGGCCTCGTCGTCCACGGTCCGCTGACGGCGGTGCTGCTGATCGAGCTGCTGCGCCGGCATGCCGGCCGGCCGGTGGCGCGCTTCTCCTTCCGCGGTGAGGCGCCGCTGTTCGATCTGGCGCCTTTCCGGGTGATGGCGGCGGCACAGGGCGACGACGTAACGCTGACGGCGCATGGCCCGGACGGACGGGTGGCGATGTCCGCCACGGCGGCTTTCGGCTGAGCCAGCCGGTTGCGGGCCTGAAGGCAGCGGAACCTTCGCAGCGTATCGGACGTTTGCCGCTTCGTGTTGTCGGATAGGGAGACAAGCAATGGCAGATGAGAGCCGGAACGAAGGCGAAGGCAGCCGCACGGCGGCAAAGGACTACAACGAGCGGACGAAGCAATTCGTCGAGAAAGGTGCTGTCGAGGAGAAGGCAAAGGAGGCGTCGAAGGCCGTGGACAGCGCCGAAGGTGAGGATCTGCGGCAGGCCGAGAAGACGGGCCTTGCTCACGCTCATGGTGAAGATCCGCAGGTCCATCGGGACAAATAGCGGAGGTAGGCAGGATGCTCGCGAAGCGGCGCTGGAGTGTGCTGGCGGTAGCGGTTGCACTGCTGGCAGTGCTCGCCCTGAGTGGCTGGAAGTACTCGGAACGCGGTAGCAAAAACCTGGCCTATGTCGAAACCGGCGTGGCGTCCTGGTATGGCCCATCGTTCCACGGCAGGAAGACCGCGAGCGGGGAGCGCTACAACCAGAATGCCCTGACCGCTGCGCACAAGAAGCTGCCGCTCGGATCGCACGTCACCGTCGTCAATCTCGATACCGGCAAGAAGGTCAATGTCGAGATCAACGACCGGGGACCGTATGCGGCAGGGCGCAAGATCGATCTGTCCAAGGAGGCGGCGCGCCGCCTGGGCATCCTTGATGACGGGACCTCGAAGGTCCGCATCGAGGCGACGTCCCAGCAGCTCGACCCCGACGGCGACGGCAAGCCGGGTACGAAATAGCCTCGAAAACCAACTTCCGGGGATGGCGGGACCTACCGGGAACGGCCGGCCCGCCATCCCCCACTGGCACTACGTACGCGTCCACCGGCCCGCGAAAACTTCTCACCCCCCGTCATTCTGCGCTACTGTCTCTGCCGGTCCCGGGAGGCGAAGGCAGCAAGAAAATGAGCGATGAGCAATTCGATGTGGTGGTGATCGGCGGCGGCCCGGGCGGCTATGTCTGCGCCATTCGGGCGGCTCAGCTGGGCTTGCGGACGGCATGCGTGGAGAAGCGCGCCACCCTCGGCGGCACCTGCCTCAACGTCGGCTGCATCCCGTCGAAGGCGCTGCTGCAGTCCTCCCACCTCTACGAGGAAGCGGCGAAGGAGTTTGCCCGCCACGGCATCGCCACCGGCGATCTCGGCTTCGACCTCGCGGTGATGCAGGCGCGCAAGGACGCTGTGGTCAAGCAGCTCACCTCCGGCATCGCCGGGCTGTTCAAGAAGAACAAGGTCGAGCACGTCTTCGGCCTTGGCACGATTACTTCGCCGGAGGAAGTGCGGGTCACGCCGGAGAACGGCGGCGAGCCGCGCGTGCTGGCGACCGAGAACATCATCATCGCCACCGGCTCCGACGTCGCCGCCATCCCGGGCGTCGCCATCGATGAGGACCGCATCGTCAGCTCCACCGGCGCGCTCGCTTTGCCGGTGGTGCCGAAGTCGATGGTGGTAATCGGCGGCGGCTTCATCGGCATCGAGCTCGGCTCGGTATGGCGGCGGCTGGGAGCCGAGGTCACCGTCGTCGAGTTCCTCGACCAGATCATGGCCGGCATGGACGGCGAGGTCGCCAAGACGATGCTGCGCATCCTGCAGAAGCAGGGCCTCAGCTTCAAGCTGGCCAGCAAGGTGACCAAGGCCGAGCCGGGCGATGGCGGTGTGACACTGACCATCGAGCCGGTGAAGGGCGGTAACGCCGAGACCCTCACCGTCGAGAAGGTGCTGGTGTCGGTGGGCCGCCGGCCGTTCACCGAGGGGCTCGGGTTGGAGAGCGTCGGCATCACCCTCGATAATCGCGGCTTCATCCCGGTCGATCACGATTATCAGACGTCGGTGCCGGGGATCTTCGCCATTGGCGACGTCATCGGCGGCAAGATGCTGGCGCACAAGGCGGAGGAGGAAGGCGTCGCCGTCGCCGAGCTGATCGCCGGGCAGTCGGGGCACGTCAACTACGAGGCGATTCCCGGCGTCGTCTATACGTGGCCGGAAGTGGCCGCTGTCGGGCGCACCGAAGAGCAGCTCAAGGCCGACGGCGTCGCCTACAACGTCGGCAAGTTCCCGTTCACCGCCAACAGCCGGGCGCGCTGCAACGCCGAGACCGACGGCTTCGTCAAGATCCTCGCCGACGCCGCGACCGACCGAATCCTCGGCGCCCATATCGTCGGGCCGGAGGCCGGCGATCTCATTCAGGAGCTGGTCGTCGCCATGGAGTTCGGCGGCTCGGCCGAGGATGTCGCCCGCTCCAGCCACGGCCACCCCGGCCTCTCCGAGGCGATCAAGGAGGCAGCCCTCGCCGTTGCCGGCCGCGCCATCCACATCTGAGTGCCGCTTCCGCTGACCGCGCGCGCTGGACGACCATGAGGAGGGCTGCGCGCGTGGCGCCCGGACAACGCCCGCTTCGCGGTGCCGGCGGGGAGTAGAAGGACTCCGCCTTCTTCGCCGACCAGGCTGGCGTCTGGCGCGAGCTCCTCTACATCCAGGAAGAGCGCGTATCGGCACGCTCCATCGTGCCGAGCATCGTCCTATCCGGCCAAGTCTGAAAAGCCGGCCCGAGGGACCTATTGATTTCCTGAAGAGAAATTGGAGCGGGCGAAGGGATTCGAACCCTCGACCCCAACCTTGGCAAGGTTGTGCTCTACCCCTGAGCTACGCCCGCCCGCTCCGCCGCAGGGGCGGAAGCGCATATTACGGATCGCCGGCCGCATTGCAAGGCTGGTGGTGGTGTCTCGGCAAACGGAACTTCGAGCAGGCCGGCGCATCGCCGCCGCCGTAGCCGCCCGCCTGCCTGTCTTCCGACCGCTGATGCTGCGGCCGTCCCCTGGCGCCATGCTTCGACGGCGCTGGGCCTGGGCGAACCGCCACCCGAGGCGTGACCGGGGGCGCGCCGCGGCTCGCTGCCTCGATCAGCAAACGGTCGCATCCGAAGTGCTCGCCTGCCGGCAGATCACAGCAGCACTGGCGGCAGCGTCGAAAAGTCGCTGAAGCCGGGACGGATGTCCGGCAGCCCATCGACCGGCGAGACGTCGACCGCCACGTCGACGGTGTGAGCGCCGCCGCCAAAGATGGCGCCGCTGACCGGACTGACGTCGCCGTAGTCGCGCCCCCAGGCGACGGTGAGGTGCTCGAACGAAACAAGCATGTCGTTGGTCGGGTCCACGTCCACCCAGCCGTGCCCGGGGCACCACACCGACAGCCACGCGTGCGAGGCGTCGGCGCCGACCAGCTTCTCCTCGCCTTCCGGCGGATGGGTGAGAAGGTAGCCGCTGACATAGCGCGCCGGCAGGCGCAGCGCCCGCAGGCAGGCGAGCTGCAGGTGGGCAAAGTCCTGGCAGACGCCGCGACGCACCTCGAAAACCGCCTCCACCGGGGTCGATACCGTCGTTGCCGTCGGATCGAACTTGAAATCGTGATGAATGCGGCGGGTCAACTCCAATACGCCGGCGAGCAGCGGCCGCCCCGGCGCGAAAGACTCCAGGGCGTAGGCGCGGATCGCCTCGTTGGCGCGGGTCTTCGGCGTCTGGAAGGCGAACTGGATGGCCTCCAGCCCCTCGTCCGAGGTGTCATGGAACAGGCGCGGATAAACCTGGTCCCAGGGCGCCGATAGGTCGGGCTTCGGCAATGGCACCGGCTGCACCTCGATGACACTCTTCGCGTGCAGGATCAGCTGCTTGTGCTGTTCCTGGAGGGTGATGAAGGTGGCCGGGTTGCCGAAATAGTCGATAGCGGAGGTATGGCGGGTGGGCGTTGGCAGCACGATCAGCGCCGTGCGATGGCAAGTCTGATGGAGACAGGGGCGCGGGCTGAGGTGCAGCAGATGGTGGGAGAACGACACCGGAATCGAGTAGCGGTACGTTGTCCGGTGGCTCACCTCGTAGAGGATCGATGAGGGCTGCATGGCTCAGAAATCAGCCGGTCGGCGCGCTTCGGTATGGCTGAAATAGTCCCGGGTGATCAACTCGGAAAGGTGCGGCAGCGCCGCACCGACGGTGTCGAGCAGCGCTTCCAGGGAGCCGCGCCGGCCCTCGCTGTCCTCGTCGCAGAGCTGGGCCACTTCCGCCAGACGCACCTCGGTCAGCAGCGAGAGCACCAGCCGCTGCCGCGGCGAGCGGACGTCGTCGTCGGGATCACGCGGCAGCCGGTCGACGTGGTCGAACAGTGCCGCCACCTGGAAACCGACCGACCGCGGGTTGGTCTCGTCCAGCAGCAGCAGGTCGATAACCGGCGGCAGCATTGGCGTCGTCAGGTACCGGGAGCGGTAGGTCATGATGCTGTCCGCCAGCTCCAGCAGCAGCACCAGGCTGCCATCCTCCTCCGGGTCGCCGCGAGCCAGCAGGCTGCGCATTAGGTCGACGAGATGCTGTGCGCGTTCCAGCCGGCGGCCCAGGTCGAGGAAGCGCCAGCCGTGGTTGCGCGTCATGTTCTCCATTTCCATGCCGCTGAAGGCGGCCAAGGCGCGAATGCTGTCGTCGAGCATCTCCAGCGTGGTTCCGAGTTCGAGACGATGTCCTCCCGCCGCCGGCTCCGCGTGCTGGATAGCGCGGTTGTTCAGCCAGCTCAGCGTTCGCCAAGCGTCGACCGACAGGCGGTCGCGGGCGAGGCTGGCGGTCCGGTGGAGATGCGCCATCGTCTCCTGCAGGCCATAGGCGCAGGTCGGATCCGAGATCAGCATGGCGAGCTGATTTTCCAGCGCATCCGTCGCACTGCCGCGACGCGACTTCGGCGGTGCGACATGACTCTTCTCGAACAGCACCCGCAGCACCCGCTGCATCGCCCCGATGCCGATGGGTCCCGCGTCCTCGGTGAGGCGGCGGACAACACTGCGCAGGACCCGCATGGTGTCTTCCGTGCGCTCCGTATAGCGGCCCAGCCAGAACAGGTTGTCGGCAGCGCGGCTGGGCAGATCCTTGCCCGTCCGCTTCGGCGTCACGTAGCTGAGCGGTGTGCCAAACAGCGTGAGGCTGGTTTGCGGCTCGTCGGAAAGCACCCAGGTGTCCTTGGTGCCATCTCCCCGGTGCAGGGCAACGGAGCGCGCATCGGCGAACGAAGAGACCCGGGTAAGACCACCCGGCATCACCGAGTAACCGTCGTCGGCGGTCACGACGATGAAAACCCGCAGGGTCATCGGCCGCGGCTGCAGGCCATCGGCGGTCCACACTGGCGTCGTCGACAGTGGCACGAGTTCCTGGCCGACGTACTCGTCGCCGCGCGTCGTCAATTGATCGACGATGGCAAGACGTTCGGCCGGCGACAGCGCCGCACCGGGGACGGTGCTGGTCGCCCGTGACAGCAGCGAGCGGCGCTTGTAGGCGGAATCGATCGACAGCCGGTCGAGGCTGCCGAGGACGAAGTCCTTTATCTGCTCGTCCCCGGCCCACCATGTCGGCACGTTGGAGATCATCAGATCCTCGCCGAGCAGGCGGCGGCACAAGTTGGGCAGGAAGGCGAGCATCGCCTTGGTTTCGCCGAGGCCGCTGCCCATGGCATTGGCAATGGTGATATTGCCGGCGCGGGCTGATTGCACCAGGCCGGCGACGCCATACGGCGAAGCGGCGCGCAGTTCCAGCGGATCGCAGTCTTCCGCATCCAGCCGCCGCAGGATCAGGTCGACCGGCTTCAGCCCATCCACCGACTTGAGGTAGACGCGGTTGTCGCGGACCGTCAGGTCGCCGCCTTCCGCCAATGTGTAACCGAGATAACGCGCCAGGTAGGCGTGGGCGAAGTAGCCCTCGTCTTCCGGTCCCGGGGTCAGCAGGACGATGCGCGGGTTCTCCTTCCCCGTCCGGCACACCAAGCTCTCGTGCATCGCCTGGAAGTGGTTCGCCAGCCGGCGCACGTGGAACTCGCGGAACAGCTCGGGCAGACAGCGTGAAAGGATGACGCGATTCTCGAGGGCGAAGCCGACGCCGGCGGGCGCTTGCGTGCGGTCGGCCAGCACCCACCAGCGGCCGTCCGGCCCGCGACCCAGATCGGCGGCGTAGGCGTGCAGGTAGCGCCCGTCACGCGGCGGCACGCCGTGACACGGCCGCAAAAAGTGGGGGTTGCCGAGGACCACCGCCGATGGCAGCAGGCCGTCGCGAAGCAGCCGCTGCGGCCCGTAAAGGTCGGCCAGGATGAGCTCCAGCAGCCGCGCCCGCTGGATCAGCGCCGTCTCCAGGAATTGCCATTCCGCCGCCCCGATGACCACCGGGATGAAATCGAGGTCCCATGGACGCTCGCTGCGGTCGGCATCGAGATCGGCGGTGTAGGTCAGGCCGTTCTCGTGCAGCAGGCGGCCGGCGAGCCGCCACCGCCGCTCGAGCTCGCCGTCGGTCATCCGTTCCAGGCCGGCAATGAACTGCTGCCAGTGCGGACGCAGGCAGCCATCGCCGGTGATCATCTCGTCGTAGACCCCCGGCGGGGGCGCGTAGCCTGCGTGCAGGCTGCCGACCGACAGGCCACCCGACAACGCGCGGGGAGACGGGCGGCTGGACGACGTCACAGCATCGAATCTCCCTGGTCGGGGCGCACCTTGCGCAGGTCGAGGGTCAGGGGGAATTCCGCATCGACCACCGGCGCGGGCGGACGGAAGTGCCCGGGAGTGTGGCCGAATGGGAAGAAGCGAGCACACCGCCGGCTCTCGGCCTCATAGGCATTGACCGGGAACGTATCGTAATTGCGCCCACCCGGGTGGGCGACGTGATAGGTGCAGCCGCCCAGCGAGCGCTCCGACCAGGTATCGAACAGGTCGAAGACCAGCGGTGCGTCCGGCGGCAGCGTCGGATGCAGGCACAGCGCTGGCTGCCACGCCCGGTAGCGCACGCCGGCGACCGACGTGCCAAAGGTCTCGGTCGGTGCCAGCGGGACGGTGCGGCCGTTGCAGGTGAGCACGTGGCGGCTCGCGTTCAGCCCGTCTACCCGCACCTGCATTCGCTCAACCGAGGAATCGACATAGCGCACGGTGCCGCCGATCGCTCCCGTCTCGCCCATCACGTGCCACGGCTCCAGCGCCTGCCGCAGCTCGATCATGGCTCCCTCGTGCTCGACCGCGCCATAGAGCGGAAAACGGAACTCGAGATGCGGCGCGTACCACTCCGGGTCGATGGGAATTCCGGCGCGCCGCAGATCGGCCACCACATCGAGGAGATCCTTGCGCACGAACCACTGCAGCATGAAGCGGTCGTGCAGGGCGGTTCCCCATCGCACCAGCGGCCGCCGGTACGGCTTCTGCCAGAACCACGCGATCAGCGCTCGCAGCAGCAGGTGCTGGGCGAGGCTCATCCGCGCATGCGGCGGCATCTCGAAGGCGCGGAATTCCACCAAGCCGAGCCGGCCGCCGGGACCGTCCGGCGAATACAGCTTGTCGATGCAGATCTCGGCGCGGTGGGTGTTGCCGGTGGCGTCGATCAGCAGGTTGCGCAGGATGCGGTCGATCAACCACGGCGGCACCTGCACACCGTCCGGCTCCGGGATTTCCTTGAAGGCAATCCCGAGTTCGTAGAGCTGGTCGTGCCGGGCCTCGTCGATGCGCGGCGCTTGGCTGGTCGGGCCGATGAACAGCCCGGAGAACAGATACGACAGCGCCGGGTGGTTCTGCCAGTAAGTGATCAGGCTGCGCAGCAGGTCGGGACGGCGCAGAAACGGACTGTCGGCCGGCGTCGGGCCGCCGACGACGATATGATTGCCGCCGCCGGTGCCGGTGTGGCGCCCGTCGAGCATGAACTTCTCGGTGCCGAGCCGGGAATTGCGGGCGTCCTCATAGAGGCCAGTGGTGATCTCCACCAGTTCCCCCCACGAGCGCGCGGGATGAATGTTGGCTTCGATGACGCCGGGATCGGGGGTCACCTTGATCACGCCGAGGCGCGGATCCGCTGGCGGCGTGTAGCCCTCCAGGCGGATTGGCAGATCGAGGTCGTTGGCCGCCTGCTCGATGGCGCCGACCAGCTCGACATAGTCCTCGGTCGATTCCGTCGGCGGCATGAACACGCACAGGGCGCCGTCGCGCGGCTCGATGCCGATGGCGGTGCGGACGGCACCGCCGGCCTCCGCCGGAAGCGGCTGCTCGACCTGTACCTGGCGCTGCACATCGCCCGCGTACCGCTCGCCCACAATGTGTCGCTGCCGCAGCGCCTCTGGTTCCGGCAGCGGCGGCCGTTCGGCGAACGGATCGGCGGCGTTGTAGTAGGGGTACCAGTCGCGCGGCACCCACGGCAGCGCCGCGATCGGCAGCCGGAAGCCGAGCGGCGAGTCGCCGGGGGCGAGGAATAGCCGGCCGCGGCGGAAGGACCAGCGCTCGCTCATCCAGTGCGCCCGGCCGTCGCGGGCGTTCCAGCGCTGGACCGGCAGGACGTAGCCGCTCGGGTTGCCGAGGCCGCGCTCGAAGACGCGGGCCAGCCGCGCCCGTTCCTCCGGATCCTCCAGCTTGGAATCGAACGGATCGACGTTCTCCGGCAGGTTCTGCTCGCGCACGATGTAGTGCAACGGGTCTTCGTAAGCCGGCACCGCGCAGTCAGGATCGACGTCCAGGCGACGCGCCAGAGCCTTGGCAAAACGCCCGGCATCCTCGACGGTCGCCGGCAGCCGATCGCTCGTCCCGGCAATCAGACTAGTGGCCGACCAGAGCGGCTTACCGTCACGACGCCAGAAGATGGCATAGGCCCAGCGCGGCAGGCTCTCGCCGGGGTACCACTTGCCCTGGCCGAAGTGCAGCAGTCCCCCGGGAGCAAAACGGTCGCGCAGGCGGTGGGCCAACTCCATCGCCAGCCGCCGCTTCGCCGGCCCATCAGCATCGGAGTTCCACTCGGCGCCATCCACGTCGTCGATGGAGACGAACGTCGGCTCGCCGCCAACGGTCAACCTCACGTCGCCGGCGGCGAGGCGCTCGTCCACCTGATCGCCGACAGCCAGGATCGCCCGCCACTGCTCGTCGCTGTAGGGCTTAGTGACCCGCGGCGTCTCGCGGATGCGCTCGATCGACATATGGAACGAGAATTCGCAGTCGGCGGCATCGACGCTGCCGGTGATCGGCGCGGCGCTCTCCGGATCGGGGGTGCAGGCGAGCGGCAGGTGGCCTTCGCCGGCA
>JAEULG010000290.1 GCA_016793875.1 Rhodospirillales bacterium | reverse complement strand
TGCCGATGCCAGAGGTCCCGCCGGTAATCAACGCCGTCCTGCCCGCAAAGCCGTTGTCGTATGAAGCCATGACGAAAACCTTCTGCAGCGCTCTGAGCGTCCGAGCCTGCAGAGGCATCTCGGTGCCTCACTTCCGCCTTTCAACGATCGTCGCGTGCGAACGACCCACAGATACGGCACGACGGCCTGCCGGCCGTCGCGCCCCCACCACTTTTCGGACTCTTCGAAGAACGGCTTTGTGGTGTGAGTTGGTTAAACGGAAGGTGTGCTTTGAGCCTGGGTGTGCGGTCACGCCACCGTAATGCCCTGCGCGCCATTCTCCGGGCCGCTGGCGCGCTTGTAAGCGACTGGCATGGACGAAAATGGCGCGCGGATGGGTGAACCGCCAGGCTACTGAGGCTACTGAGGAGCGCATGAACGCGGCGAAGTCGGAGTCGACATTTGCTGCGCCGATCTTGGCAAAGATCGCGGTAGGCTATGGGTTATGAGTCCGGAGGCGATCAACCTGCAGCGCGGCCTTCAGCCGGACGGGGTCGATCGCCGTCACCCGCACATTCGCCCGTCCGAACAGCGGTGAGGAGGCCGACGCGAAGCTGGCGAAATAGAACCGGCCTTGCTTGTCCCAGGCGTTATAGCCGGTGTGCCGGTCGTAGCCGGTGAAGCCGGGGTCGATATCCTCCAGCGCGCACAGCCGGACGGATGTCCGCGTCACCAGATCGTATTCGTAAAGCGCCGGAGCCGATCCGGTAGTGACGACGTAGGCCTTGCTGCCATCGGCGGTGACGTGAAACACCCAGACCATCCCACTCCCGGTTGTCACCCGGCCGATATAAGCCCACGACGGCCCCCGGTCGGTGAAGCGATAGATGCGGCTCTGGTCATCAGCGAGATAGCAAACCGCACCCCCGTTGAGGCACTGGCCGGTTGCAATCGAATGCGTGGCCTCCAACTTCCAGTCCTTCCGTTGGCCGAACCCAACGCCTGGCCTGTAGAAGCGGATATGCTGGTAAATGCTCGGATCATAGTCCGTGACGTAGGCGGTGTTGCCGGCGCTGAAGTAAAGCTGTCCGCGTGAATCAACCCACATGAAGCGGCCGACGTAGAGGTACGGACGGTCGTAGGCCACCGGGCGGCCAAGGTTCGTGGTTTTCTTCTGGGCGATGTCGTAGCGCAAGATCTCACCGGTTGGCCCCGCCGCTTCATAGAGGACGCCGCGGGCAGCGTCGGCAGCGATGGTGACGACGCTGACGTGCGGCGCGCTGACGCCGCCCGGCTCCAGCGCGCTCAGGTCGACCAGCTTGGCCGTCTTCGGATCGAAGGCGTAAAGGTGCGAGCCGCGACGGTCGAGATAGCCATCGTCGATCCCCGAGTAATCCATGGTGGCAACATAGATCTTGCCGCCGAGCCAAGTGGGCCTTGTGTGGAACTTCTCGAAGGTCTCGCCTGGCTGCAGGTTGCCCGCCTGCAGGGAAGCGGCCCGGGCATCACCCACGTAAGCAAGGCGGTTGGTGAGCGAATTGATGCGATAGAGCGCAGAATTGGTCGCGTGATCCATCCCGCCGACATAGATGTTGCCGGCGGGCGTCGAGCCCGTCGCGTGCCAACTCTGCGTCGGCTTAAGCCCATCGGGGGTGTCCGGCAGCACCCACAGCCATGCCCCATCGCGCGCCGCCGGTACCGCCGCAATCGCCTCAACGGCTTGCGCCAAGGCCCAGCGTTCGACCGCCAGCAGGCCGGTGAGTGCCAGCAGCAACCCGGGCAGGGCCCGCAGCCATTGCTCGCCAAGCAAACGGGGACCGTTGCACAGGTCCCGACGCGGCTCACAGCGCCCCATTTTCGTATCGCCCCGACTACCCATTCTGGGGAACAGAATAACCTATATGGCGCTACGATCGGCGCGAAATGTGATCCTACTGCCGCCGCTGCTCTCGATCCGGGAGGGCCCGCGCCGGGGGATGTGGATCCCCGGCCGGCTCCCAGCACCTACCGGCCAGGCTGGGCGATCGCCTGCAATTAATTGATGGGACTCGTAATTTGGCGTGGTGCTTTCCGTTTCCGCTGCTCTGGAATAGGGGTGCAATGGTTTCGCAAAGCGTCCCGGGCGGAGTTGGCTGAAGGATCGCAGGCAGCTTGCAGACCGTGAGGTCGTCGACAATCTGCCCACCCATCGGGAGATAGCCGCGGTGTTCAACACCGCATCGAAGCGCTCGAACAGCCGCTCGCCCGCGCCAGCGCCGTCTTGAGGTCGGCCCGAACACCTCGAATTCCACCACCGCCGCCGACCGCTCCAGCGGATCGCCCACGGCCGACAACGCCCGATAGCGCTCGTCCAGATCGAAAAAGCCTCGCTGCTCCGCCATCACCGCCCCCGTGCCTCACAGCGGCAGTGAGTCAGTCCTCAGCCACCATCACAACCGGCTTTTCGAGGGGATCCTTTCCTCACTAACTGTCCAGCGGCGGGAATCAGCACCCCAGTGCAACGAACTCGACGCGGCGGTCGAGCGCATCGACCGCATCGTCGGTTCCAGTTCCCACCAGGTTCTCGCGCGACCCGACGCCGCTGGCAATCGTACGGTTGGTCAGGGTGGGCTGCTCGAATTCCAGCCGCCGCTTGATCTGCTCGGCGCGGAGGAGAGCCAGTCTTTCATTGAGCGGCTCGGGACCGGTCCGGCTGGTGTGGCCCCTGATCTCCAGGCAGGAGGCTTCCTCGGCAGTCCGTTGCGCAATTTGCCGCAGCCACATCGGGTAGGAACCGCTCACCGTGGGATCAGGCCAAAAGGCGGTCGAGCCGGGCTTGAACAACAGCTTGACCGCGAGGTGCCCGCGCTGGAGGCCATAGTCGACGACATCGCCGAAGGCCTGTTCCGCCGCCGACTCACGGCCGAGCCGCAGGTTGCTGAGGTAGATGCCGTTGTAGACGCGCAGCTGTGCGCCGCCGGGAAGATCACGCGCTTCGCGATAGGCGACAAGAGCCTCCTGGTAGCGCCCGTTATCATAGGCATCGACCGCGTTCGTGATCAGGGTTTCGGTTGGGAGCTGATTGACGAAGGCAGCCGGAGGGGACTCACCAACTTTGCCTTGGTGGCACGTCTCGACGTACGCCTTGCCCGCGGGATCATCGCTCCACGCCGGGCTGTCACGGAAGTTCGGCGTCGGTGCAGCATCGACGGTGTCCGAGCGGGCGCGGGCGCGAGCCTTGGCGATGATCTTTCCCGCGCGCATATCGATGAGGGTCAGCCATACCCGATAGGAGTCCCGGGTCGTAGCCGGCATTCCTTCTCCGTCGATCGCCGTCAGTGTGCCGATCAGGAGGAGCGGCAATTGCGCAAGCGTACCCTGGGTGAACGGCCGAACCTCCAGCTGCGGGTACCTCACGCTCACAAGCCGGACGATTAGATCCTGCATGGTGTGCGTCGCCACAAGCTGCGCGGAGGTCGCGGCGTCGATGAGCGGATCGATCGCCAGCGCCCGCCTGTGTTCTCCAGTGGCGTCAGGCAAGGTTAACGCGGCCTTGCTGAAGACTTCGTTCGCCGCGGAAAGCACCGCCTCTTCGAGAGGCAGCACCGGAAATTCGGTGATTGGCTTAGGCTTTGCGGGGACCGCTACGGTCGCTGCAGCGGCCGTCGGTACCGCCGTGGACGCGATCGGCTGGTGCTCGATAGCTGCATCGGGTGCGGCCTGACAGGCACAAAGCAGCGCAACGAGCGCTACCGCCTCGAGGCGTCTACTTCCCCAACGCCCGCGCGGATGATTTCTGCTCTTCCACATTTACCGACACTCTTTTGACAAGTATTGACGGTCGCTGTCTGAGATAGCGTCGCCAAGAGCAAGTCTGGAAAGGATATTGGCGCAACGTTCGTTGGATCGCATGACCGTCCCTGCATCGCTCTGACGCACTGGCGGTTTCGCACGGTTTTTGTCCTTGGTGTCCGTTCCCACCGATTCAACATCAAATTTTTTGGCTGGCTGCTCTGTTTCTCTTTCACCGCCTTGCTTATCGTTGGATAGCGGCGCGACGGTAGCCTCGACCACGACCGGTGGCGGCTCAGGCCTCTCCAACCGCACCTCCGACGCTGGCGGCGCATCCGACCGTCCGGCCGGACTGATCCCGCCCGTCAAAGTCCAGAGGCGCAATGCGGCAATGGTGACGGCGATGCAGACAAGCGTGATGACCACGCCTGAGGCAAGGCGCCACGACGGACGCGTTGCCGGAGCATGAGCGCCCTGCCTACTCGCGCCGCCGGTGACAATCACAGCACCGGTGGGCTTGGCAGCTTCGCCGGCAACCGATGTGTCCGCGCCCGGGCAAGCACAGAGGTGAACTTCAATGTCGAGGATCAGCTTGCGGAACGACGGCGCGTGCTCGGAACCATCCCAGCGAGTGAGGTCGGCACATTGAAACTCGCCGAAACCCAGCGGAGGGGAGACATCGTCGATGCGGACGGGGATCAGCTTGCCGGCACGACGTGCCTGATCCGATTCCTCGTTGACCCACTCGCTGGCGACGGAGAACCGCGACCACAGGACGACCAGCGCGCGCGTCCTTGCGAGGGCATCGGCGATGGCGGCTCGCCATTTTGCCCCGGCAGGGATCCCCCGATCCCACCAAACTGTCCAGCCACTATTCTCCAGCAGCTTGGCGACACGCGCTGCCGTCTGCCGATCCTCCTCGGCATAGCTGAGAAAGATGTCAATCACGTCCAGCCGTCCCCGTGACGGACAGGGGACCCCCCGCACCTGCTGGTGCCGTCGCTAAACCTGTGCCGTCACGGCCTCTCTCTGTCGCGCGCCGTCATGCATCGTCAGCAAACGGTTGCGCTACCCCACCACATCAGAGCGCATGGCAGATAAATCTTGGCATTTTTCGCCGTATTCGGCAACAGGCATCGAAGTCTTTGCCGCGATTGGATCATGGCCGGCGCCTCTTTGTCTTCTTGCGCCATCAAGGAGGGCGCTCGCTGGCGCGTTCCTCGGAGTCAAAGACGCGCGATCCGTCACCGCTTAGCAGGAGCGGGCCCGGTGCGGTCGGAAACATCCACCTCGAGGATGCCCGCATTATCGGCGGGCCTGAACACGAAGTAGATCTTGCCGTTCGAGGCGGTGCTGTGCGAGCCGGACACCTTGGCTGGACCGATCGCGTCTTTGAGGTTGCGCAGCTTGGTGCGGGTGCGGGTCGCGATGTTGTACTCGTATAAGTCTTCGATCCACGCGCCGCCATCCGCGGTCGACTGGTTGATGACGTAGTACAGCTTCTTCTCATCACGCGACAGCACCGCAGCCGAGGTCTGCCGGACCGCCCCGGTTGGATCGAGCGGGGTCAGCGTCCGCTGCGTGCCGGTCTGCAGGTTGAATTCGTAGATGTTCTTCAGGTCGGTGACATAGGCCTTGCCGCCGTCGCTGGTGATCTGGATGCCGCTGGTCAGCACCTTCTGCGCGCGGAAGCCGGTCGCCTTGTTCTCGCCGGTGTTGATGTCGTAGAGGCCGAAGGCGGTGTTGGCCGGACCGCACTGATAGAGGACCTTGCCGTCCGGCGTCACGGCCGCGTCGCGGCCGGCGAGCTGGCCGTTATCGCTGCCGGCGGGAAGGCCGCGGACCCGTTTGGTGGCGCGGGTGCGTGGATTGTAGACGATGATCTCGCAGCCGGTGGAATTGGGCACGCCGATTCCCACGATCACGTTCTTCGGCGGATAGACCGGGATGGCGTAGAACCCGCCCCGGTCCTTGAACACCCCCTTCGGCTGCCATTGCGAGTGGTCGGTAATCACGCCCGTGGCGAGATCGTAGGCCATCAGGTGTCCGCCGCGGATGACGGACATGTCCTGGTAGTCGTGGGCGTTCATCGTCCCCATCCACATCTTGCCGTCGAGGTACCAGACGTGGGTATGCCCTTTGACGATGAACTCCCTCTTGGGCCAGTAGCGGTTGGGACCCAGATTGCCCACCCTTGCCGCCGCTGCGCCAAGGCTGCCGAGATACTGCTTTTCACCGGTTTGCGGATCCCAGCGGACAAGGTGGCAGTCGGGGGTCGAATAGGTCCCGCAGAGGTAAGCATAGACGCGCTCCTGCGGATCGAGCCCGATGCCCTCGAAGGTCATGGAAAGCTTGACGTTCGCCGGTTTGACATCGTTGAAGCGGACGACCCGGACCGGGACATCGGCGCGTGCAAAAGAGCCAAAAAGGAGAGCACACGTCGCCAAGAATAACGCAAAAGGGGATTTCATGGTGATCCACCCTTCCTCTTATGGTGGACCCATATAGGTCATATTTGACGAGGGGAATCCAGTGGCTCGTGCCTCCCTTGGCGCCGCGTTACACGCGCGCTGATAGGGTGGTTTTGGCGGCGCGGCGCGCTGCCGGTCGGTCAT
Organism: Rhodospirillales bacterium; assembly: GCA_016793875.1. Lineage (GTDB taxonomy): Bacteria > Pseudomonadota > Alphaproteobacteria > Rhodospirillales > Defluviicoccaceae > Defluviicoccus. The sequence continues at coordinate 176 of JAEULG010000290.1, read as the reverse complement.
GGCAGCCTGGGCTTCAGCCATGCACGCCGGTCTTTCACACAGCAACGGCGGCGTTGCCTACCATCCGCACCAGTCGGGCAAATGCAGCAGACGGAGTCGCGTTGTGACCCCGGATCGGGCATGCTCCGGCCTTCCCCACGTCTTTGGGAATTTAAGGGATCGCAAAGCATGGGATT
>JAEULG010000269.1 GCA_016793875.1 Rhodospirillales bacterium | reverse complement strand
CCCCTGGCGGCGCTGCTGGCAGAGGCCGCGATCGATGCCGGCCGGCTCGACGAGGGGCAGCGGCTCATCGAGGTCGGACGCGCCGCCGGCGGAAGTGCCGGGAGGCGGGCGCAGCTCAGCTACCTGGAAGGGCGGCGCCTGGAGGCGGCCGGCGACAACGCGGGGGCTCTGGCAGCCTATGCGACGGCAGCCCAGCTCGATCCCGGCCGCGCCCGGGCGCAGAGCGATCTGGCGGGTACCCTGCTGCAGCTTCGACAGCAGCGCATCGCACCGGTGGAAGCGGTCGCTAAACTCGATGGTCTTCGTTATGCGTGGCGGGGGGATGCGGTCGAGTTCGAGGTACTGCGGCATCTGGGCCGCCTGCAGATCGAGACCGGCGATTACGCAGCCGGTCTGCGGACGCTGAAGCGGGCCATCGGCGACCATGCCGACCTGCCGGGCGCAGCAGAGGCGACACGGCAGATGGCAGCTGCCTTCGAACAGCTCTACCTTGCCGACGGCGCCGACCGGCTGCCGCCAGTGACCGCGCTCGCGCTGTGGGAAGAGTTCCAGGAGCTGACGCCGCCGGGCGAGAAGGGTCGGCTAATGACCCGCCGCCTCGCCGACCGGCTCGTCGCCGCAGATCTGCTCGACCGCGCCGCAGCGCTGGAGGAAGGACTGCTGCCGGGAGCGGGCGCCAGCGAGCGGGCAGCACTTGGGGCCCGGATGGCCGAAATCCGCGTCCTCGACGGCAAGCCCGATGCGGCCCTCAGCGCCCTGCGCCAGACGGCCGCGACCGCCCTGCCGCCCGACCTGCAGCGCCGCCGCGGTCTCTCGGAGGCTCAGGCGCTGCTCCTGCTCGGCAGGCAGGATGAAGCCCTGGCAGCGGTGGAGCGGGATGCCAGCCTCGATGCGGAGCTGCTGCGGTCGCGCGTCTATCGCAGCCGCAATGACTGGCCGCGCGCCGCCGCCACACTTCGGCGCATCGTCGAGGCCAGCCGCGCCGATGAGGAACCACTCGATGAGCGCCGAGCCCGCGACATCCTCGATCTCGCCGTGGCCCTCACCCTCGCCGGCGACGCGGGGCAGCTGGCCCAGATCGACAGTTCCTACCAGGCAGCGATGGCGGCAACGCCGCTGAAGGATGCCTTCCGGCTGATCGCCGGCACCGGGCCGCCGCCGGACGCCAATGCCGCCGCCCTCGCCGAGTTGGTCCAGCGGGCGACGGCCTTCCGCCGCTCGCTGGAGCCCACCGCCGGCCAGTAGTCGCCGGAAGCAACCGCCGACGGGCCCCCGGTCGGATCTGCAGGACGCATCCCCTGCGGGCGACTTCAGCCGAAGCTGCGGACGAGGCTGCCGACGATCAGGTACCAGCCGTCCACCAGCACAAAGAAGATGATCTTGAACGGCAGCGCCACCGTGACCGGCGGCAGCATCATCATGCCCATCGACATCAGCACCGACGCCACCACCATGTCGATGATCAGGAACGGCACGAAGACGAGAAAGCCGATCTCGAACGCGCGCCGCAGTTCGCTGATCATGAATGCCGGAATCAACACTCGCATTGGGGCTTCCCGCACCGAAGCCGCGGGGGCGGCCTCCGCCTTCCTAACGCCGGCAAGCTCCTCGAACAGCGCCACGTCCTGGTCGCGGACGTGCGCTTCCATAAAGCCACGGACTGGCGCCGACGCCCGCTCGAACGCCTGCGTCTCGCCGATCTTGCCCTCGATCAGCGGCCGTACCCCATCCTCCCACGCATGCTCCAGCGTCGGCTGCATCACGAAGAAGGTGAGAAAGAGCGCGAGGCTGATCAGCACCTGGTTAGGGGGCGTCTGCTGGATGCCGAGCGCGGTGCGGACGAACGACAGCACGACGATGATGCGGGTGAACGAGGTGACCATCACCAGAATCGCCGGGGCGAGACTGAGGACGGTGAGCAGCACCAGCAACTGGACGATCCGGCCGGTTGCATCGCCGCCGCTGGCGGCAAGATCAACGGTGACGCTCTGCGCCACGGCCTGGGGAATGGCGGCGAGGCAGAGGACAGCGGCGAGCCCGGCGAGGAAGCACCGTGCCAACGGCCGGCGGCAACGGTCAGCCGGCATGGACCACCTCCGCGGCCGCCGATGGGCGGCTAGCGGCGATCGCCTGTTCCACCACCACGTCGGCCGATGGCCCCAGGATGACCAAGTGTTCGACGTCATCGCGCCGCAGTAGCAGCAGCCGGCGCTTGCCGTCGAGGGCGATGCTCTCCACCACCGCCAGCCGCCGCGGCAGGCGACGATCGCCGCGAGCGGCCGGCGCCAGCCCGAAGCGGCGGGCCGCGACCGCGGCAACGCCGATCAGTCCCAGCACGAAGAGCAGCGCAAAGACGAACTGCAGGTACGCCGCCGCGTTCATGGACGCATCTTCCAGCCGCTGGAGCGGCGGGCCCCGTTGCGTCGCGCGGGGGCGGCGTAGGAAAGGGCAGACCGGTTCATCGCTAGGGTTCTCCCTGACGGCCCAGTGGACGCGCGATTGTCGGGGAGCGGCCTTAACGGCCGGTTAGCGCGATCACTCTCCGGGCGTCGCACCCGCCACGCCACGAAAGCCGATGGCGACGACGTAGACTTCGGCGGATTCCGGTCGGGAAGCTGGCGGTTTGACGTGACGTACGCTGGCGAAGGCGCGCTTCATGGCCGCCAGCAACCGGTGCTCGGTACCGCCCTGGCGGACCTTGGCAACCATCGCTCCCCCCGGGGCCAACACATCGAAGGCGAAGGCGACCGCCGCCTCGACCAGCGCCACGATCCGCAAGTGGTCGACGTCCGGGTGTCCGCTTGAGGACGGCGCCATATCGCTCAGGACGACATCGGCGGGGCCGCCCAGCACGTCGCGGATCAGCGCCGGCGCTGCCTCCTCGAAGAAGTCGAGCTGCAGCGCGATCGCCCCACCCACCGGCTCCATCTCCAGGAGGTCGACGGCGACGACGCGCCCGCCACCGGGTTCTCTGGCGCGCGTCCTGTCCACCGCGACCTGAGTCCAGCCCCCCGGCGCGGCGCCCAAATCGACGACGCGGGCGCCGAAGCGCAGCAGCCGGTAGCGATCGTCGATCTCGATCAGCTTGAAGGCGGCGCGTGAGCGAAAGCCAAGGCGGCGCGCCTTGGCAACGTAAGGATCGGCGAGCTGCCGCTCCAGCCAGCGGCGCGACGACAGGCTCCTCTTTCGCCCGGGGGTCAGCCGGTTCCGCTGGCTCATCGCCAGCCGCTCCGACCCGGCGCCTTCGTGGTCATGGTTCTTGCGTTCCTGAAATGGGTTTGTGGTGGGTGCCGGGCGACAAACTGGCCCAATGTCGCCCATCCCTCAATCACTCTTCACCGGCCGCCGCTGCCAGCGGCCCGATCCCTCCGGCGTTTTCGCGCCTCCGCAAGCCCGACTGCGCCTCGCCAAGCCGTCGCAGAAAGGGTACACAGGGGCGGCCTAGCTGCCCTCCCAGCATGCCGGCGCAGCGCACAATGGCTTTCGATCGAGCGACCATGACCCCTCCGACCCGCCGCTTAGAGCAGTACGCGGGACTGCTGATTCTGTTCTTCGTCGCAATCGGCTGTTTCGTCATCCTGCGGCCGTTCCTGCCGGCACTGCTGTGGGCGACCATCCTGACGATTGCCACCTGGCCGGCCTTCCGCCGCTGCGAGCGCTGGCTCGGCGGCCGCACGACGCTCGCCGCTGCGGTGATGACGCTGGCGCTGGCGGTGGGACTGCTGGTGCCGATCGGCCTGCTCGGCACCAGCCTTGCCGACAATATCGTCCGGCTCTCGGGAACCGTCATCGCCGCCTTCGAAGGCGGCCCGCCACCACCGCCCGCCTGGCTGGGGGAACTTCCCGGCGTCGGCCCGGAACTTGTCGAAGGCTGGCACTATTTCGTCGACGATACCACCCGGTTCGCCGCGACGGCCCGGGAGTACGTCGGTCCCGTGACGCAGTGGCTGCTCAGCTTCGGCGGCAAGCTCGGCGGCGGCCTGCTCGACCTGACGCTGAGCATCGTCGCCGCCTTTTTCTTCTTCCGCGACGGTGCCTACGGCGCGATGCGGCTGCGGACGGTGCTGACGAAGGTCGCGGGCGAGCGCGGCCACCGACTGCTCGGGGTGGCCGAGACTACGATCAACGGCGTCGTCTACGGCATGCTCGGCACGTCACTGGCGCAAGGGGCGCTCGCCGCCTTTGGACTGTGGCTGTCGGGCGTGCCGGGAGCGCTGTTCCTCGGTCTCCTCACCTCCCTGCTCTCCTTCGTTCCCATGGGACCACCGATGGTCTGGCTGCCCGCCTCCGTCTGGCTGCTGTATAGCGGCGAACTGGAGTGGGGAATCTTCATGGGGCTCTGGGGGTTTCTGGTGGTGAGCACGGTCGACAACGTTATCCGCCCCTACTTCATCAGCCTTGGCAGCGCACTGCCGCTGCTGCTGGTATTCCTGGGCGTGCTCGGCGGCATCGTCTCGCTCGGCCTGCTCGGGGTGTTCATCGGCCCGACGCTGCTGGCGGTCGGCTATACGCTGGTGCGCGAATGGAGCCATTCCAAGGAACTGGAAGCGGCGCAGAGCCAGGCGGACGAGGAATACCAACGACCGGATCCGTGATTGCAAGGCAGGTAGGCCGGAAGCGGCTGATTGGTCCTGGGGAGGAGGCACATGACCTTTCTGAGCAGTGCGGCAGTCTTCCTCCTTGCCGCCGTGATAGCTGTACCGATTGCCCGGCGCCTCGGTCTTGGCGGCATTCTCGGCTACCTCGCCGCCGGGGTCGTCATTGGCCCAGGCGGCCTGGGACTGGTCAGCGACGTCGCCGACATCTTCCACTTCGCCGAGTTCGGGGTCGTGCTGCTGCTGTTCATCATCGGCCTCGAACTGCAGCCGAGCCGGCTGTGGACGATGCGCCACAGCATCCTTGGCCTCGGCGTCATGCAGCTGTTCATCACCGGTGGCGCATTGGCCCTGGTCGCCCGCTTCTTCGGGCTGGGCCCCGGCGGAGCCGCCGTGGTCGGCCTCACCTTGTCGCTGTCCTCCACCGCGTTCGCGCTGCAGACGCTGGCAGAGAAAAACCAGCTCACCACCCGCCACGGCCGTGCCGCCGTCGCCATCCTGCTGCTCCAGGATCTCGCGGTGATCCCGCTGCTGGCACTGGTGCCGTTGCTGGTTCCGGGCGCGCACGGACCGATGGACAGCGCCGGCGCCATTGCCGCCCTCGGAACCATCGGCGTCCTGGTCGTTACCGCGGTGGTGGGCCGCTACGTCCTCCGCTACGCGCTGCGCGTCGTCGCCAGCATTCAGATGCAGGAGGTGTTTACGGCGTTGGCGCTGCTGACGGTGGTCGGAGCGGCGCTGCTGATGGAACGCCTCAGCCTGTCGGCGGCACTCGGCGCCTTCCTTGCCGGCGTGCTGCTTGCCGACAGCGAATATCGGCATGAACTGCAGGCGGATCTCGAGCCGTTCAAAGGGCTGTTGCTCGGACTGTTCTTCATCGCCGTCGGAATGTCGCTCAACCTCAGCCTGCTGCTGGTCGAGCCGCTGACGATCCTGGCAATGGTGGCCGGGCTGTTCGCGGTCAAAGGGGTCGTCCTGTTCGGACTCGGCCGGGCGAACGGGCTATCGACGGCATCCGCACGCTCCCTCGCCGTCGCCGTCGCGCAAGGCGGCGAATTCGCCTTCGTCGTCCTCGGCGTTGCTGCCAGCGCCGCGCTGATCGACCGGACGATGGCCGACCGGCTGGTGGTGGTGGTCGGGCTGTCGCTGGTCGCGACGCCCCTTCTGTTCGCCGTGAACGGCTGGATCGAGCGCCGCGAACAAAGCAACAAGCCGCCGCAGGGCGCCTGGGACGAGCCGCCGTCCGACCGGCAGGTGATCATCGCCGGGTTCGGCCGCTTTGGCCAGATCGTCGGACGCATCCTCCGCGCCCGGCGGATCCCGTTCACCGCGCTCGAGAGCAGCTCGGAGCAGGTCGGGTTCGTCCGCAACTACGGCAACCAAGTCTATTACGGCGATGCCTCCCGCCTGGAGCTGCTGCACGCCGCCAACGCCGACCGTGCGGTCGCCTTCGTGCTCGCCATCGACGATGTCGACGCCTCGGTGCGCACCGCCGAGGTGGTACGCCGGCACTTCCCGAACCTGAAGATCTACGCCCGCGCCCGCAACCGCAGCCACGCTTACCGGCTGATGGAACTCGGCATCGACGTCGTCTGGCGGGAGACCTTCCTGACCTCCCTCGACATGGCCCGCACCCTGCTGGTCGACCTCGGACTCTCCGAGTACGCCGCCGACCGCAGCATCGAGCTGTTCCGCGACTCGGACGAGCGCCGTCTCTACAGCCTCTATGGCGAGCACCAGAACGAGGAGAGGATGCGCGAGCTGGCGAAGAGGGCTGCCAAGGAACTGGAGGACCTGTTCGCCCAGGATGCAGCGAACGAGCGCCGCGAGAGCTGACCGATCCCCCGCGGGCGCTGCGCTTACCGTCAGATCAGCTTGGGATATTCCGGCCGATAGGCTTTCCCGCGAACGAACGCGTCAAGGTCGTCCGGACGCGGCACGCCCGCGAGCCCGGCATCGAAGATCGCGCCGGCGACGCGTACCGCAACCTTCAGCGACGTCTCGTAGATGCCGGACTGCGGCGGATAGATCAGGCCGGAGGCAAGGTCGGCGTCGGTCACCTGCTCCGCCACCCCCTTCGCCGCCTCCAGAAACAAATCGTCGGTGACGCGCTTCGCCTCGGTGGCATAGATCGCCATGCCGATCGCCGGGAAAATATAGACATTGTTTCCCTGGCCCGGCACGAACGTCCGTCCGTGGTACTCCACGGGTGCGAACGGACTGCCGGCGGCGAAGATCGCCCTTCCCTGCGACCAAGCGTAGGCCTCCTCGGCGGTGCACTCGGACTTGGACGTCGGGTTCGAGAAAGGGAAGATGACCGGCCGCTCGTTGACCCGGGCCATCGCCTCGATGACCGACTGGTTGAAAGCTCGGGCCATGGTGCTGACGCCGATGATCGCCGTCGGCCGCAGCGTCTCGATGGCGGCAACGAAATCCCCCACCGGCGGGTGCTCATGGGCGTAGGGGCGTTTGAAGCTGGCAAGGTCGTTGCCACGGCTGGCGGTGACCAGCCCCTTGCTGTCGAACAGCCAGCAGCGTCGGCGGGCATCGGGTTCGGCAGCGCCCTCCCGAACCATCGCGCGCACCAGCAGATCGGCGATCCCGGTGGCCGCGGAGCCGGCACCGAGGAACAGAAAGCGGTGGTCGCCCATGCGGTTGCCGATGATGCGCAACGCCGCAAGGATACCCGCGACGGCAACCGCGGCGGTACCCTGGATGTCGTCGTTGAAGCAGCAGACGCGGTCGCGATAGTGGGCGAGAAGCGGGACGGCGTGGGTGTTGGCAAAGTCCTCGAACTGGATGCAGCACTTCGGATAGGCATCCTGGGCGGCGGCGACGAACTCTTCCACCAGATCGTCGTACTCCTTGCCCGTCACGCGCGGCTGGCGTAGCCCGAGGTAGAGCGGATCGGACAGCAATTCCTGGTTATTGGTGCCGACGTCGAGCATCACCGGCAGCGTCGCCTGCGGTGGCACGCCGGCACACGCGGTATAAAGCGCCAGCTTGCCGATGGGAATGCCCATGCCGTTGGCACCGAGATCGCCGAGGCCGAGGATGCGCTCGCCGTCGGTGACGACGATGACGCGGACATCGCCCTCCGGCCAGTTGTTCATGATCTCGCGAAAACGGCCGCGCCGCTTCGCCGAAAGATAAAGTCCGCGCGGCCGGCGGATGATATGGCCGAACTCCTGGCAGGCCTCACCCACCGTCGGCGTGTACACCAGCGGCATGAACCGCGCCGGGTCCGACATCAGCACCCGGAAGAACAGCGTTTCGTCATTGTCCCACAGCGCCGACAGCAGGATATAGCGGCCGAGATCGCTGGGGCGCCGCGCCACCTGATGAAGCACGCGCTCGACCTGCACCGCAGGGGTGTCAATGCCTTCCGGCAGGAGCCCGATGAGCCCCAGTGCCTCGCGCTCCTCCTCGCTGAACGCGGCAACCTTGTTGTGCTGAGGATCGTGCAGCAAGTCGACGCCGCGGCGCAGCTTGCCATTTGCAGGGATAACCGACATCGCGCTCGCTCCAGACATCAAGAACTGCCCCGGACCGCTTTCGACGATCGCCCGAAAGCATCCTCGCCCGGATAGCAACTACAGGACCATATTGGAGCGGCCCGCCGCTTTTCTGGCTGCCCTGTCCAGATTGCCACACCGCCGCGGCCTTGGCACGGAGCTGATTTTCAGCCGCAGCTCGACGGTAGGGGTTCCGCAGGGCTGCCAACGCCGGTCAAGGCGGCGTCTATGTCAAACCGGTCGGCCGTGGCAGTGTTTGAACTTCCTGCCGGAACCGCAGGGGCACGGCGCGTTGCGGGCAATCCGGCCCCAGCTGGCGGGATCGCGTGGATCGGCAGCAGGATCGGCGGCACGGGAACGGGCCGGACCAGGCCGCTGGGCAACAGCGACATCACCGCCAGCAGCGGGTCCGGCGTCTGCCTCGGCGAAGGCCGGATCGATGCGTGTTTCCTGCATCCGTTGCGGCGGCGGCTGCAGCGCCTGCTCCAACTCCGGCTCCAGCGCCGGGTCGACGCGCAGCTCGATGTGAACGAGAACCTGGGTTACCCGCTCGCGCAGGCGCTCCAGCATCGCCTCGAACAACGCGAAGGCCTCTCGCTTGTACTCGTTCAGCGGATCGCGCTGCCCGTAAGCGCGCAGGCCGATGCCCTGGCGCAGGTGGTCAAGGGAGAGCAGATGCTCTTTCCACACTTGGTCGAGGATCTGCAGCAGCAGGCTCTTCTCCACCATGCGCATCACGTCGGCACCGTAGTTGGCTGCCTTCTCGGCAACCTTGCGGTCGGCGTGGTCGCGCAGGCGGCTGCGGATCTCTTCGTCGGCGATACCTTCCTCGGCGGCCCATTCGGCGATCGGCAAGTCGAGACCGAAGATGCGCAAAACCTCGGCGTGCAGCCCGTGGGCATTCCATTGCTCGGCGTAGGCATTCGGCGGAATATGCCGAGTCACCAGCAGGTCGATGACGTGGTGGCGCATGTCGGCAACCGTCTGCGCCACGTCGTCGGCGTGCATCAATTCCTTGCGTTGCTCGTACACGACCTTGCGCTGGTCGTTCATCACATCGTCGTACTTGAGCAGATTCTTGCGGATGTCGAAGTTACGCGCCTCGACCTTCTGCTGCGCCTTCTCCAGCGCCCGGTTCACCCACGGATGGATGATCGCCTCGCCTTCCTTCAGCCCGAGGCGCTGCAGCATGCCGTCGATGCGGCCGGACCCGAAGATGCGCATCAGGTCATCCTCGAGGGACAGGTAGAACTTCGATGCCCCGGGGTCGCCCTGGCGGCCGGAACGGCCGCGCAACTGGTTGTCGATGCGGCGGCTCTCGTGCCGTTCGGTGCCGAGGATGAACAACCCGCCGGCCTGCCGCACCGTCTCGCGGTTGGCGATGACCTCCGCGCGAATGCGGCCGGCGCCAGCGTCGTCGGCGGGATCCTTCAGTTCCTGGCGGATGCGCATCTCGGCGTTGCCACCCAGCTGGATGTCGGTGCCGCGCCCGGCCATGTTGGTGGCGATGGTTACCGCGCCGGCGCCGCCCGCCTGGGCAATGATCTGCGCCTCGCTCTCGTGGTAGCGGGCGTTCAACACCTGATGCGGGATCTTGTGCTTCTTGAGGAGGTCGGAGAGCAGTTCCGACTTCTCGATCGACACCGTGCCGACGAGCACCGGCTGGCCGCTCTTGCGGCACTCCTCGATCATTTCGACGATGGCATCGTTCTTCTCGCGCGCGGTACGGTAGACCTCGTCATCGTTGTCCTTGCGCACGCACGGCACGTTGGTCGGAATATCGATCACTTCCAGCTTGTAGATCTCGGCGAACTCGCCGGCCTCGGTCATCGCCGTGCCGGTCATGCCGGCCAGCTTGGGATAGAGACGGAAATAGTTCTGGAAGGTGATCGAAGCGAGCGTCTGGTTTTCCTGCTGGACGTGTACCCGCTCCTTCGCCTCCAGAGCCTGATGCAGGCCCTCGGAGTAGCGGCGGCCGTCCATCATGCGGCCGGTGAACTCGTCGATGATGATGACCTTGTCGTCCTTGACGACATAGTCGGTATCTCGGCTGAACAGCTTGTGGGCGCGCAGCGCCTGGTTGGCATGATGGACCAGCGAGATATTGGCGACATCATAGAGGCTGCCGCTGACCAGCAGACCGTCTTCGCGCAGCAGCTCCTCGATCTTTTCGGTGCCGATCTCGGTAAAACTGACGGCCCGTGCCTTCTCGTCCTTCTCGAAATCCTCATCGACGAGACGGGGCATCAGCCGGTCGATGCGAATGTAGAGCTCGGACGAATCTTCGGCCGGCCCGGAGATGATCAGCGGCGTCCGCGCCTCGTCGATGAGGATGGAATCCACCTCGTCGACGATGGCGTAGTGGAATGGCCGCTGCACCATGTCGTCCAGGCGGAACTTCATGTTGTCCCGAAGATAATCGAAGCCGAGCTCGTTGTTGGTGCCGTAGGTCACATCGCAGGCATAGGCCGCGCGCCGCTCGCTGTCGTCGAGGCCATGGACGATGCAGCCGACGGTGAGCCCGAGGAAGCGGTAGATGGATCCCATCCACTCGGCGTCGCGCTGCGCCAGGTAGTCGTTGACGGTGACGACGTGCACACCCTGGCCGGTGAGCGCGTTCAGATAGACGGGAAGCGTCGCCACCAGCGTCTTGCCCTCGCCGGTCTTCATTTCGGCGATCATGCCGCGGTGCAGGACCATGCCGCCCAGCAGCTGCACGTCGAACGGCCGCTGCCCCAGCGTCCGCTTCGCCGCTTCCCGCACCGTCGCGAAGGCATCCACCAGCAGGTCATCGAGCGTTTCGCCCGCCGCCAGCCGGTCCTTCAGCCATGTCGTCCTGGCTCGCAGACCTTCGTCATCGAGGGCAACCAGCTCGGGCTCGAGCACGCCTACCGCCTCGACCTGCTTTTTGAGGCTTTTCAGGAATCGTTCGTTGGCGGTGCCGAACAGCCGCCGCGCGATCGCTCCGAACATGCATGATCCTTCAGAGAAGCCGGCCTCAAGCCGGTGACGCGCGCGCAAGGGCTTCGCTCAGCACCTTGCCGCCTTGTTAAAAGACATAGACGCGGCTTCGCGGGGTGTCAACGAACGCCGGGACAGGAGAGTGCCTCGGTTTGGTCCTGGCACACCCAGCCGAGACTGCTCTGCAATCGCCCCGGAACCGCTACATCAGGCCACGGGTGACCAGATCCTTCTCGACCGCTTCTGCCAGCGTGCGGCCGACCTTGCGGGTGATCACATCGCAGGTCACGGCGCGCAGCACCCGGTTGACCAGCCGGCGGTCGCCGATGCCGGCGCGATGCAACAGCGCGCGCAGCAACTCGGGCACGACGATATCCGCACGCCGGCGGATCAGTTCGGCAGCGGGCTGGAAGTCCCGCTTGCGGCAGAGCTTCGGCCAGGGCCGCAGCGCCACCTCGCGACGGACCTGTGGCATCAGCGGGATTACCGGCACCAGATCGCGGCAGCGGCGCTGGCCGCCGTCGGGCGCCGGCACCAGGGGATGGTAGAGATCCAGCACTCCCCGGTCGGCGAGCCGTCCCACCCATGGCGCGACGATCGGGTTATCTACATGCAGGTGAAAGTGGTCGGCGAGGAACTTCTGGCAGTTGCGGCGGCCAAGCTGGAAATCATGCATGCGCAACTGCTCATGGAAGAAGCCGGCGAATCCGGCAAGACCATCCGATGCCAGCTCGCTCTCGGCACCTTGCCGGGTTTCGCGGTGCGGGGAAAGCAGGTAGCGGCTGCGAACGGTGTCATCCAGCGCCAGTAGCAACTCCTGGGGCCGGAACGCAGCATGTGCGCGCAACATCGGGATCAGCGCGAACAAGGCATCGAGGGCATCGGGAGGATCGCCGCGCTGCGGTTGCGACCGGACACGGCCGACGTCGTCGGGAAACGGGTCGATCAGCAGCAACGAATCGTCCGCCGACAGGCCGTCGTGGCCGGCGTGGGAACGGCCTTCCCCATGCAGTGCCTTGCGCACGTACTCCAGCGGCTCGTTGTTGAGCAAGCCGCCGTCGACGCACCAGAAGTCGTAGGCGTCCGAATCGGCTTCGGGCAGGTCGATCTGCACCGATAGCGTCGTGGCGCCGGCGGCCGCCGCCAGCGCATCGCGATTGCGGTAGACATTGAGCGGATTGCGGAAGCGCCGCGCCGGAAAGCCGCAGGGGAAGGCCGAGGTGGCGAGTGCCGCGTCGCGGACGCGGTCCCAGCCGTCGCCGAGCGGCACCGTGGCCGGGCCCGCCCAGTTCACCGGCAGGGCGCCCGGCGGCAGGTGCGCCGGCTCGCCGGTTCCGGTGCCGAAGACGGCGAAATGGGCATAGTCGCTGTGGCTGGTGACGAGGTGGCCGCGCCTGCCTTCGTCGGCGATCATGCGGATGACGTAGGGAACACCCCGCATGTTGGTAAAGCTGAGGTAGAGCTGCAGCGGGTTGGTGAAATAGGACGGCAACGCCGGGGTGTTTCCGGCCGATCTGGCGGCGCGCACATCGGCGATGGCGTCATCGGCAAGGCGGGCCAGCACCTCGCCGTTGAGCAGCGAGGCCACCCCTGTTCCCCGGCCGCGCAGGTCATCGCAAACCAGCATGTCCTGGATCCCGGTGCCGACGACCCAGCAGCGGTAGAGGAGGTTGCGCGACGCGTTCATTGCGCGAGAAGCGGTGGGAGCGGTGGCGAGGTCGCGGATCGGCCAGTGGCGGGTGAACGGCAGCATCGCCAGCAACGAGGCGACGATCCCGCCCGCCGAGGTCCCGGCAGCGGCGCGGATGCAGACCTCGTGATCCGGGATCGACGGATCGCCGGTTGTCTTCGCTTCCTGCCAAGCCTGCAGCGCCTCGATAAGGAAGTCGACGACGCCGGCGGTGTAGGTGCCGGCCGACGCCGCTCCCGCCATCACCAAGCCGAGTTCGTACCTTCGCGGGGAAGTGGGGTCGGTCATGGGCGAAGCCTCGAAGGGGACAGCACACCGGCTCGACGGGCTGAGCGGAGCAGCCTGGCAAATGTAGGTTTATATTCTTAATTAGGTGCGCAGTCAAGCAGGTCGGCTGGCCGAGGCATCCCTGCTGCGGCCGTCGATGGCCACGGACTTGATGATCGCAAAAATCCGGCGTCCCGGCGAAAGATCAAGCTTGTGCGCCGAGAGGCGGGTGACCCGGCAGACCAACCGCGCCGAGCCAATGGCAAGGCGAACGTCGGTCTGGCTGTCATCGGCAGCCCGCACTTCCTCGACCACCGCCGCCAGCACGTTAAGGGCGCTGAGCTCACGCGGCTCACTGGCGGCAAGCATGACGTCGCGGGCGCGAATGCGGATGCGCAGGCGCTCGCCGGGCGTCCGCGCGATCCGCGGCACGCGCAGCATCCCACCGTCGAAGGCAAGGCGGGTGAGCGCGAAAGCCTCATCGTGGTCGACGACGCGCACCGCCAGCGCCGCGCCCGCTTCATAGGGGCTGTCCGGCGGAAACAGATCGAGGCGGGTAAGCACGCTGGCAACGTCGCCGGAAGCGACCACATGCCCCTGATCGAGCACGACGAGGGTATCGGCGAGACGTCCAACCTCCTCCAGCGAGTGGCTCACCCAGACGATGGGAATGCGCACGTCGTCGCGCAGTCGTTCGATGTAGGGGAGGATCTCGGCCTTGCGGCCGGCATCGAGCGAGGCAAGCGGCTCGTCCATCAACAGCAGGCGCGGCTGCGCCAGCAGCGCTCGGCCCAGCCCTACCCGCTGCTTCTCACCGCCGGACAGCGCCCGCGGACGGCGCGCCAGCAGCTCGCCGATGCCGAGCAGTGCGACGACGGAATCGAGACTGATTCGCCGCTCGGCGGCAGGGGCCCGGCGGAGGCCGTAGAGCAGGTTGTCGCGGACGGACATGTGGGGGAACAGCCGGGCGTCCTGAAAGACCCAGCCGATGCGGCGCCGGTGCAGCGGCAGATCGATGCCTTCTGCCGCATCGAAGAAGGTTTCGGCGCCGAGTCGGACATGCCCTGCCTCCGGCCGCAGCAGGCCGGCAATGGCGGAGACAAGGGTGGATTTGCCCGAGCCGGAGGAGCCGAACAGCGCGGTGATCCCCTCTTCCGGGCCGCGGAAGGCGACGTCGAGGGAAAAGGCGCCAAGCCGGCGGCGGACGGCGACATCCAGCATTAGCGACGACGCAGCGACATCGGTTCAGCGCCCGACCAGGCGCCTGGCCCGCCGCCCGGCCAGTTCCGAGAGCATCAGACCGGCCAGTGCCAGCCCGACGGACAGCGCCGCCAGCCGGGCGGCCGCGGCCTCGTTGCCGGGGGTTTGGATGGCGGAATAGATGGCGAGCGGCAGCGTCTGGGTCTCGCCCGGGACGTTCGAGACGAAGGTGATGATCGCGCCGAACTCGCCGAGACTGGCAGCGAATGCGGTGATGACGCCGGCGACGATGCCGGGAAGCATGAGCGGCAGAATGACGGTAAAGAACGCATCGAGGCGGGTTGCGCCCAGCGAGCGCGCTGCCGCCACCAGCTTGGGATCGATGCTCTCCAGGGCAAGGCGCATGGCGCGGACCTGGAACGGGAAGGTGACGACCCCGGCGGCGACCGCCGCCCCGGTCCAGTTGAAGATCAGCCGGATGCCGAAGGTGTGGAACAGCCAGCCGCCAATCGGCGCGCGCGTCCCCAGCGTGATCAGCAGCAGGTAGCCCATCACCACCGGTGGCAGTACCAGGGGCAGGTGCACCACGCCGTCCACCATCACCTTGCCGGGAAAGCGCGGCCGGGCCAGCAGCAGGGCGCAGGCAATGGCAAAGGGCAGGCTGCCGGCGACGGCGACCGAAGAGATGCGCAGGCTGAGCAGAAGCGCCTCGATCTCCGCCGCGGACAGCATCATCGCCGCCGGGCTGCTAGCCGGTGGGCCCCAACCAGATGAAGCCGAAGCGCTCGTAGACCTGCGCTGCGCCGCCGCTGGTGATCTTGGCAAAGAAAGCACGGACGGCGGGCGTGTCGTGGCCCATGACGATGGCGAACGGATAGGTGATGGGGTCGTGGCTGTCGGGCGGGAACTTGCCAACCACCTTCACCTTGCTGCTGGCAACGGCATCCGAAGCGTAGACGATGCCGAGGGGCGACTCGCCACGCTCCACAAGCGCCAGCGCCGCCCGCACGCTGTCCGCCCGCGCCAACAGCGGGTCTGTCTTTTCCCACAGGCCGAGCCGAGTGAGCGCCTGCTGGGCATACATGCCGACCGGCACGTGCGCCGGATCGCCGGTGGCGATCCGCTCGCCGGGGCGGACCAGCGCGGCGACGTCGAGGTTGCTGTCGATCTGGACCTTGGAAAGAGCGCTGTCCGCCGGTGCCACCAGCACCAGGTCGTTACCCAGGGGCTCGGTGCGGCTGTCGGGGACGATGAGGTTCTTGCCGGCGAGGTAGTCCATCCACTCCGGGTTGGCGGAAATGAAGATGTCAGCGGGAGCACCGGCCTCGATCTGGCGGGCCAGCGTCGAGGAGGAGGCGAAAGAGTAGCGCACCTCGCCGCCGTTCTGTCGGCGCCAGTCGCCCGCCAGTTCCTGCAGCGCGTCGGTGAGACTGGCGGCTGCAAACACCGTGACCCTGTCCTGGTCGGCGGCGCGGACGCCCGCCGGAGCTGCCATCGCCACCAGCAGCAGCAGGCTCGCACCCATCCGCCAGGCGCGCAAACGCGATCCGAGTTTCATGCCCATCCTCCTTGCCCGATCCCAGTTCGATGGGCGGTGCAACAACCGCGCCATAGAGGCGGCGCAGCGCGCGGTCGTTATGAAGGAATGCTTATAGCCAATCGCGCAGCATCGCCACAAGCGGGACGTCGGCGGGAAGCAGGCGAGGCAGCCGCCCGAGCTCTATGGGGCGGATCCACCGTACTGTCTGCCCTTCGCGCGGCTCGGGCGTGCCGCGCCAGACCCGGCAGAGATAGAGCAGCATCAGCAGCCGGAAATCGTCGTAGGCGTAGGTGGTGAAGGTGAACGGGGCGAGGCAGCTCTCGGTGATGTCGAGGCCAAGTTCCTCCGCCAGCTCGCGGACGACCGCAGCCTCCGGTGTCTCGCCACCGTCGATCTTGCCACCGGGGAACTCCCACCATCCAGCCCACGACTTGCCCTCCGGGCGCTGCTGGATCAGCACCCGTGCATCGTCATCAACCAGCGCCACCGAGGCGACCAGCACCTGCGGCAATTCCCGGTCCGGCCGTGGCGTTTCGATTCCGAGGCAGCCGTGCCCAACGCTCATGACGGCCACCTGCAATTGCCCTCCCCCGTTTGAGGGGAGGCCGCGGGTGCAGGACGGACGTGCCGGTGAGCCGGTCTCACGACCGGTACGAGGCGTTAATATCGATGTACCCGTGGGTCAGATCACAGGTCCAGACGGTGGCTCGACCCTCGCCTACCCCCACGTCGACCGCGATGCCCACCTCCAGCCCCTTCATATGGGCCGCCACCGGGGTCTCGTCGTAGCCGGCGACCGGCGCGCCGTGGAGCGCCACCGGGATGCCGCCGATGGCGATGGCGAGCCGGTCGCGGTCGATGCGCTCGCCCGCCTTGCCAACCGCCATGACGATCCGGCCCCAGTTCGCGTCCTCACCAGCGATGGCGGTCTTCACCAGCGGCGAATTGGCGATGGTCAGGGCGATGCTGCGGGCGGCACGGTCATCGTTCGCCCCTGTCACCGTGATGGTGATGAACTTGGAGATCCCTTCGCCGTCCTTCACCACTTGATGGGCGAGGTCGAGCATCACCGCGTCCAGCGCCACCCGGAAGCCGGCGATGCGGGGATCGGCCGGATCGGCGACCGGCGGGTGGCCGGCGGCGCCAGTGGCGAACAGCAGCACCGTATCGTTGGTCGAGGTGTCGGAATCGACGGTGATGCAGTTGAAACTGCGATTCGCCCCTTCGGTGAGCAGCGCCTGCAGCGCCTCCGGGGCGATCGCGGCGTCGGTGAACAGGTAAACCAGCATGGTTGCCATGTCCGGCGCGATCATGCCGGCGCCCTTGGCGATTCCGCCGATGGCCACGTCAACCCCGTCGATCTGGCAGGTGGCGCCCGCTCCCTTCGGGAAGGTATCGGTGGTAGCGATGGCGCGCGCCGCCCGCTCCCAGGACGCAGAGCCGGCAGCGGCGGCGGCTACCGGCAGCCCGGCCAGCAGCGGCGCCATCGGCAGCGGCTCGCCGATCACCCCAGTCGAGGAGACGAACACCTGGTCGGCCGGACAGCCGAGCAGGGCGGCAGCGGCAGCCGCCGTCTGCGCCGACGCGGCATCGCCGTCCCGACCGGTGAAGGCATTGGCATTGCCTGCATTGACGACGAGACCACGCGCGCGGCCCGACGCCAGCGCCTTGCGGCACCACAGTACCGGCGATGCCGCCGTCTGCGAGCGGGTGAACACCCCGGCGGCGGCCGTGCCCTCTGCCAGCTCGACCAGCAGCAAGTCGTCGCGGCCGCGGTAGCGGATGCCGGCGGCGACGGCAGCCATGCGCAGGCCGCCGACTGCCGGCAGCGTCGGGAATGCGGCGGGGGCGAAGGGAGACCGGTCGGCGGCGGACATGGCTGCAATCGTCACTGAGTTAGGGAATGCCGGCATGATGCACACCGTCGCCGGTGAGACAAGTCAGTGCGTCGGAGGCCGCCAGCCGGTCGCCAGGATCGGATGCGCGGCCATGGCCGGCCCGGGTGCCGTGGTTGCAAGCGCCGGGCGGATCCTCTAAGCATTCTCAACCGGCGATCGTGGGAACCCCGCCAGTCGCGTCGTGCTTCCCGTCGATGCAGCAGCCGGCCGCGATAACGGGAAGAGGGTCCAATACCGATGACTATCGCCATCATGCGCCGGCCCCTCATGCGCGGGCCGGCCTCGCCGCTCGGCCTCGGCGCGCTGCTGTTGTTCCTGCTGACCCTGACGGGATGCGGCGTCAACAACATCCCCACCTTCGAGGAGCAGGCGAAGGCCGCCTGGGCGCAGGTGCAGAACCAGTATCAGCGCCGCGCCGACCTGATCCCCAATCTCGTCGAAACGGTGAAGGGCGCCGCGAATTTCGAGCGCGAGACGCTGCAGGCGGTCATTGAGGCCCGCTCGAAGGTGGCGCAGACGACCCTGCCGCCGGACGTGCTGACGAATCCCGATGCCTTCAAGGCCTTCGAGGCCAATCAGGGTGCGCTGACCTCCGCCCTGTCGCGGCTGATGGTCGTGGTCGAGCGCTATCCCGACCTCAAGGCCAACCAGAACTTCCTCGCCCTGCAGTCGCAGCTCGAAGGCACCGAAAACCGCATATCGGTCGCGCGGCGCGACTATATCGAGGCCGTGCGGGTGTACAATACCGAGCTTCGCACCTTCCCCGGCCGGTTGTGGGCGATGACGCTTTATTCCGGGCACCAGCCGATGCAGAGCTTCAGCGCCGCCGAGGGAGCGCAGACACCGCCTGCCGTGAAATTCTGAGGCGGTCCGCGATGCCGCGGCTGCAGCCCGCAATTGCCCCCGCCGTCCTGCTTGCCGTTCTCCTGACGGCAGCGGCGGCGGCACTGGCCGCGCTGCAGTTTCCGGCGCTCAGCGGGCGCGTCGTCGACGAAGCCGGGCTGCTCAGCCCCGCCGAGGTGCAGAGCCTCACCGAGGCGCTCAAAGCGCACGAGGAAGCCACCGGCAACCAAGTGGTGGTGGTCACCCTGAAGTCGCTGCAGGGAACGACCATCGACGATTACGGCTGGCAACTCGGCCGCGCCTGGGGTATCGGCCGGCAGGGCAAGAACGACGGCGCCCTGCTGATCGTAGCGCCCACCGAGCGCAAGGTGCGCATCGAGGTCGGCTACGGCCTGGAGGGGATCCTTACCGACGCCGCCAGCCGGCTGATCATCGAACGGATCATGCTGCCGGCGTTCCGCTCCGGCCAGTTCGGCCCGGGTATCGTCGCCGGCACCGGTGCCATCCTCAAGATGCTGGCCGGCGAGGCGGAGCCGCTGCCGAAGCAGCCGGCGCGCAACGACCAGGAGGCCTCCAGCATCATCCCGCTGTTGATGCTCGTCGCCTTCCTGGTGCTGATCTGGCTGTCCTACCGCGGTGGTGGTGGCGGCGGTCCCGGCGGGCCAGCCGGCTTTGGCGGCGGACGCGGCGCCCGCCGCGGCGGGCGGATGATCCCGCCGATCATCATCGGCGGTGGCGGTCTTGGCGGCGGCTGGGGCGGCGGTTCCAGCGGCGGCGGCTTCGGTGGGGGATTTGGCGGCGGCGGTGGCAGCTTCGGCGGCGGCGGCGCCTCAGGAGGCTGGTGAGCCCATGTCGTTCATCGACGAGATCGACCGCCAGCGGATCGAGGCCGCGGTCACCGAAGCGGAAAAGCACACGGCAGCCGAACTGGTCACCGTCATCTCCCGCGGCTGCGGCGATTACCTGCACCTGCCGACGTTGCTGGCGGCAACCGCGACGCTGCTGCTCTCCGGGATCGCCCTGGTGCTGCCCCTGCCAGCCCACATCACCGTCGCCGAGTTCTACGTCGGCCAAGTGATCGGCTTCATCGTGCTCTACCTGCTGCTCGCCTGGCGGCCGCTGCGGCACCGGCTGGTGCCGCGGGCGATCCAGCATCGCTCCGCCAGCCTGCGCGCCCAC
>JAEULG010000244.1 GCA_016793875.1 Rhodospirillales bacterium | reverse complement strand
AGCGCGCCATCACCGCCGCCTCCGGTCGTCACCAGCAGGTAGGGCTCCCCGTCGCCCGGAGGCCTGATCAGCGCCGCGGCCGTTCGCGGTGTCGCCTCGCGCCGGAGATAACCGGTGTAGCGCACCCGCGCCGCCGCCGCTGGCGGCAGTTCAATGCCTTCGAGGGCATTACAGATCTGCGGCAGGCCGTAAACCCAGATGGCGTCGTAGAACTCGCTCACGGCGGAGACGGCGTGCTTGCGCTCCCACTCCTCGGCGAGCTGGCCCGGCTCGTCCAGCACGTCGCGCAGGCCGAGGACGAGCGGTGTTCCGCGTGCCTTCAGCAGCGCGAGCGTCTCGCGCACCTCGCCGCGCAGCCCCAGCGGTTCCTTGTCCACCAGAAAGACATGCGGCTGAAACGCCTCGGCGGTATGGCGGATGATGCCGCCGCGCATCGACAGGATCGCGTCGAGGCCGATGTTCAGGCTGAGCGGCTGGTAGTCGCCGTCCTTGAGCTTGATCACCCCGGGAATGCGGACGAAGTCAACCCGGGAACGGAAGCTGAAGCTGCCGATGATCGGCGAGCCGGTGAGGATCAGCACGCTCAGGTCTGCCCGGCGTTCGACCAGCGCGTGCGCGATTGCCCGGCATCGGCGCAGGTGGCCAAGGCCGAAGGTATCATGGCTGTAGATCAACAGCCGGTACTGACCGCCACCCTGCTGCATCCCCTGATCACCGCCGTCGCGTGCGTCACGGATTGCCGGTTGGTGATCCGCGGCCGCGATTGCAATGGCCACCGGCTTGGCGCATTTATCAGCGCAGCCTGACAACCTGCAAGCGAGAACACGCGGGCGCATCGACCAAGACGGAGCTTTTCCAGCACCGCTGATTCATGCTCCACCACGGAGGCCAATGGAGCAGACCCTTTTCGGCTATATCCGTCGCTACAGCTGGCGCGAGCAGATCATCCTGCTGGTGATGACCTGCGCGTCTTTCCCTTTCCTGTATGCGTCGCTGGAGCTGCCCAAGATCATTATCAACCAGGCGATTGCCGCCAGCAATTTTCCGCGGAACTTCTACGGTTTCGAGGTCGAGCAGGCGCAATACCTGGCGATCCTGTGCGCCGTGTTCCTGCTGCTGGTGGGGGCAAACGGCGGCTTCAAGTACTTTGTCAACGTCTACAAAGGCCGGCTCGGCGAACGGATGCTTCGCCGCCTGCGCTACCAGCTGTTCACGCAGACGCTGCGTTTTCCGATTCCGCACTTCCGCCGCACATCCCAGGGCGAGGTGATCGCCATGATCACCGCCGAGGTCGAGCCGCTGGGCGGCTTCATCGGTGATGCGGTGGCCCAGCCGGCGTTTCAGGGTGGCACGCTGCTCACCATCCTCGCCTTCATGTTTGCCCAGGACATCGTCCTCGGCATCGCGGCCATCGCCCTCTATCCGGTGCAGATGTATTTGATTCCGAAGCTGCAACGGCAGGTCAACGCGCTCGCCAAGCAGCGCGTCCGCACCGTCCGTCGTCTCGCCGAGCGGATCGGCGAGGGCATCTCGGGTATTGAGGAGATCCACGCCAATGACACGGCCGAACGACATCGCGCTGACTTCGCCGGCTGGGTCGGCACCATCTACGATATCCGCCTACAGATCTACCGGAAGAAGTTTTTCATCAAATTTCTCAATAACTTCCTCGCACAGCTCACGCCGTTCTTTTTCTATTCGATCGGCGGCTATCTGGTCATCCACGGCGAGTTGACGTTTGGGGCGCTGGTGGCGGTCCTTTCCGCCTACAAGGACCTTTCATCGCCGTGGAAGGAGTTGCTCGACTGGTACCAGCAGAAGGAGGACACGCGGGTCAAGTACGATCAGCTCGTCGAACAGTTCCGTCCCGCCGGCATGCTGGCAGAAGACTTGCAGCAGCCGGTAACAGGCCCGGTGCCGAGACTCTCTGGCGCGGTTGTGGCCTCGCACGTCTCCCTGGAGGACGAGGTCGGGGTGAAAGCAGTCGATCAGGCGAGCTTCCAATTCGAGATCGGCCAGCGGGTGGCACTGGCGGGGGGGCCGGGTTCGGGAGCCGACAGCATCGCCCGGCTGCTGGCGCGGCTGCTGCACCCCACCGCCGGCGCGATCAGCATCGGCGGACAGCCGCTGGCGAGCATGCCCGAAGCCGTCACCGGCCGCCGGATCGGCTTCGTCGGCAGTCACGTGTTGCTGATCAACGGCACCTTGCGCGATAATCTCTGCTACGGCCTTTACAATCGCGAGGTGCCGGAGGCGGAGACGGTGGACGAGCGCGGTCGCGCCGCCCGCAGTTCCTATGTCTTCGAGGCCGGGCAGTCCGGCAACACCACCAGCCGCATCGAGGGCCACTGGATCGACTACGCCTTCTACGATCTGGCGGGGCCCGCGGAACTGCAGGCGCGGGTCCTAGAGACGCTGCGTCTGGTCGATCTGGAGGGGGATCTGTTCTCCCTGGGGCTGCGCGGGACCGTCGATCCGCAAAGGCACGAGCAGCTGACCCACCGCATCCTGCAGGCGCGTTCCGTTCTGCGCAAACGGCTGCAGGAGCGGCGGTACCAGGGCCTTGTCGAGATCTTCGATCGCAACATCTACAACCAGAACATGTCGGTGGCCGAGAACCTGCTGTTCGGCCTGCCCGTGGGCAAGGGCTTCGATCTCGACCATCTCGGCGAGCATCCGTATGTCCAGAAGGTGCTGACCGACGTCGGGCTGCGCGACGACTTCTTCGTCATCGGCCTGCAGATGGCGAAGATCATGGTCGACCTGCTGCGTGATCTGCCGGCCGGCCACGAGTTCTTTGACCGCTTCAGCTTCATCTCCTCCAACGACTTGCCGGAGTACCAGGCGGCGATTCGCCGGGTCGAGCAGGCGGGTTTCGAGGACGCCGATCCGGACGATCGCAACCTTCTGTCGTCGTTGCCGTTCCGTGGTGTTCCAGCTCGTCACCGGCTGGGATTGATGGACGCGGCCTTCGAGAACCGGCTGTTGCAGGCACGGCATGCCTTCGCCGACGGGCTGCCGGAGACGTTGCGTGCCTCGGTCGCCTTCTTCGATGCCGACGCGTACAATCCTGCCGCCTCGGTCCAGGACAATATCCTCTTCGGCAAGCTGGTCTACGGGCGTCAGCAGGCACAACGGCAGATCGGCGCGTTGATCGCCGAGCTGCTCGACGGGTTGAACCTACGCGCCGCAATCGTCGACCTTGGCCTTGATTTCAATGTCGGCATCGGCGGAAGCCGGCTGTCGGTGCCGCAGCGGCAGAAGCTGGCGATCGGACGGGCCCTGCTCAAGCGGCCCGATCTGTTGATCCTTGACGAGGCGACGGCGTCGATCGATCCGGCGGGGCAGGCTGCGTTGCGAGCCGCTCTGCTGCACGACGAGAGGCTCCCCGGGCAGGTCTGGGTAATCAGCGACGTCCAGCAGGCGCACGGCTTCGATTATGTGATCATTGTCGAGGGCGGCCGCATCGCCGCGCAGGGACCCGCCGCCGAAATCCTGGGGGCGTGGTCGCCGGATGCCGTCGATGCCTGAGCGGGAGCAAGAAAGCCGGTGAACTACAACGAGGCGGTGTCGGTTTTGCGCACCATCCCGGTCTTCGCGACCCTCGACAGCCCCAGCCTGAAGCTGCTTGCCTTTTCCAGCAGCTACCTCAGCTTCGAGGATGGCGAAGCGCTCTGCCACCAGGGCGATCCTGGCGACAGCGTTTTCGTCGTCTACGAGGGGGAGGTGGAGGTCTCGCTCGTCCTCCCGGACAACGGCCGCATCCACCTGGCCCGGCTCGGACGCAACGACATCCTCGGCGAGATGGCGGTCATCTGCAACCTGCCCCGCACCGCCGACGTGCATGCCTGCGGCCCGCTGAAGGTGCTGAAGATCGAAGGAGATGTCTTCCTGCAGCTGGTGACCGGCAACCCGGATGCCGCGCACGGCATGATGCGGGTGCTGGCCGAACGATTGCTGCGCTTTACCGAGCAATATGAACAGCTTCGGCGCTGCATGCCGGATCCGGTGGTACCGTAGTGCAGCGCTGCCGCTGCGGGGCCGTTCAGTAGAGGAACCGGCTGCGGATCGTCCCTTCGATCGCCTCCAGCTCGCGGCGGATACCCCTGCCCTCTTCCAGCCGTCCGTCGATGTCGCTCACCATGTAGCCGACCTCGCTGTCGGTCCGCAGGTACTGGGCGGCGATATTCAGCTCGCGCTGCGAGAACACCTGGTTGACCCGGGTCAGCACACCGGGAACGTTGCGATGGATGTGCAGAAAGCGGGTGACGCCCTGCTGCACCGGCAGTGCCACCTCGACGAAGTTGACGGCACCGGCGGTCGAGCCGTTGTCGGAATAGGTCACGAGCTTGTCCGCGACCTCGACGCCGATGTTGGCCTGTGCCTCCTCGGTCGAACCACCCACGTGCGGCGTCAGGATCACGTTGGGCAAACCCTGGAGCGGTGTCGTCAGGCGCTCGTCACCGCTGCCAGGCTCGCGCGGAAAGACGTCGACGGCCGCGCCGGCGATCCGGCCGTCTGAGAGCGCCGCCGCCAGCGCGTCGATATCGACGACGCTGCCGCGGGCGGCATTGATCAGGATCGCGCCGGCGCGCATCTGTGCGATCTCGGCGGCGCCGATCATGCCGCGGGTCGCCGTCGTGTCCGGAACGTGAAGGCTGACGACATCCGCGTGGGCCAGGAGTTCACCCAGCGAACGGACCGGTGTGGCGTTGCCCAGCGCCAGCTTGTCGATGATATCGAAGTAGCGCACCCGCATGCCGATCGCTTCGGCCAGTACCGACAACTGCGAGCCGATGTGGCCGTAGCCGACAATGCCGAGGGTGCGGCCACGCACTTCGTGAGCACCAGTGGCCGTCTTGCGCCAGATCCCCTGATGGGCCAGTGCGGATTTCTCCGGAACCCGCCGCATCAGCATGACGATTTCCCCCACGACCAGTTCCGCGACCGAACGGGTATTGGCGTAGGGCGCATTGAAGACGGGTATCCCCTTGCGTTTTGCCGCATCCGCGTCTACGTGGTTGGTGCCGATACAAAAGCAGCCAATGCAGAACAGGCGCCGCGCCGCCGCGATAGCCTGCGCGGAGAGCTTGGTCTGCGAACGGATGCCGAGGATGTGCGCCTCAGCGAGCAGGCGACGGAGCGTGTCCTCGTTGGGAGCACCCGCAAGCGTCTCGATGTTGACATAGCCGGCGTCGCGCAGGGCCTGCACCGCACGAGGATGGATGCTCTCGGTTAGCACGATACGGATACGATCACGGGAAACCGATAGGCGTCTCAACGCCGTTTCTCCGGCTGCCGGGGGACGCGGCAACTTCCCGCCGTCGGCGCCGGCGGTCAAGCGCCGGAAACGGATGGGCGCCTTGCGCGGTCTCGCCCGACCGCCAAAGCGCAATGCCGTCCTGTTCCGGGTGATTCTGGCCGTGGGGACGGCTCTGATGCCGGCCGTCGCCTGGGCGGCGAAAGCGACCCTCTCGCCGCGCACCGTCATTTTGCCGATCGGCGGGTTGCAGTTGCCGGTCGGCGTCTCGGGCGAGCTTCTCTATACCTTGCGCGCGGGGCAAGCCGACATCGACGGCAGACTGGCCGCCGACCTTGCGTCGGCGCAGAAGCAGGCGACCCCCTTACTGGCCGCACTGTTCGATCGCCGGCAACCGTGTGGGGAGCGCCTCGCCGTTCGCAGCGGCCAGCTTGGCGCGCGTGGCACTGCGCTGGCGGTGCAAGCTACCGTCGACTACGGCCGGACGGCCTGCATCGCCGGGCAGGAGATGAAGATCCTGCCCCGTGCTCTTTACGACGTGGAGATGCTGCTGCATCCCGTCGTCGGCTCGCGGTCGCTCCGCCTGCAGGCGGAAGTCCTGACCCTGCGTCGCCGCGACGGGCAGCTTCCCGCGACCATCGATATGGCTTTACGGGACCTGCTCGGCAGCCTGATCGGACAACGCATCGGCGAGCTTTTCCCCGCCGCCGTCCCCGCCGACCTCAGGCTGCAGAGCCTCAGCTTCGACGAGGAGGAACCGGGGCGACTGGCAGCGAAGCTGCGAGCGTCCGGCAGCATCCCACAGGCAATGTTCGACCAGCTGGCTCCGCGCCGATGATCCGCGGCCTAGTTGCGGGGCAACAGGCGGAGCTGGTCCTGGGTCATATGGATGATGAGACGGCCGTCCGGCTCCATGTCGAGCTTCTCCAGCGGCAGCGTCACTTCGCGGGCGCCGATGCCCATGATCCCGCCGGTGCGCAGGACGGCCTGCCGATTGGCCCCCGGTGAGCCGGTAACCTCGGTCAACATCGCCACCTGCTGGCGATTGCTGTCGTAAACCGGCTTTTCGCGCAGCTCCCGCGCGCTGAGCTGGGTCACATCGAGCACGCCTCCGCCGGCGGCGCGGGCTTCCGTCATGGATGTCGCCGTCGCCCCGGCGACGGCGGCGGCGAAGAGCGCCCCCAGAAACATGCACTTCATCGGCAGTCTCCCGTTCGCTGGTGGTTGATGGGTCGGTACCGACGGACGGCACCGCAAATATCCCACTAGACGAACCGAGCGATCGTATGTTCCCGCCTTGCCACGATCCTGCCACGATCGCCGCCGCCCCGTGGCCGCCGATCACGCTGGACACGGCCAGCCGGAAGCTGCGAAATGCGGGCGAAAAGAACAGACGGAGGGTGGGTGATGGACCTGTGGCAGTGCCCCGTTGTGGTGACCGGTGCCGCGTCCGGACTGGGAGCAGAGACGGCCCGGCATCTCGCCGAAGCGGGTGCCCGGGTCACCGTCATCGATATCGATGCAACCCGCATCGGCCGCATCGGCGAGGAGATCGAAGCACTCGCCATCGCCTGCGATCTTTCCGATCCCGATGCCACCGAAGCCGCGTTCGGTGAGGCCCGGGAAGCGCATGGAGCAGCCCGCATCCTGGTCAACTGCGTCGGGCTCGCTCATCCGCAGCGCATTCTTGATGACGACGGGCCGATGCCGCTCGACGAGTTTCGCCGGCTCGTCGAGGTCAACCTGATCGCGGGATTCAACATGATGCGGCTGGCGGCGGCCGACATGGTGAAGCTGCCGCCCCATTCCAACGGCGAGCGCGGGCTGATCATCTTCACCACATCGATTTCAGCCTACGAGGGGCTGAGCGGCGAGGCCGCCTATGCGGCCTCGAAGGGCGGGGTCGTCAGCATGATCCTGCCGGCGGCCCGCGAACTCGGGACCTACGGCGTCCGCGTGGTCGGTATCGCGCCCGGCCTGTTCGGCACCGCGACGCTCTTCGCGATGGAGCGCAACCTCGATTCGCGACTGGTGCACGCCATCCCGTTTCCCCACCGCTTCGGCGATCCGTCGGAATTCGCCATGCTGGTCACCCACGTCATCCAGAACGTGATGATCAACGGGACGGTCCTGCGCCTGGACGGAGGCTACCACCGATGAGCGATGCGGACAGCGCCTCCAGCCCGCAAGATACCGCCGGCAAGAACGGCGACAAGCTCATCATCCTGCACCTTGTCTCGCACGCGTCGGGCGAGATGGTGGAGATGATCGCGCGCAACGCGGTGGCCCAGCTCGACGGTGTAACCATCGACCGCCACCTGTGGAAGTTCGTCCGCAATCTGGGGCTGGTGCCGGGTATTCTCGCCGAGATTGCCCGTTGTCGCGGCATCGTTTTCCACAGCATTGCCGCCACCGACATCCGCGAAGCCCTGGAGCACGGGTGCCAGCACCTGCGGGTACCGTGCATCTTCGTTCTCGATCCCTTCGTCTCACGTCTCGCGGAATTTTCCGGCGCACCCGTCCGGTACCGGACCGCTGCCCGCGACTTCATCGACGAGGACTATTACCAGCGGGTCGAGGCGATGAAGTTCACCCTGGCGCACGACGACGGTCAGGCTTCGGACGACCTGGAGGACGCCGACGTGATCCTCGTCGGCGTCTCCCGGGCCACCAAGACCCCCACCTGCATGTATCTCGCCTCCCGTGGCATCAAGGCGGCGAACGTCCCGGTCGTGCCCGGCGTGCCGCTGCCGGACGGCGTGCGCATGGCGAAGAAGCCGCTGGTGGTGGGGCTGACCCTGCAGCCGAAGGTGCTCGCGAATGTCCGCTCCTCGCGACTGCAGCGCCTGGCCGAGGAGAGCACGACCGCCTACTCGGAAGCGGAAGCCGTTGCCCAGGAGGTGCTGGAGGCGCGACGGCTATGCGCCCGCCACGGCTGGCGGGTGATCGACGTCACCAGCCGTCCCATCGAGAACACCGCCGCCTTCATCCTTGAACTGCTGAGAAAGCGCAACGAAGCCGCCGAAACGCCGCCACCCGCTGCTGCCCCGGAGTGACAGCCGCAGCACGCCGACGTCTCCCTCAACCATCCCGAGCGGCGGCCTCGCGGGCGGCACAATAGAGGGGCGATCACGACGTGAGCTTGCGGTGTCAGAAGGGCAACCAGCTTCCTCGAAGATCCGATCCTCGATCGTCGCCGTGATTCGAGGTCGCGGCGCGGCATCTCCAGTTCAGTCGCGTTCTTCGCCGAGCTGCATGATGCCGACGGCCATGCCGATCGAACCGAAGGTTATGAACAGACCGAAAAACAGCAGCACCAGGAACAGTCCCCGATCCGGCGAAGCGGCGATCAGCGAGCCGATGCCGCCCA
>JAEULG010000074.1 GCA_016793875.1 Rhodospirillales bacterium | reverse complement strand
CTGGCTGAACGCGCTGCTGCTGGCGGTCGTGCTGCACCGCCGCGGCTTCCTGCAGCCGGACGCGCGCCTGAAGCAGCGGCTGCCGCGCAGCATTCTCGCGACGGCGGCGATGGCGGCGGCGCTGGCGGCGGCGCTGCCGCTCGCACAGCCGTGGCTGGACGGCCGGTTCGTCGAGCGGGCGACGGCGCTGGCGGTGGTGATCACCGCCGGCACCCTCTTGTTCTTCGTGGCCGCCGCGGCACTCGGCATCGCCCGCCCCGCCGAGCTGAAGGCGCTGCTGCGCCGGCGGGGCTGACGGGCAGATCGTCCGCTACAAGATCCATACACATGACGAGCTAACTCCAATGGCACGCGAGGGATTTGCGATGGTTGCGGCGTCCGGCTAAGATCGCGCCCATGCGCACGCTCGCCGCGGCACTGCTGCTGCTTTCCCCCCTCGTTCTCGCTGGCTGTGCAGAGGCCGCGCGGGGTCCGCGCGTCGTCACCTACAGCGAGAACCGCTTCTACGTCCGTCACGTCCCGGCACGCGATTCGCGGACCAGCGTCGATGTGCTGGCGCAGTCGATCTGTGCCGATACCGGCCGACTGGCGGGGCTGGAGAGTGCCTATCAGTTCGCCCCGGTCGACATCCGCTACGCCACCTACCGGTGCTCCGAGCCGCCGGCTCAGGTCACGCCGGCGGCGGCTGACGCGCAACCCCCTGCGGCAGGCGAGGAGATTCCCCCAGAAGGGGAGGAGGCGCCGCCCGGCACGTGAGGCAACGGCGTCCCTTGGCCCGTTGTCGTGGGGGCGCCGCCGAGCGTTGCCGTCGCGCAACGATGAGAGCGAATCTGGGCAACTATCGCAGGAGCTGTGGACCAGGAACGCCTGCTGGTCTATATACGAGCCATGATTCTTCTCGAAAATAATTTGTTCTTTAAGAGGTTGATAGTCGCGGCTGTCCGTTTGCGGCGCGTTTCCAGCCTGCTGGCCGCGATCGTCTGCGCGGTGCTACTGGCTGTTCCGACGGTGCAAGCAGATGGTCTCGGTGGCGCTGACGGCAGCGGGCCCCTTCCGGGGGTGGGCGGGGCGCCGGACAGCGCGCCTGCCGCCCTGACAGGCACGCTGGAGAAGTCATTGCCGCCCGCGGCGGCAACGGGCCAGCGCGGCACCCAGTTCCGCTCCAATCTCATCGACAGCAAGTCCCTGCAGGCCGGGCCAACGTTCGACTACCGGCCGAACACAGTGAATCCCGAAGTTCCGCTGGTGGCGAGCCGTCGCGACGACTTCGATCCGGTCGAGGTGGGCGGCTTCGTCGGCTACCTGTTTCATGATCAGGCGAGCGGACTGCCGACGAGTTCGCTGGGCTTTGATCTGCAGGTGGCGACCGACTCGAAGGGGACGCAGAGCGGCTGGCTGGTGCAGCCCGGTGTCGACTACAGCACCGCGCTGGCGCCCTCCCTGCAGTTCAATACCCGGCTGTTCTCCACCTACTCGCCGGACGGATCCAACGTTTCCGCGCTGGGGCTGGACCGGCCAAGCTCGCTGCGCCCGGGCGAGCCCGGCTTCCAGGATGTGGGTGTCGGCCTTGGGCTTGGCTATTCGATCACCGATAGCTGGAACATCCAGACGCAGGCGCGCTATCAGCGGATGCTCGGGGCCGGCGAGACCGCCAGTCAGAGCGAAACCTCGCCGAACCAGTTTTTCGGCGGCGTCATGGTCGACTACAAGTTCTAGCAGCCCCGTTCTGCTCTCTGGGATACCCCTCCCTTGACCGCGGCGCCTCGCCGGGAAAGGTTGCGGCGACGCCGCGCTGGCCCACATGTCGTGTGGCCGGCAGTGGCCCGCGGGCGGTTGCCGGGCTGGACGTTGGGAGATCCGGATGCAGTACCTGCACACCATGGTCCGAGTGGGCGACCTGGAGAAGAGCCTCGACTTCTACTGCAACAAGCTGGGATTGCGGGAAGTTCGCCGCATGAGCAACGAGAAGGGGCGCTACACGCTGGTCTACCTCGCAGCCCCGGAGGATGAGCGGCGGGCGCGCGACGACGCCGCGCCGCTGCTCGAACTGACGTGGAACTGGGACGAGCACGCCTACGACGGCGGCCGCAACTTCGGTCATCTCGCCTTTCGCGTCGACGACATCTACGCCACCTGCGGCCGCCTCGCCGATGCCGGGGTGGTGATCAACCGGCCGCCGCGCGATGGCCACATGGCGTTCATCCGCTCGCCCGACGGCATTTCTATCGAACTGCTGCAGAAGGGCGGTTCCCTGGCCAAAGCGGAGCCGTGGGCAAGCATGGCCAATACCGGCACGTGGTGACGATGTTGCAGTGCCGCCCCGGCAATGCGCCTGCTGCTGACGGAAGGAAGGCATGACGGCGAAAAGGTGGGGAGTTATCGGCGGCGGTATGCTCGGGCTGACGCTTGCGCACCGGCTGGCGCAGGATGGGCACGAGGTCACCGTGCTGGAGGGTGCGCCGGAGCTGGGCGGCCTCGCCTCGGCCTGGCAGGTCGGCGACGTCACCTGGGACCGCTTCTACCATGTGGTGATGCTGTCCGACCGCTGGCTGCGCGGCATCCTCGGCGAGCTCGGTCTTGACGACGGCATCGACTGGAAGGTCACCCGCGCAGGATTCTTCACGGGCAACGGCCTCTACCAGCTCAACAACGCCATCGACTACCTGCGCTTCCCGGCGCTCGGCCTGATCGACAAATTCCGCCTGGGCCTGACCATCCTCTACATGGCGCGGATCGAGGACGGCCGCCGGCTGGAGGCGGTGCCGCTGGAGGCTTGGCTGACGAGGCTGTCCGGCCGGCGGGTGTTCGAGCACCTGTGGCGGCCGCTGCTGGCGGCCAAGCTGGGCGAGAACTACAAGAAGGCCTCGGC
>JAEULG010000068.1 GCA_016793875.1 Rhodospirillales bacterium | reverse complement strand
ATGTTGTGCAGCTGCAGCCAGTCGTCGGCCGGCGGGTTGGCCTGTTCGGCCGGGTTGGGCGGCAGCATTCCTTCGTTCATCCCGGCATAGGGGTAGTCGCGGCAGGCGCGGAAGCGATGGATGGAATCGTAGATCACCGCCTCGATGCCAGCCTGCTGCAGCGCCGGGATCATCCGCACGTGGAACGCCGTCTCCGGCGGGAACAGCACCGGCTCGGGATCGACGCCAAACGCCTCCCGGATGATCCTGCGGTGCCAGTCGATCTGGCGGACGATGTTGCGGGCCGGGATCAGCGCCATCAGCGGATGGAAGAAGCCGAAGGCGGTGAAGGTGATGCGCGGGTAGCCACTAGCCGTCTTCTCGCCAGCGGTGCCGCGCAGCGCGCCGTTCCAGCCGGCGAAGCGGCCTCCGCACAGCCCGTCGCGTCCACAGCGGTCGAGTTGCTCGATCAGCGAGCCGCTCCAGCTGGTCGAGAGGCCGGCGTGGGGCAGGCCGCCGCCGATGTACTGGCGTACCGCGGCCGGCACGAAGTCGGTGTAGTTGCCGCCGCGCGAGCCGAAGATGCCGTCCTTCTCGCCGTCCCAGTAGTTCCAGTCGGTGGTGTTGTAGTAAGGCTGGTGCATGTGCTTGTGGATGCCGAAGTAGAGGCGCACCTGTGCAGCATCCGGCCCGGCACTGGCGATCGGCCGCACCGGTCGCGGTGCCGGCTCCACCCGCAGCCGGGCAAACGCCTTGATCCAGTCACCGCCACCGGCCTGGCTGATGTCGGCCTTGCGGCAGCCTTCCACCTGAATCTCCAGTTCCCCGGGTCCTGAGAAACCGGCGGGAACATCGGCAACCCAATCAACGCTGCCGGCATCGGCGGCGGGGGCCGGACGCACCGCACCGCCGTTGATCAGGTGCTCGCGGCCCTGCGCGCGGACGATGACCTGCGGAAACGGCACGTCGCCGTCGGTCGTAAACGCGATCTCGAACGCCGGCGTCCGTCCCGATGGCTCGCAGACCAGCGCCGGCGGCAGGTCGATACGCACGATTCTGGTGAAGACGGCCATCTGTTTTCCCCTGTTTGCGTTTCTGCGGACGGGATCAGCCCAATTGCGGCCGGCAGTGGGGCGAACACTTGCCCCGGCCGTCCGACAAATCAAGCCCGTCCTGGCGGACCCGCCCCGCGTATGGGATCAGTCTGCCGCCGGCCCGAGCAGCATGGTGAGCTGCCGGGTCAGGGCGCTCTGCGAATACGGCTTCAACAGCCAGGGCATGTCCTTCTTGCTGGGGTCGGAGAGAACGGCGTCGCGCGCGTAGCCGGTGGTGAACATGATTTTTATGCTTGGCACCAACTCCCGCGCCCGGTCGGCAAGTTCGGCGCCACTCATGCCTCCCGGCAGCTCGATATCGGTGAACAGCAGGTCGACCGGGTGGTCGACCTGACAATCCTGTAGCAACGCCAGGGCATCCTCGGCGCTCTCCGCCTGGAGGATGGTCAGCCCCAGCCGGCTGAGCATCTTCGCCGCGACCCGGCGCAGCTTCGGCTCATCCTCGACGAGCAGCACGGCGCGATCGTGGAACTGACCGCCCTCGGGCTTGGCCTCGCCGGCCTGCGGCCGCTGGCGACAGCCCCGGGCGCGCGGCAGGAACAGGCTTACCCGCGTGCCACGGGCGAGGTGGCTGTCGATCTCGATATGGCCGCCGGACTGCTTGACGAAGCCGTAGACCATGCTGAGGCCGAGGCCGCTGCCCTTGCCCACCTCCTTGGTGGTGAAGAAGGGTTCGAAGGCGTGCTGCACGACATCCGGCGCCATCCCGGCGCCACTGTCGGTTACCGACAGCACCACGTAGTCGCCGGCAGAGAACTCGTCGTATTGCTCCGCATATACCGCATCGATGGTGGCGTTGCGCGTTTCCAGGATCAGCACGCCGCCCCGCTGCATGGCGTCACGGGCATTCACCGCAAGGTTCAGCAGCGCCCTTTCCAGTTCACCGCGATCGGCGTAAGCCAGCCACAGGTCGGCCGCCAGATTCTCGCGGATGCGGATGCCGCCCCCCAGCGTGCGGCGCAGGAGGTCGGAAAGGCCGCGTATCACCACATTGAAGTCGACGGCATCCGGCTTGAGCGGCTGACGCCGTGCAAAGGCAAGCAGCCGATGCGTCAGCTCGGCGCCGCGCCGCGCCGACCACAGGGCGTCCTCGATCAACTCATGGGGTGCATCACCGTTCAGGCTCTCATCCAATAATTCAAGGTTCCCGATGATGATCGCCAGCAGATTATTGAAATCGTGGGCAATCCCGCCGGTCAGCTGACCCAGCGCCTGCATCTTCTGGGACTGGCGCAACTGCTCTTCCATTTCCTTGCGCTCGCTGATGTCTTCCTTGACACCGACGTAGTGGATGACCCGGCCGGTTGTGTCCTTGACCGGCGCGATCGCCGCCATCTCCCAGAAAAGCTGACCGTTTTTCTTCCTGTTGAGGAATTCGCCACGCCAGACGTGGCCGCCCGAAATGGTTTTCCACAGGCGGGTGTAATCCTCCGCGTTTGTGCGACCCGACTTCAGTACGCGCGGGTTGAGCCCGATCGCCTCATCGCGTTCGTAGCCCGTCGCCTCGCAGAATTTCGGATTAACGTACTCGATGGTCCCGTTGGGCGAGGTGATCACCACCGACGCCGGACTCTGCTCGATCGCCTGCCATAGCGTTCGCAGATCCGCCTCGGAGCGCCACCGGTCGGTGACCTCGCGGGCATAGACGGCGACCTCCTGGATGTCGCCTTCCGGCCGACGAACCGGATAATACCATAGGTCGAACCAACGCGCCCGGATCTGCACGTCACAGTGCATCATCTCGCCGGTTTCGACCACATGGCGAACAGCGGCGAGGCGCTGCGCTGCCTGATCCGGCGGCAGGACGGCAGCAAGCGTCGCCCCCAGGGGATCGACGTTGGCGGAGCGGCGGGCGAGGCGGTCGCGCGCCGCCTTATTGATCGCCAGAATCTGCCCCTCGGTCGAAACGAGCAGGATCTCGTCTCGGCTGGCGTCGAGCAGCGCGCGCATGCGCAGTTCGCTCTCGCACAGCGCATCCTGGGCCTGCTTGCGCAGGCTGACGTCGCGCATCACGGAAATGACGTAGAGCGGCTTGCCCTCGTCGTCCCGCTGCAGGGCATTGGTCACGTTGATCCAGACGATCCGGCCATCCTTGTGGAAGCAGCGCTTTTCGAGCGAATAGGCTTCCTTCTTGCCGCGGATCAGCTCCTGGAATTTCGCGATGGCGGTGGACCGGTCCAGCGGATGGGTGATCTCGTCAAATCTCCGCTGCACGAGTTCGTCCCGCTGATAACCGAGAAGGATGCAGAACTGCTGGTTGAGGAGTTGCCAGGAGCCATCCAGGTCAAGGTGAGCGATGCCGACCGCGGCGTTCTCGAAGATTCCGCGGAAGCGGGCCTCGCGATCACGCTTCTGCTCCTCGGCAAGCTTGCGCTCCGTAACGTCGTCGAACAGGGCGACAACCTCGCCGCTCGGCAGCCTGTAAATCCAGTTCTCCCGCCACTCCTCGCGCAAATCGTCCTTGTACAGCCGCGCCGGCAACGCCTCCGGCTCGCCGCTGTGCCATACCCGCGACAGCACGTCTATCAGCCCGAACTCGTGGATACGGGGATAGACCTCGGTGAGACGGCGGCCGATCACATCGCGCCGATCCAGCTTCTCGCTCGCCTCGGCGCCACGGTTGAAGTCGCGAAAAACGAAGTCGGCACCGCCATCGACGGCCGCGTATACGGCGACCCCCACCCCCATGTTATCGAACAGTTGCCGGTAGCGAGTCTCGTTGTCCAGCATGCGCCGAACGAGCGCGCCGCTCACGCGCAGCGTCAGCCACGTCGCCACCGCCGCAACCAGCAACGATACGACGGTCGCCAGCACGGCAGCCTGCAGATACCGCAGGGTGATCTCGCTGATGTCGATCTTGGCGACGACGCCGAGGTCGCTGCCCGGCCCGGGCTGGTATGCGGCCAGCACCCATCGACCCCGCTGGTCACGCCCGGTCATCGTCCCGGAGCGCCCCTCTAGCGCCGCCTGCATCGGCTCGCCGGCTGAGCGGCCGCGCGCCGTGCCAAGCGGCTGTGCCGACTGCGACGGCGTCGGCGTCAGCCAGACGACGCGGTCGCCGTCGCGTTGGGCGACGTCGATCGCACCGGTCTCGCCGATTCCCGCTTCGCGCAGTTGGCGCTGTGATTCGATCAGCGCCGCGGCGGGGGCGCGATCGCCGAGCATCTCCATCAGGGCCGTCTGGGCGCCGGTGATCGCCGTCAGGCGGCCGCGCTCCCGGCTCAGTGTCGTCTGGTAAAGAATGGCAAGCGTTGCCATTTCGACCGCAACAACCACCGCGACCATGATCAGGATCAGCGTTACGAGGCGCCGATTTTCGCGCATGATCCGGACCCGCGACGACCGTTGCCGAAAGGCTTCGTCCTGGCAATCCTGCCCGAGACTGCTTCGTTGAAGGCGACGGGCAGTGCGGGTCAGGCCTGCCAGAATGTCGGCCTTTACTCCCAGATTGAATCGTACCGCGGCGCGGGAAACGGAAGTACTGTTTTTCTTGCCAGGGTCGGTTGCCGGAACGGCGCTGCTACCACGGCAATTCCCCCCCGTCGTAGTTGAAGAACCTGCCGCTCTCGCGCAGCGTCAGCCGGCCGATGACATCGCGCAGCCCGGCTACGCTTTCGAACGAATCGAGCATCGCCGCCGAACCTCCCATGTCGGTGCGCACCCACCCGGGATTGAGCAGGCAGACGACGATCTGCTTTTTGCGCAGGTCGAGCGCGAGGCTGCGCATGACCGCATGCAGGCCGGCTTTCGACGAGCGGTAGATGTACGAGCCCCCCGACGTGTTGTCGCCGATGCTCCCCATCAGGCTGCTGATGCCGACGATCGTTCGCAGGCTGCTGCGCGCGACGTTGGGAACGAACACCGCAGAGACTTTCAGCGGCGCCATGATATTTACCCGCACCACTTCGGGCCAGGCCGCATAGTCGACGCTGTCGTAACGGGTGACACGCGGGCCGAAGATGCCGGCGTTGTTGATCAGCAGATCGACCGGCACGCTCGCGAGTCGGCGGCCCAACGCTTCGATCCGCGCAAAGTCGGTGACGTCGAGCGCCTCTACGCGGACGTCCCCTTCCAGCGCCGTCAGGGCCGTGGCCTCCCCGGGGCGACGGCAGGTAGCGACCACCGACCACCCGTCGGCGGCA
Source organism: Rhodospirillales bacterium (assembly GCA_016793875.1). Taxonomy (GTDB): domain Bacteria; phylum Pseudomonadota; class Alphaproteobacteria; order Rhodospirillales; family Defluviicoccaceae; genus Defluviicoccus. Next base: position 13,755 of record JAEULG010000068.1, on the reverse strand, counting down.
TACTGCTTGGCAAACTCAAGGCCGATGCCGCGGCTGGCACCGGTGATCAGACAGGTGGGCATAAGCCTTCTCCGCCACCGGCTCGGCCGCAATGGCCGGCGTCCCGGTGGTCGTCCGTCCTGATTCGCGCCGGTGAACTATACGCCCCGCCGGCAGACGGGCAAGTAGCGGGAATAGCGCACCGCCGCGATGGCGGGGACCTTGTGGAACACGTGCGCCGGGCGAAAATCCGTTGTCTGTGCTCGCGTTCGGCCGTATGAGAGATGATGATTGCCGACAGTCGGCGGGGCACTCCGTTGTCGCAGCGGTGGCAGCCGTCGGGTTTCCCGGGGGGGATGAAGACCGGGAGCGGCATTTCTCACGTTCATCGCCAAAGGGGCCTGGAAGACATCATGCTGCACCATCGCACCAAAGCATCGACACTTGCGGCGGTCGTGACGCTCGCTTTCCTCGCTGGTTGCTCGTCGGACTGGTCGCAGGCAAACCCGGAAAACCTAGGCTATCAGTGGCAGGGCCAGGGTGAGCCGTCCAACTTCGGCAGCACCTACGACTTCTGCCGCAAAACCGTCGGTGATGAGACCTCAATGCAGCGTCAGCAGGTTGGCGGCCCGCTTACCACGATGACCGGCGGCCCGAACATCATTCCCGGGGATAAGCAGAGCACCATGGCGCCGCGCGGCACGACCGCCAACCGGCGGCAGTTCAACCAATGCATGGCGAGTCAGGGCTGGGTCGCACCGGAGCCGGTGCCGGATTCACCACAAATCTTCTGATTCCACAAGCGTGAGGCGCCCGGGCTTCGCCTGGGCGCGCCGGGCTGATTCGCTCGGCTAGCTGCCTTGCATCAGCGTTGCGAGTTCAAGATCGAGCGGCTCGAAGGCATCACGCTCCGGCACATAGACATACATGTTGCCGTCCTCCAGATCGAAGCGCCAGCCGTGGATTCGCAGACGGCCATCCTCAACACGCTCGCTGATCCAGGGGAACGACAGCAGGTTGGCCAGCGATGTCTTGATCGCCTCCTGCGTGAGTATGCGCAGCTGCACCTCGATCGGCTGCTGCCGCGCCACCAGTAGCGTCCGCCGGCGCGCCTCGTCGGTGATCTGCATCCAGTGGTGAATGAAGGTGTGCTCCCGGTCGAGCGCCGGATCACCCGTCAGCAGCGCCTTGATGCCGCCGCAGCCGGAATGGCCCAGCACGATGATGTGCTCGACCTCAAGGTAGACGACGGCGAATTCCAGCGCCGCGCTGGTGCCGTGCCGGCCGACATCGAGCGCGCACGGCGGTACCAGGTTGGCGACGTTCCGCACCATGAACAGATCGCCCGCCTCGGCGTTGGTGAGGATCGCCGGATCGACCCGCGAATCCGAGCAGGCAACCATCATCACCTTCGGCTGCTGCTTGACAGCGAGCTTCTCGAAAAACGACCGCTTCGACTGGAACGTTCCGCGTTGGAACTCCAGGAAGCCTGTGGTGATCTTCCGTAAGGGCATCCCGGTTCCCCTTCCGTCGTCGGTCTCCTGCCGGCGTTCTTCCAGTTAGCACGCCAGCGGCCAGCCGGCAACAAGGGGCCTGACGCGCGCCCTCCTGCCTTGGAAGCGCGCGTCCGAGAATCCCCCTGCGCAACTAGCTCTTGACCCGCTCGATGTCGGCACCGCACGCCGCGAGCTTGGCTTCCAGTCGCTCGTAGCCGCGGTCGAGGTGATAGACCCGGTTGATCAAAGTGGCACCGCCAGCGGCGAGGCCGGCAAGGACGAGGCTCACCGAGGCGCGCAGGTCGGTTGCCATCACCGGGGCACCCGACAACGCCGGGACCCCGCGGACGATCGCCGAGGCGCCGTGCACGTTGATGTTGGCACCCATCCGGCAGAGTTCGGGGACGTGCATGAAGCGGTTCTCGAAAACCGTCTCGGTGATCATCGCGGCGCCGCTGGCAGTGGTCATCAGCGCCATCACCTGTGCCTGCATGTCGGTCGGAAACCCTGGGAACGGCTCGGTCATCACGTCGATGCCGGTGATCCGGCCGTTGCGGCGGGCGACGCGCAGGCCGCCATCGACCTCGGTCAACTCGACGCCGGCAGCCCGCAGCACGTCCGCGAGCGCACTGATCAGCGCCAGGCTGGTGCCGCGGAGCTCCAGATCGCCACCGGTAATCGCGGCAGCGACGGCGTACGTGCCGGTCTCGATGCGGTCTGGCAGCACCCGGTGGCGGGCGCCATTGAGGGCGGCAACGCCGGTGACCCGCAGCGTATCGCTGCCGATGCCCTCGATCTGCGCCCCCATCGCGACCAGGCAGCGGGCAAGATCGCCGATTTCCGGCTCACGCGCGGCGTTGCGCAGGACGGTATCGCCGCGAGCGAGGCAGGCGGCCATCAGCACGTTTTCCGTACCTGTCACCGTCACCGACGGGAACGTGATATCGCCGCCGGTCAGGCCGGACGGGGCGCGTGCCTCGACGTAGCCTTGCGACAGCTCGATCTCGGCGCCGAGCTGCGCCAGCGCCTTGAGGTGCAGGTCGATGGGCCGGGTGCCGATCGCACAGCCGCCGGGCAACGAGACCCGGGCGTGGCCGGTACGCGCCAACAGCGGCCCCAGCACCAGCACCGAGGCCCGCATCTTGCGCACCAGGTCGTACGGCGCCGTGACGTCCTTCAAGCCGGCCGCCGACAGTCGCAGCGTCATCCCGAATGCATCGGCCGGCGACGGCTCCTCGGCAACGTCGCCGCCGAGCTCGACCAACAGGTTCGCCATGCTGGCGAGATCGACGACGCGGGGGACGTTCTCCAGCACCAGCGTCGAGTCCGACAGCAGACTCGCGGCGAGCAGCGGCAGCGCCGCATTTTTTGCACCTGATATGGGAAGAGAACCGGAGAGCGGCCGGCCGCCGCGTACCACGATACTGTCCATCGGCCTCGTCTGTCCCGTTCCTGCCGGCAGGCTCCCACCCGCATCGGCAGGGGATCAGGCAGCACCGGCCGGGGAAGGGTACTTCAACCCGGGGTAACGGCGGCGGGTCTCGTCGCCGCCGCCTGCCGCCGGCTTCTACGCCAGGACCGCGCCTTCGGCAAGCCATCGAGGAGCACGGGTGGAGCACGAAGTACGGCCTGTGGCTGGTCGTCGACCGCACTTGGGCTCTGCGCAGGCCCTCGGCCACAGCCTCGGCGGTACCGGCGGCCTGCTTGGGCGAGAGACCGGCTCCCACACGGCAACAGGCAAGCTTCAGTGGGATCGACAGCGAGCATGATTATGGCGCTAGTCCTGGCAAATATCGCCGTTCCAGGACCGCCCGCGCTCATAGCCTGCCCATCGCGGAAAACGAAGAGCCGTCAAGGGAAGACAAGCGGCCGGCAGGCGAACCAGACAACGGCGGCGCCAAAGGAGACCAGCGTTATCGGTACGCCGCAGCGCGCATGCTCGCCGAAGCCGAGGATCACCCCCGCCTGCTCCGCCCGTTCGACGACGATGATATTGGCAAGGCTGCCGACGATCAGCAGGTTGCCGGCCAGCGTCGACAGACTCGCTAGTGCGTACAAGGCTTCCGCTGGCATATCCTTGAGCACGGCCAGCAGCAGCACGACGATCGGAACGTTGCCAATGGTGTTGCTGCCCACCAGCGTCAGGGTCACCAGCGCCGCAAGGCTGCGCGGATCGAAGCCGGCCCGCGTAAGCCCGGCGATCATCTCCGCCGGCAACCCGGTTTCGGCCAATGCCGCGGTGACGACGAACAGGCCGGAAAACAGCATCAGCAGGTGCCAGTCGACGAGGCCGAGAATCTCCCTTGTCGCCAGCCGGCGGCTGAACAGCAACACGGCGGCGATGATCAACACCCCGGTGACGTGCGGCAGGGGGGTTGCGAACATTGCCAGCAAGATTGTGGTTGCGAGTATGGCCTTGCCCACACCGAGCCGATCCAGCAGCGGCCCGTCAAACCGATCGTCCGGCGCCGGCCCGCTCGCCAGCCGCCGCCGCCAGACGAACCAGACGACGGCGAACACCGATACCAACCCGACGGCGGCTGGCGGCCCACAGACGAGGAGGAACTCCCAGAAATCGAGGTGGCCGACCTGACCAATGAGGATGTTCTGCGGGTTGCCGATCACCGTCGCCGCCGAGCCGGCGTTCGCCGCACCCGCCAGCGCAATCAGGTAAGGCCGGGGATCGAGTCCGCGGCGCACCAGCCCCCTGATCAGCATCGGCGTCATCGCGAACACGACGACGTCGTTGGCGAGAACCGCCGAGAGGGCGCCCGCAACGACCACGATCAGGCCTAGGGTCACCGTCGGCGACGCCCTGGTGGCAGCGATGCGGGCGGAACACCAGTCGTAGAAGCCGCAGGCGGCGAACTGCGCCGAGAGGATCATCAGTCCGAACAGGATGATCAGCGTCGGAAAATCGATCGCGTCCAGCGTCTCGGCATCTCCGATGATACCCGAGGCGTAAAGGACGATGGCGCCGAGGATGGCGATACCGGTGCGGTCCATTCGCAGCCCCGGCCAGCGACCGAGCGCCATGCCGAGGTAGACGGCGACGAAGACGAACAGGACCAGCGAGGTGCGTTCGGTCATATGGAGGGGACCCGAGATCGAAGCCATCAGGAAGGTCTGCCCGATCACGGTGGCCGGCGCGATCGCAACAAACGCAACGTTTGCCGTCCCTGGGGTCTATGGCAAGCGGATGGTCAAAGTCCCGTACGTGCTGCGCCCCTTTGGCCGTTGCTCCCCGGGAAATCCTGAACGGCCCGAAGCCGTTGCTGGCGCGGCGCCCCTCCGGTCGCCGGCCGCAACGTCAGAGGGATGCAAGGACCGGCCGCGCCAGCCGGCCCTTGCATCCGGTCCCCCCACGCAGGCCCCCCTTCAACGATGACCCCGCCGCGAAATACGAACGCTACCCACCGACCGGACGCGTGGTCCCCTGCCCTGATCGCTCACAGCAGATAGGCGTGGACCGGCTGTGCAATATTCCGAAGCGGCAATGCTCCCAGCGCCTTCACCGCAACATCCGGCCTGACGACCATGCGATCGTAGGCGGCGCCCGAGATGATCAAGCCACCCGGCGGCGCGTATGTCTGCAGCCGGGCGACGATGTTGATGCCGACGCCGAAGATATCGTCCTGCATGGCGATGACGGCACAGCAGTGGACGGCGATGCGGAGCTTGAAGGCTGCCTCGCCGTCGGTGACCGCCGTCTCCAGGTTGCGCATGGTCCGCTGCACTTCCCGGCCCCATGCCACCGCCTCGGCGACGTCGCAGAATTCCGCCAGAAAGCTGTCGCCGATGGCGTTCACCAACCGGCCGTTGTTGGCTTTGATCAAAGGCTTCAGGATATTCCGCCGCACCGCCAGCCACCGCGCGATCGTTCCTTCCTCGTCGTCGCACATCATCCGGGAGAATCCGACGACATCTGCGTAAGTGACGGCCACGAGGCGGGCGGTGCGCGTGCAGCTTTGCGTGCCGCTCATGTCCAGTAAGCGAGAGCAAGCCGGCTCGCCGGTCCCCATGCCGGCCAGCACCTTCGGCGGAATTCCGGACCGCTCCGGAACAAAATGGCTCGGCTGTGGCAGCATCGCGTGCCCTCCTCCACATGCGTGCGACGGTCGTGGCGGCTTCGTCCAGTTCTCGCTTTTCGCCAGCAGAACCTCGATCGCACACTTGATTCACCGGGGATCATACGAGAGCGCGGTGAACGGCAAATGAACGCGATGTAAACCAGATGTGGGCGGAGAGAGAGTTCGACGGGGCCGGCTTCGGGTACCGTCAGCGGCTGGGGAGCGGGCCGATCGAAGAGCGCCAGAGTGCCGGCATTGCTCCAGCCGGTGATGCGCTGGAGCTCAGCCCACCAGCCGGCGCCGTCGTCAGCGAGGCACTGTGCCGGCTGGTCCGCCCGGCTTCAGCTGCCGGCGGCGAAGGTGCGGGGGGGCTCGTCGATGACGCTCACACCGGTGGGATCGACCCGCAGGATGGCGAGCTTGCGCTCGGCGAGACCGTCGGAGGTCAGCCGAAACAGCCCGTCACGCCCATAGAAACCGTTGGGGTCGGTGAGCGCGGCCGCGGTGAACGGCTGCGACTGCGGGCCGCGCGCCAGCACCGCCGCCAGTGCCGTCGCATCATAGGCCAGCGTCGCCAGCCGCGGCGGGGCCTGTCCGAAGGTGCGCTTGAAGGTGATCTCGAAGTCCTGGCGCGCACCCGGCGGCGGCGCGGCGAACCATGCCCCGATCAGCGCCGTCTCGTCGCCGATGTCCGGCTGGTCCCATTTACCGGTGCCGAGGAACTGCACCGATGGCGAGCGCAGGCCAGCGGCGGTGAGCGCCTGCGTCATCTTGTCGAGCTGTGCGCCTCCTTCCGCCATCATCACCGCATCGAACGTGCGCGCCGGCGGGATCACTGCCGGCACCGGCGGCGGCGCTGCCGGCAATAGGCCCCCCTGATCCGACCCGGCCGAGCCAGACGATTCTGCCGGCGCCGGCTCGGGAAGGCCGAGCAGCTTGCGCACCGTCGGGGCGAAGTCCTGGGTTGCGGCATCATAGAGCTGGACCCGGACGAGCGTGCGGTTGCTATCGGCGACCGCCTGGCGCATCGCTCCGGCGACGGTGTTGCCATAGAGGTTGTCCGGGGCAAGCAAGGCAAAGCGCGACAGCCCGTTCTGCGCCGCAAATGCGACCACCCTCGCCACCTCGGCATCGGGGGTGAAGCCGATGATGTAGATACCCGGCGCGGCCACCCGGCGGTCGCTGGAGAAGGCGATCACGGGGATCCCGGCACCGGCGGCGACGGGGGCGACCGCGCTCACCGACGCGGCGAGCAGCGGTCCGATGATCATCTGCGCGCCCTTGGCGACGGCTTCCCGCGCCGCATCGGCGGCGCCCGCGGGCGTGCCCTTGTCGTCCAGCGGCAACAGCTCGAAACGCGGATCGCCGAGGTCGAACAGCGCCATCTGCGCCCCATCCGCCATCGGTTTGCCGAGGTTGGAAAGGCGGCCGGAGAGCGGCAGCAGCAGTGCCACCTTCACCGGCTGCTCCGCCGGCGCTAGGTTCTGCATCTCCGGCAGCGGGCCGGGCGCCGTCACCCCCGGCGGCGTCTGCCGCTGTACTGTCGGTGTTTTCGGGGCTTCCCGCCGCTGGGAGTCTCCCCGGCCAGAGTGATCCCTAGCCGATTCGCACGACGGCAGAAACAGCGAGGCCGCAATCAACAGCGATGCGACGGCGACACGACGAGAAGCGAGGCGAGGCCACATGGCGGAGATCCCGGTCTGTTCCGCACGTCGACGGAACCTCCGACCTTAGCCAACCGGCGCAGTCCAGTAAATCGCCGAGCGAGTCGGCACCGCTGCCGGCCGGGCTCTACCTGGTGGCGACGCCTATCGGTAATGCCGGCGATATCTCGTTGCGGGCGCTGCGGGTGCTGTCGGCGGCCGACGCCATCGCCTGCGAGGACACCCGCGTCACCGCCAAGCTGCTCGCCATCCACGGCATTGCCCGGCCGCTGCTGCGCTACGATGAACACACTGCCGACAGAGCCGGTCCGGCGCTGTTGGAGCGGATTGCGGCCGGCGAGCGGATCGCGTTGGTCAGCGATGCCGGCACGCCGCTGGTCTCCGATCCCGGCGAGCGGCTGGTTCGTGCTTGCATTGACGCCGGCCTGCCGCTGACGGCGGTGCCGGGGGCTTCGGCGCCGCTCACCGCCCTCAGCCTGTCGGGACTGCCGGCCGGACGCTTCCTATTCGCCGGCTACCTCGCCGCCCGGACGTCAGCACGGCGCCGCGAACTGGTGGAACTGGCGGAAGTCGAGGCAACGCTGGTGCTGCTGGAATCGCCGCAGCGGCTGGCGGCGACGCTGGCCGACATGGCGGAGCTGCTGGGGCCCCGCGAGGCGGCGGTGGCGCGCGAGCTCACCAAGCTGTTCGAGGAGGTGCGCCGCGGTCCATTGCCGGCGCTTGCCGCCCATTACGCCGCCGCCGGTCCGCCCAGGGGCGAGGTTACCCTCGTCGTCGCGCCGCCGGTGCCCCCGCCGCCGGTAACCGACAGCGAGGCCGAGCGTTTGCTGCGCACGGCGCTGGCAGACCTCTCGCCGCGCGATGCGGCGGCGAGTGTCGCCCGCGCCACCGGGCTGCCGCGGCGACAGCTCTATGCCCGCGCGGTGGCGCTGAGGGAAGAGGCCAGGCCGCCACAAGAGGATGATGCGGACCAATGAAGGGAGCACGGGACGTCCGGCAGCGCCATCTGGCATGGCGCTTCGGCCGCTTGGGTGAGGCATTGTGCGGTTGGCGATTACGGCTGACGGGCTGGCGCATCCTCGACCGCGATGTGCGCACTCCTGCCGGCGAAATCGACCTGATCGCCCGCCGCGGGACCATGCTGGCGTTCATCGAGGTCAAGGCGCGCAACGATCCGGCGGCGACGGAGCCGCTGAGCGCGCAGCAGCGCCGTCGCATCGTCCGTGCCGCAGCCGCCTGGCTTGCTATGCACCCCGGCTTCGCCGGGCTGCAGATGCGCTTCGATATCATGCTGGTCGGGTCCAGCCGCCTGCCTCGCCACCTCCCCAGTGCGTTTCGCACCGACGATTGACGGCGCCGGCGGCGGCGCTGGTCGGCGGCGTTCGGAGCTGGGTCGGCCTCAAGCGGGCATCGGCTGGGGTTGTCTCGCCGGGCGGGATGGGGCACCATGAAATCTCCAGCCTTTTCCCCGTCCTGCGACGTTGCGCCGGAGACACTCCGATGACCGATTATCGCCCTCCCCTCGACGACATGCGCTTCGTCATCCGCGAAATCGCCGATTTGCCGGGAGTCCTCACGCTGCCGGGGTGGGAGGAACTCGACCTGGACACCGTCGATGCGGTGCTGGAAGAGGCCGGGCGCTTCGGCGCCGAGGTGCTGGGGCCTCTGAACGTGGCGGGAGACAAGGGCTGCGTCTTCGAAAACGGCGTCGTGCGCACCCCGGACGGCTTCGCCGATGCATGGCAGCAGTTCGTCGACAGCGGCTGGAATAGCCTCGCGTTCGAAGGTGAGGTGGGCGGCCAGGGCCTGCCGTGTGTGCTGTCGACGGCAGTGTCGGAGATCTGGTGCGGCGCCAACATGGCGTTCAGCCTGTGCCCGATGCTGACGGAGGCGGCGGGTGAGCTGCTGGCGCACCACGGCGACGAGAATTTGCGCAGCCAGTACCTGCCGAAGCTCGTCTCGGGCGAATGGACCGGCACGATGCTGCTGACCGAGCCGCAGGCAGGATCCGACCTCGGCCGCGTGCGCACCCGTGCCCGCCCGGACGGCGATCACTGGCGCCTCAGCGGCCAGAAGATCTTCATCACCTTCGGCGAGCACGACATGGCGCCGAACATCATCCATCTGGTGCTGGCGCGCACGCCCAACGCACCGGAAGGAGTGAAGGGAATCTCGCTGTTCCTGGTGCCGAAGTTCCTGCCCGGGGACGATGGGCAACCGGGGGCGCGCAACGACGTCCGCTGCGTTTCCATCGAGCACAAGCTCGGCATTCGCGGCAGCCCGACGGCGGTGCTCGCCCTGGGCGACAACGACGGTGCCATCGGCTACATGGTCGGCAGCGAGAATCGCGGCCTCGACCTGATGTTCACGATGATGAACCACGCGCGGATGGCGGTCGGGCTGGAGGGAGTCGGCATCGCCGATCGCGCTTACCAAGAGGCCCGCGCCTATGCCCTCGAGCGGGTGCAGGGCCGCGACCTCGGCAGCCGCGATCCGGCCGCTGTCGCGATTGCGCACCATCCTGACGTGCAGCGCATGCTGCTGTCGATGAAGGCGGTTAGCGAAGGCGCCCGCGCGCTCGCCTACTTCACCGCCGCTGCAGTCGACCGTTCGCAACGGCACCCTGATCCGGACGTCCGGGCGCGCCAGCAGCGCCTGGTCGGCCTCCTGACGCCGGTGGTCAAGGCGTGGTGCACCGACGTCGGCATCCTCGTCGCCGATCAGGCAATCCAGGTTCACGGTGGCACCGGCTACATCGAGGAAAGCGGCGTGCCGCAGTTCCTCCGCGATGCCCGCATCGCTTCGATCTACGAGGGGACCAACGGCATCCAGGCGATGGACCTCGTTGGCCGCAAGGTTGCGGGCGACGGCGGGGCGGCGGCACAGGAGTTGATCGCCGACATCGAGGCCTTCGCCGGCGCCGCTGCCGAGCCGGACGAGCACGCCGATGCGGCCGTGATCCGGCAGCGGCTGGCGGTGGCCGTTGCTGAACTCGCCGAGGCCACCCGCTGGCTGGTGCACACCTATCCCAGCGATCCGCGGCGGGCCGCGGCGGGGGCGGTGTTCTACCTGCGTCTGCTGGGCGATGTCGCCGCCGGCTGGCTGATGGCGAAAGCGGCGCGACACAGCGCCGGCAACGGCAGCGGGCTCGCTCCGGCTTTCGTCGAGGCCAAGCGCCTCGTCGCACGCTGCTTTGCCGACACCCGGCTGGTCGAGGCCGCCGCGATGCATGCACAACTGGTCGGCATCGGCGAGTCTCTGGCGCGGATCGACGTCGACAAGCACCTGTAGGCAGCGGTCCGCCGGCGCGGCTGCGGCGCGGGACCGAGGCGTCAAACCCGCCATCCGGCGGGCACTGGTTCGCGGGCATCGAGCGGATTGCGTCCGCTTGCCATTGACGCCCGCCGCGGGGCTCCCCATGGATTTGACGATGGAATGCCACGCTGATACCGAACCCCGCCCGGCGGCACCTGCTCCGCCGATGCCGTCAACCCTGATCGGCCTCGAACGCGCGGAGCTGGCACAGCGGCTGGCGGCGATCGGCGAGCCGGCGTTCCGTGCCCGCCAGATCTGGCACTGGATCTACTATCGCGGCGCGCGCGACTTCGCGACGATGACCTCGCTGTCGAAGGAGCTTCGCCAGCGGCTCGACGCAGAGTTCACGCTGGAGCGGCCGGCGATCGGCAGTGAGCAGCGCTCGGCCGACGGCACCCGCAAGTGGCTGCTGCGCTTCACCGATGGCAACCAAGCGGAGACGGTGTTCATCCCCGAGGAGGACCGCGGCGCACTCTGCGTCTCCTCCCAGGTCGGCTGCACCCTGACCTGCAGGTTCTGCCACACCGGCACCCAGCGGCTGGTCCGCAACCTTTCCGCCGGCGAGATCGTCGGCCAGTTCCTCGTTGCCCGCGACGCCTACGGCGAATGGCCGTCGCCGCGCGGCGAACGGCTGCTGTCCAACATCGTGCTGATGGGCATGGGTGAGCCGCTGTTCAACTACGATAACATCGCCGCAGCGCTGCGCATCATCATGGACCCGGAAGGCATCGCCATCTCGCGGCGCCGCATAACTCTGTCCACCTCCGGCGTCGTGCCGATGATCGGCCGGGTCGGCGCCGAACTCGGTGTCAAGCTGGCCATCAGCCTGCACGCGGTGACCGACGAGCTGCGCGACGTGCTGGTGCCGATCAACCGGAAGTATCCGATCGACGAGCTGCTGCAGGCGTGCCGCACCTACCCCGGCGCCGACAACGCCCGGCGGATCACCTTCGAGTACGTCATGCTGAAGGGCATCAACGATTCGCCGGCCGATGCGCGGGCGCTGGCCCGGCTCATCGCCGGCATCCCGGCGAAGTTCAACCTCATTCCGTTCAATCCCTGGCCGGGGGCGCCCTACGAGTGCTCCACCGACGAGGCCATGCGACGGTTTGCCGAGATCCTCAACGCGGCCGGCTACACCGCGCCGCTGCGCACGCCGCGCGGCCGCGACATCATGGCGGCGTGCGGCCAGCTCCGCTCGGCCAGCGAGCGGCTGCGGCTGTCGCGGATGAGGGCGCGGCTGGCGGCGGGCATCCCCGATGACCACCATCCGGCAGTGTCATAGCGGCGCTTGGCAGCGATTGCCGGCCCTCGTGCTGGCATCGGCGCTGGCAGCGTGCGCCTCGGATCCCATCATCGATACCCGCGGCGTCGATGCGGCGCGCTACCAGTCGGATCTTGCCGACTGCCGGCAGTACGCCGACGAGGTCAGCGTCGCCGGCAACGCTGCCGGCGGCGGGCTGTTCGGCGGCGCCGCCGGCGCGGCAATTGGCGCCGCCATCGGCGCGGTGACCGGCAATCCGGGAATGGGCGCTGCCGTGGGTGCCGCTGGCGGCGGGACCTCGGGGGCGATCGGCGGGGGCGCCCGCGGCGCCGGCAAGAAGGACAAGATCGTCCGCAACTGCCTGCGCGGCCGTGGCTACTCCGTCCTCGACTGACGGAACGCAGGGGTTGGAGAACGATATGAGCGAGCAGCCCGCCGTCCGCCGCATCCTCTACTTCGCCGACCCGATGTGCTCGTGGTGCTGGGGGTTCTCTCCGGTCATCGCCGCCATCGCCGATGCCTGCGCCGGGGAGGCTCCGATCCGCTTCTGCGCCGGCGGCCTGCGCGCCTTCACGACGCGGCCGATGGACGAGCGTTCGCGTACCTATGTCCGCCACCACTGGGAGGAAGTGGCGGCGCAGACCGGCCAGCCGTTTGACTTCGCCTTCTTCCGGCGCGACGAGTTCGTCTACGATACCGAGCCTGCCTGCCGCGCCGTCGTCGCCATGCGCAATCTCGCCCCCGATGCCACGCTGGCCTACCTCGCCGCCGTGCATCGGGCCTTCTACGCGGAGAACCGCGACGTCACCGCCGAGGACGTGCTGACGGAGGCGGCCGCAGCGTTTGCCGATCCGGACGACTTCCGCGCCGTCTTCCGGGCACCGGAGATCGAGGAAGCGACCCGTGCCGACTTCCGCCTCACCCAGGGCCTCGGCATCGGCGGCTTTCCCACGGTCGTCCTGCAGCGCGACCGCGAGCTCGCCGCCCTGACCTCCGGCTGGCAACCGTTCGACGGGCTGGAAGCGCCGCTGCGGGCGTGGCTGGCAGAGCCGGTCGGAGAGCGCCACGGCGGATCGGATTGAACGCTGGCGCTGGCCGTCAGCGCAGGCATCGAAGCCGGAAATCCATGGGCGATTCCAGCACCTCTATCTAATTTCGCTCAGGCTCCGAGCAGGCTGGACACGCCTCCGCTGGGTCGCATAAGGTCCGCGGCAATTGGGTAGAAGTTCGCTATAGCAAGAAGTCGCAGGTGGCTTCCCCGCATTCTGGGAAACAGCATCGCTCGTCGGAGCGAGCTGGGCGAAAGCATAAGAGAAGAACATGTCGAGGCGATTTCTCTTAGCGATGACGATCGCCGTCGTCGCGCTTCTGTCGCTGGCAGCGTCGGCCGCAGAACCTGTAAAGATCGGCGCCGTCGAGGATCTCACCGGACCGACGGCGAAGTATGGCATCGCCATCCGCCAGGGGTTCGAGCTTGCCGCGCAGGAGCTCAACGCCAAGGGCGGCGTGATCGACGGCCGCCCCCTCGACCTGCTGTTCGAGGACGCCGCCGGCACCAAGGAGCAGGCGATCAATGCGGTCAAGAAGCTGATCGGCCTCGACCACGTCGTCGCCGTGCTGGGCCCCACCCTGTCCAACCAGATGTTCGCCGCCGGCCCATTCGCCAACGACCGCAAGACCCCGATCATCGGCACCTCCAATACGGCGACCGGAATCACCGATATCGGCCCCTGGGTCTTCCGCACCTCGCTGCCCGAGGCCGACGTCCTGCCGGTGACCCTGCAGCGGGCGCGCGCGAAATATGGGTTCGATACCGTCGCGCTGATGTATTCCAACGACGATGCCTACACCAAGTCCGGCGCCGACGTCTTCAAGGCGGCGCTGGAAAAGATGGGCGTGAAGATCGCAACGATCGAGACATTCGGAACCAAGGATACGGATTTCTCGCCGCAGCTCACCAAGATCAA
>JAEULG010000058.1 GCA_016793875.1 Rhodospirillales bacterium | reverse complement strand
GGGCGAGTTCGACCGGGAGTTCGACAGATTGCGCCAGGACCCGCGGGTCAGCATCTACGACACGCGCCTCGCCCAGCCGTCGCTGAAGGTGCAGGAACCCGCGTCCCGCAAGCGCAGAATGACGGGCTCCCTCCGCCGCCTGGTCCAGATGCCGCAGTGGAGTTCGCGCTAGGCGTCTCGGCTGTCACCTGACGATGCTCGCGCCGATCGGGGCCTGTCTCGGTCCCGGGCAACTGCTCGTGATGTCCTGTCCGCCTGCCGCTCGCAGGCGATACTTGGGGCTGCCGGAGGACCTCGGTCGAAGCCGTAGCGTAGTGACCAAGCAAACCCACCGCACGCCGACTTCCGCATATCGCCCTGCTGGCGCACGGCGGTATAGGGAGTCGGCTCACCGAGCGGCTGCGGGTTTCTGTGACTTCGAGTGGCCCCGGCGCCGCCGGTAGCCGCTACCTCACGAGCGGCCTTCATCAGGAACCCGATCTGCGGAGGACAGTCACGTGATGCCGGAAGGCGCCCCCCTGCTCGCCATGGACGAGCCTCCGGCGTTCACCGTTGTCCACGCCGGTGGCACCGGCAGCGCCGTCGTCGTCTGCGATCACGCCTCGAATCGGGTTCCCCGCAGCCTTGCCGAGCTTGGGCTGAACCAAGCTCAGCTTGCAACGCACATCGCCTGGGACCCGGGCGCAGCAGAAGTGGCGCGGCGGCTTGCGCAGCATCTCGATGCGCCGTTGGTGGCGAGCGGCTACTCCCGCCTGGTGATCGACTGCAACCGGCCGCTGAACAGCGCGGAGTCGGTTGCAGAGGCGAGCGCCAGCATGGTCGTGCCCGGCAATCAGGCGGTCAGCGGCGCCGACCGCCTGATCCGAGCGACAACATTGTTTCATCCCTACCATCGCGCCATCACCGAAGTGCTTGATCAACGCTTGGCCGCCGGCCGGCCGAGCGCGCTGCTCAGCGTCCACAGCTTCACGCCGGTGCTGAATGGCTGCAGCCGTCCCTGGCAGGCCGGATTCGCTTACGGGCGGGACCCCCGGCTGGCGTTGCTCTTCATCGACGCGCTCGCGGCCGACCGCGAGATCATCGTCGGCCACAACCAGCCCTATAGCGTCGATGACAGCACCGACTACACGCTGCCGGTGCATGGCGAGCGGCGGGGGCTGGCGCATGTGCTCATCGAGATCCGCCAGGATCAGTTGCGAACGGCGGAGGAATGCGCCGGCTGGGCGGCGCGGCTGGCCGCGGCCTACCGGCGGAGCGAGCCGTCAGTGGTGAGCTGATCCGCATCCACCTCATCGGTCCAAACCTTGAAGCTGGCGAGAGTGTTCGGACCGAAGGTGCTGCTGATCGCCACGTCGGAAGCGTCGCGGCCGCGCGCGATCAGCACCCGGCCGATGCGGGGGACGTTGTTCCGTGCATCGAAGGTGTACCAGTGCCCGCCGAGGAAGACCTCGAACCAAGCGGAGAAATCCATTGGTTCGTCCACCGGCGGCACGCCGATGTCGCCAAGATAGCCGGTGCAGTAGCGGGCCGGGATGTTGAGGCATCGGCAGAAGGCGATCGCCAGATGGGCGTAGTCGCGGCAGACGCCCTTGCCTTCGTTGAACGCTTCCATCGCCGTCTTCGTCGCCCGCGCATGCTCGTAGCCGAAGGCGATATGGCGATGGACGAAGTCGCAGATCGCCTGCACCCGCGGCCAGCCCAGAGGCGTCGTTCCGAACAACGACCACGCGGTCTCGGACAGCCGGTCGGTTTCGCAGTAGCGGCTGCCGAGGAGATAGACGAGGGTTTCCTCCGGAAGATCCTGAACGAGGTGCTGCAGCGCATCGGGAACGATAACATCGGCTTGGCCGCTGTCACGGACGACGGCATCGGTAAAGAGCCGGATGCGTCCCGTGGGAGCGACGATCCGGGTGCACCAGTTACCGAAGCCGTCGCGGTAGGCGGCCAAGGGGATGGAAGGATCAGTCCTCAGATGGTCAGGGACGACAAGGTCGGAAACGCGCGTGTAGTGAACATTCAGCGTCAGGATCATCGGCGTCGGTTGCGGACAGTCATAGATCAGCTCGTAACCGAGGCGGATGTACATGGGTGGCCTCCTGTTCAAAACATTTGGATGCGCCATTCGGTACTCAGTCGTCGGCCCACGGCAACGGGCAAGGGGCTCGCATAGGAACTTGTTCTGGCGGACACGGTTCCGCCCGCAGCCGGTTGTCCCGCGGAGAGGTGCCGGATGTCATCCCGCTTGTAGCATTTTTTCGCCATGCGCTCGCGGTCAGGCTGGCCGGAGGAATGCAGGAGCGATGCTACCGGAAATTTCGTGGCTTGAGGGGGAGCGGGCGGTCGATGTGCAGGTCGCGGATGTAGATGTCACGAGGGGGCGGGCCAGACGGCCTCGGGTCGCGGGGTGCATCGCGGGGATCGGGGCTGCCGCCGCGGGCGGCATCCCCGCGGCCGGGGGGCACCGGGAAATGCTGGCGGCGACCGATGCGGTGCAGGGCAGCGGTGAGGTCGAGCAGGCGCGCGGCGATGACATGGATCACCCCTCCCTCGCGCTGCAGCCTGCCCTCGCAGCCGAGCATCCCGGCAGACAGCACGACGCGGCGGTAGCGCTCGAACAGCGCCGGCCAGACGATCAGGTTGGCCGGCCCGGTCTCGTCCTCGAGGGTGATGAACAGCACGCCTTTCGCTGAGCCCGGTCGCTGGCGGACCAGAACCAGGCCGGCCACCCGGACGCGCTGGCCGTCTGCCGCCTGCTCGAGGCCGGCGGCCGCGAGGACGCCGCGCCGGCTCAGCGCTGCGCGCAGGAAGGCCAGCGGATGGGCGCGCAGGCTGAGCCCGGTCGCCGCGAAGTCGTCGACCACCTCGCCGCCGGCCGGCGCTGGCGGCAGGGCCACCTGCGGCTCGACGATCTCGGCAGCGGGGGTGCCCTCGCGCCCATCGGCGGCGGTGAACAGCGGCAGCGGCGCCTCGCGCAGCGCCCGGATCGCCCAGGCCGCCGCGCGCCGCGACGGGGCGAGCGAGCGATAGGCATCGGCATCGGCGAGGCAACGCAGGGCGCGGCTGCCGAGGCCGGCGCGCCGCTGCAGCCCGGCGATCCCGGCGTAAGGGACATCGCGGGCGCCGACCAGCCGGGCCGCATCCTTATCGGCCAGCCCCCTGACCATCCGCAGCCCCAGCCGCACGGCAAGGTCGCCGTTCGGGAGGGGCTCCAGCGTACAATCCCAGCGGCTGTGGTTGACGTCGATGGGGTGCACCACGACGCCATGGCGGCGGGCGCAGCCGACCAGTTGGGCCGGCGCATAGAAGCCCATCGGCTGGCTGTTGAGGATGGCGGCGAGAAATACCTCGGGATGGTGATGCTTCATCCAGCTGGACGCATAGGCGAGCAGCGCGAAGCTGGCGGCATGGCTCATCGGAAAGCCGTAGGAGCCAAAGCCCTCCAGTTGGCGGAAGGTGCGCCGGGCGAACGCCGGATCGTAGCCATTGGCGATCATCCCGCCGATCAGCTTGTCGCGGAAGTGGACGACGCCGCCGGTGAACTTGAAGGTCGCCATTGATCGGCGCAGCTGGTCGGCCTCGGCCGGGGTGAAGCCGGCACAGTGAATGGCAACCGCCATCGCCTGTTCCTGGAACAGCGGCACCCCCAGCGTCTTGCCCAGCACCTTCTCGAACTCCGGCTTGGGATAGACGACCGGCTCCTTGCCCTCGCGGCGGCGCAGGTAGGGATGGACCATGTCGCCCTGGATCGGCCCCGGGCGGACGATCGCCACCTCGATGACGAGGTCGTAGAAGCAGCGCGGCTTCAGCCGCGGCAGCATCGACATCTGCGCCCGGCTCTCGACCTGGAAGACGCCGATCGAGTCGGCGTCCGACAGCATCTCGTAGACCGCCGGGTCCTCGGGCGGCACCTTCGCGAGGTCGAGGTCGACGCCGTAGTGGCTGCGCAGGAGGTCGAAGGCGTTGCGGATGCAGGTCAGCATGCCCAGCGCCAGCACGTCGATCTTCAGCATCCTGAGGGCTTCGAGGTCGTCCTTGTCCCACTCGACGACGGTGCGGTCGGGCATCGCCGCGTTCTCGATCGGGACCAGCTCGCGCAGCGGGCTGCGGGCGATGACGAAGCCGCCGACGTGCTGGCTGAGGTGGCGCGGAAAATCGATCAGCTCCTGCGCCAGCTGCAGCGTCCGCCGGATCAGCGGGTCGGCCGGGTCGAGGCCGGCCTGGCGGATCCAGTCGCTGCGCAGACCCTCCTTGCCACAGCCCCAGACGGTCCGGCTCATCGCGTCCTGGGCGTCGGCCGACAGGCCCATCACCTTGCCGACCTCGCGGATCGCACTCTTCGCGCGGTAGCGGATCACCGTGGCCGCCAGCGCCGCGTGGTCGCGGCCGTAGGTGCTGTAGATGTGCTGGATCACCTCCTCGCGGCGGCCGTGCTCGAAGTCGACGTCGATGTCGGGCGGCTCGTTGCGCTCGGCCGAGACGAAGCGCTCGAACAGCAGGTCGACCCGGGCCGGATCGACGGCGGTGACGCCCAGCACGTAGCAGACCGCCGAGTTGGCGGCCGAGCCGCGGCCCAGGCAGAGGATGCCGCGCGAGCGGGCGTAGCTGACGATGTCGTGGACGGTGAGGAAATAGGGCGCGTAGCGCAGCTCGGCGATCAGCGCGAGCTCGTGGCGCAGCGTCTCCTCGACCGTCTCCGGCACCTTGCCGTAGCGCCACGCGGCGCCGAGCCAGGTGCGCCGCTCCAGCTCCTGCTGCGGCGTGCGGCCGTCGTAGGAGTCCTGCACCGGATAGTCGTAGGCCAGCTCGTCCAGCGAGAAGCGGCAGCGGGCGACGATCTCCAGCGACGCCGCCAGCGCCTCCGGCCAGGGGGCGAGCAGCCGCGCCATCTCGGCTGGCGCCTTGAGGTGGCGCTCGGCATTGGCGAACAGCCGCGCCCCGGCCTCGTCCAGCCGGCACTTCTCGCGGATGCAGGTGACGACGTCCTGCAGCGGCCGGCGCTCCGGCACGTGGTAGTGCACGTCGTTGGTGGCGAGCAACGGCACGCCCGCCCCCCGCGCCACCTCGGCCAGTGCCGCCAGCCTTGCCATGTCGTCGCCGCAAAAACCGTGGCGGATCGCCAGCCACAGCCGCTCCGGCCAGCGCTCGCGCAGCATGGCCAGCCGCGCCGGCAGGGCCGCATCGCCAGGCACGGCGTCGGCCAAGGCCAGCAGCAGCCCGTCGCCATGCGCCGTGAGGTCGTCCAGCGTCAGCCGGCACTTCGCCTTGGCGGCCCGCCGCTTGCCCAGGGTCAGCAGGCTGCTCAGCCGGGCATAGGCCGGCCGGTCGGTCGGCCAGGCCAGCAGCGAGGTCCCGTCGACGAGGTCGAGCCGGCAGCCGACGACGATGCGCAGGCCCAGCTCGCGGCCCTTCACATGCGCGCGGACGACCCA
>JAEULG010000044.1 GCA_016793875.1 Rhodospirillales bacterium | reverse complement strand
CAGGCCCAGCGGAGCAGCCGCCGCCTGGGCCAGCCCCAGCAGGCAGAAGGCGAGCCAGCAGGGCGCCGAGGTGTACATCAGGATGGCGAGGATCATTTGCAGGCGGCCCATCCGGTTCCGACCGGCGATGCCCAGGAGCCGGGTGTACTGCATGTTGCCGTGGCACCAGCGCAGGTCGCGCTTGGTAAAGTCGGGCAGAGTCGGCGGGTTGGCTTCGTAGCTGCCGTCTTCGACCGGCAGCACCCGCACCTCCCAGCCGGCCTTGCGCATCAGCACCGCCTCGATCTGGTCGTGGCTGAGCACCGGGCCGCCGAGCGGCGGCTCGCCGGGAACGTCCGGCAGATGGCAGTGCCGGATGAACGGCGCGAGGCGGATGATGGCGTTGTGACCCCAGTAGGGGCCGGCATCGCCCTGCCACCAGGCGCTGCCGGCGGTATAGACGCGCATGCCGTGGCGCATGCCGAACTGGAAGATGCGGGTAAAGGCGCTGGCCGACGGCAGGCCGGTGACGAGAGTCTGCAGGATGCCGAGGCGCGGGTTCGCCTGCATCAGCCCGACCAGGCGCAAGATCGCCGCACCACTCATCACGCTGTCGGCGTCGAGTACGATCATCAGCCCATAGCCGGAGCCCCAGCGCTCGCAGAAGTCACGGATATTGCCGGCCTTGAAGCCGGTGTTTGTGCGGCGCCGGCGGTAATGCAGGCGTTCGGGCCGGGGATCGGCACGCTTTAAGCCAGCAAACAGCCGCTCCTCGGCGGCGGCAATCGCATCGTCACGGGTGTCGCTGAGCACGAAGACATCGAAGCGTGCCGACCGTCCGGTGGCATCGAGGCTCGCGAGCGTCACCCGCAACGCCGACAGCACCGCCTGCGGATCCTCGTCGTGCACCGGCATCACCAGCGCGACCCCCCCGGCGAGTGGCGGCGGGTGGTCCGGGCCGGCCAGCGGCACGATCCCCGTCAAGCCACCATCCGCGCGCCGCAACAGCGCCCACCCGAAGAGCGAATTCCACAAACCGATGGTGAGCCACGGCAGGTTGGCGGCGAACAGCACGAGCAGGGCAATCTCGATCGCGGTCAGCCCGTCCTTCAGAAAGGCTGTCGCAAAAGCCGCGCAGGCGACCAGCATGGTCGCGCCGACCAGGGCGAAGAAGATGGCGCGGCGAGCGACGAGGGACGGCGAGGCGGTTGCGCCCGCGTCCGGCGCTGCAACAATGAGGGGAGGGGAAGGCATCAGCGGGTGGGGATCCCAGTTTTCCGAGCGGCGGGTTTTGAGCGATCGCCGGTTCCAACAGCGCGCGGCTCCTACAACTCCCGGGTGTCGCCGTCCAGCCCGGTTCGGGGGCCCGGGGAAGGCGACACCAAGGCCGGCAGCGGTCAGGTCGCCGGATCGATGCGCAGGATGCGGCCGTCGTCGTTGTCGGTCAGCAGCCACAGCTTGCCGTCAGGGCCCTGGCGAACGTCGCGGATGCGCTCTTCGAGATCGCCGAGCAGCCGCTCTTCATGGGTGATGGTGTTGCCCTCCAACTTCAGGCGAACCAGCGCCTGCGCCGCGAGAGCGCCGACGAACAGGTTATCCCGCCACGCCGGGAACGCTGATCCCGTATAGAAGGCCATGCCCGACGGCGCGATCGAGGGGTCCCAATAGTAGATCGGTTGCTCCAGCCCGGGCTTTTCCGTGCCTTCGCCGATTGGCAGCATCGTGTAGTCGCGGCCGTAGGTGATGATCGGCCAGCCGTAGTTCTTGCCGCCCTCGGGGATGTTGATCTCATCGCCGCCGCGGGCGCCATGCTCGATCGTCCATAGCGCACCGGTCGCAGGGTTGATGGCGGCGCCCTGGATGTTGCGATGGCCGAGCGACCAGATCTCCGGGCGGGTATCGCGCCGTCCGACGAACGGGTTGTCCTTCGGGATCGTACCGTCCGGCTTGATGCGGACCAGCTTACCGAGATCCTCATCCGGCCGCTGCGCCCGGTCGCGCTGGTTGCGCTCGCCCAAGGTGACGAACAGCGTGCCATCAGGCATCAGCACCAGCCTGGAGCCCCAGTGGTAGGAACCGCCGACCTTCGGCTGCTGGCGGAAGATCACCTGGAGGCCGTCGAGCCGGGCGCCCTCCTCGGTCTCGACGAGGCGGGCGCGTGCCACCGCGGTACCGGCGACGTCGCCGTCCGGCTCGGCGTAGGACAGGTAGATGAGGCGGTTGCCGACGAAATCGGGATCGACGGCGACATCGAGAAGGCCGCCCTGGCCGACCGCGTAGACCGCGGGAACACCCTTCACCGGATCGGAAAGGACGCCGTCCGGGCGGACGATACGCAGCCGGCCGGGACGCTCGGTGACCAACATCCGGTCATCGGGCAGGAACGCGAGGCCCCACGGGTGCTCGAAGCCGGTCGCCACCGTCACCACCCGGAACGGTCCGTCTTCGCTGCGAAACTCCTGGGCAGCTGCCGGGATCGCCGCGGAGGTGGTCGCGAGGAAGGCAGCGAGCAGCAGCCGCCGCGCCGCCCGCCCCGCCAGCCCTCGCCGGTATTGTCGCTGATCGTGCACCCCGGTCCCTCCGTTGCTTCGCGGCGCGCCGGCCGCTGGTATCACGCCTCCCGCCATCCCGCCCATGTAGGGATGAACCAGGCTTTCGGCGATGACAACGGCGGCATGACCCCGTCGCCTTACTCTTCTTTCCCGTCGTCCCGGCTGAGTGCCTTGGCGTGCTCGCGCACCGCCCGCACTGTCGGCGAGCCCAGTTGCCGGCGGGCGAGCACCAGGATCATCAGCAGCGTCGCCGCGATGAAGGCGAGGGGATGGATGAACCACGCCAGCCCCGCGAAGGCGAAATAGTAGGCACGTACGCCGGAGTTCAGTTCGTTCACCGCGTGTGTGAGCACCGCTTCCATGCGCCGCGCCCAAACCAACGCCTCGGCCGGATCTTCCGGGGCGTCCGGCGCGCTGCCGATGACCGCGCAGAAGTAGTTAAACTGCCGCAACGCCCAGGTGAACTTGAAGAACGCATAGATGAAGACGCCGATCAGCAGCACGAGCTTCCACTCAAACAGCGGCTGGCCGCCGCCGAGCAGCGCCGAGATGTTGGTGATGGCGCCGTACACCCGATCGGCGGACCCCAGCACGCCGATCAGCCCGGCGAGCACCAGCATCGTCGTCGAGGCAAAGAACGCGGCGCTGTGGATGGTGTGCCCAACCAGCGTCGAATCGACGATGCGGTTGTCGCGGTGGAGCAGCCGCAGCATCCATCGCCGCCGCAGCACCAGCATCTGCGAGTTCAGCGAGTAGCTGCGGCGCAGGCGGCCGTCGAAGAGCAGCTGATAGCCAAACCACGCGATAAAAAAGGTGCTGATTGCCAGTAGATCGAGGGTACTGAACTCGCTTGGCATCGCTTTATTCCCGCACCGGCGGCGGACGCCTGGATTTCGCAGCTGTCCCGGACGATGATCGACGAAGCTACTGCTGCTCACAAGGCGCTGCCGATGTTCTCGCTGCGAATGGCCCTGGCGATCGTCATTACCGGGGCGGTTGCCACCGTTGCGGGCCTCGTCGGCTGCAAGGATACCCCGACGACGGTGGTATCGCGCCGCATCGAGGATCCGTGGGCAATTGCGCAAGGCGCTGGTCTCCTGCCGGTGATCGTCTACGGCCGGCCGGCGTTCGCTTCCGACGAGGCGGTGGCGGAGGTGGTTTACGACGCCGCACGACGCGCGG
Source organism: Rhodospirillales bacterium (assembly GCA_016793875.1). Lineage (GTDB taxonomy): Bacteria > Pseudomonadota > Alphaproteobacteria > Rhodospirillales > Defluviicoccaceae > Defluviicoccus. Next base: position 42,609 of record JAEULG010000044.1, on the reverse strand, counting down.
TCACCTGGACGGCGACGCCACCGCTCGTCCGTCCGGGGCCGGGCGATGACGTGGCCCGCCTGCGCCTCGTTTACGTCTTCAACGGCACCGGTGGCGGTGATGCCTGCGCCAGTCCGCTGGGCGGCGAGCCATTGCCGGGCGGCGAGGTAACGCTGGTTGCTTGCTTCTGCGATGGCGAGCAGGCGCTGGTGCGGGTGGACGGCCGGGTTGGGCGCAGCGAGGGGCTGGACGACGGCCGGCTGCGGCGGCTGATCGGCCAGGCGACTCGCGAGTTGCTGGCGCCGCCGCCAGCCCCGCGGCCTTGAGCGAACACTGACCAACAAGACTCTTTTCCGCCCGACCGGCTTCAGGTAAAGAGAACTGAAATAAGTCGTAAGAACGACTCAGGGAGACCTCCACGGAAGCCGCCTGTCGGCGGTGTTCGCGCGGACTCAACAGGACTGGATTTGCTGCCAACGAGTCGTTGGCAGTGGCGAACCCGGAAGCGCTGAAGCGCCGCCGCCAGGACTCTACGCCCCGTGGGCGCGGATATGGCGCGCTGCACAGTCGTCTTCCTTGCTTCGGAACCGCGGCTGCAACACTAGGCGAGGCTTGAGCCAATGATCGGTGTCGTCGGTATCGTCTTCTCCCTCGCGTTGCTGATGTATCTGGCATACCGAGGGATCAATGTTTTGATCCTTGCGCCGATCTGTGCGACGTTGGCCGTCTTGTTCAGCGGGTTGGATTCACCCCTCCTCGGCACTTACACGCAAGTGTTCATGGTCGAGCTGGGAAAGTATCTGGCGAAATTCTTCCCGCTGTTTCTGCTCGGGGCGATCTTTGGCAAGCTGATGGATGACTCAGGCTCCGCCCGGGTAATCGCCGAAACGATTGCCCGGAAGGTCGGTGCCCATCAGGCGCTGCTCGCCGTCGTCCTCGCCTGTGCCATCCTCACCTACGGCGGCGTATCGCTGTTCGTCGTCGCGTTTGCGGTCTATCCCATCGGCGCCGCGTTGCTACGGACGTCAAACACGCCGAAGCGGCTGCTGCCGGGGGCCATCGCGCTCGGCTCATTCACCTTCACGATGACCGCACTGCCCTATACTCCGGCCATCCAGAACGCCATTCCGGCGCCGTTCTTCGGCACGACCACCGGGGCGGCGCCGGGGCTCGGCATCATCGGCGGTCTGCTCGAGTTCGGCGTCGGCATGCTGTGGCTGAACTGGCGGGCGCGAGCTGCCAACAACCGCGGCGAAGGCTACGGCGATCATGACGACGCCACCGCGGTGCCGACGGCGCACGACAATGCGCCGTCGTTCCTCATCGCGTTGACGCCGATCCTCGTCGTCATTGCCCTGAACTACGTGATGTCGAACTACGTGCTGCCGGCATCCGATACCGACTTCCTGGCGCAGCCCAAGTTCGGCGCGACCAAGCTGTCGGCGGTCCTCGGCCTGTGGGCGATCATCGTCGCGCTGATCATCGCCTGCATCGTCTGCATCGCCATCAACTGGTCGCGGTTCGCCAACCTTGTCGATACGATCAACAAGGGCACCTTTGGCTCGATGCTGCCGATCTTCAACACCGCTTCGGAGGTGGGCTACGGCAACGTCATCGCCTCGCTGCCGGCATTCATCATCGTCCGCGAGGCGATGACCCACATCACCACCAATCCGGTGTGGCTCACGTTCATCTCGGTCAGCTCGCTCGCCGGCATTACCGGCTCCGCTTCCGGCGGCCTCTCGATCGCCCTCTCGGCGATCGGCGAGCAACTGGTGGCGGCGGCCCATAATTATGGGATCAGCGTCGACCTGCTGCACCGGGTCGCGGCGATGGCCTGCGGCAGCTTCGACACCCTGCCGCACAACGGCGCCGTCATCACCCTGCTGGCCATCTGCGGCCTCAACCACAGGCAGTCGTTCCTCGACATCTTCGTTGTCAGCAGCGTGATCACCGCCTGCGCGACCATAGTCGTCATCCTGCTGGGCCTGACGTTCGGAGCGTTCTGATTGCCATGCCGCACACGGCAGGCACTTGACCGGAGGTGAGCGCATGGGCTTATACCGTCACGTCATGGCCGCGGTCGATCAGACGGACGATGCCGCGGCGCTGGCCGCCCGTGGCCTCGCCATCGCCCAGCGCCACGGCGCCCGGCTGACGCTGATGCACGTCGTCGATCAGCGGGCGCTCACCAGCGGCGGCGAGGTCGACGTCCCGCTCTTCGGGCTCGGTGCTGGCGGCAAGAACGCAGCTGCGACCGGCGGTGGCAGCCAGACCGAGCCGCAGCCGGTGCCATTCTCCACCGACGACCGGCTGATCGTGCAGGCGGAGCAATTTCTCCAGGAGATCGCGGGGCATCTGGGCGAAGCCGAGGTCGGCATCTCGGTAGCGGCGTCAGGCTCCATCCCTCGCCAGATCGTCCGCACCGCGCACGAGCTATCGGTCGACCTGCTGGTGTGCGGAGCCCATCATCGCCACGGGCTGGCACTCTTCATGCCGTCGGCGATCGACGGCATCATTCACCACCTGCCCTGCGATGTGCTGCTGCTGAGGCTGTCATGAGCAGCTTCGTGGCAGTCCCGTCCCGCTTCGTTGGGGAGGAATGCGCGCGATGAGAAATGCGATCATCCGGGCAGCGTTGGGGCTGATCCTGGTCGGCGCCATGGTGCCATCGGCCCTGGCCGCCGAGCTCCGCCTGCTGGCGGCAGAATTGCCGCCGTTCACCTATCACCAACCGCCCCCCACCGTCTCCGAGATCGGCGAGCCGCGCGGCATCGTCTACCGGGCGGTCCGCGAGATGGCGCATCGCATCGGCCATTCCGGCGACATCGAGTTCATGGGCTGGACGCATGCACAGGAGCTGGCCAAGGCCGGGCCCAACATCGGCATCCTCGCGCTCACCCGCTCGCCGGAGCGCGAACCGCTCTATAACTGGATGGTCGAGATCGTCACCGATGATCTGGTGCTGGTCGGCGGCGCCGGCGTCGATGTCAGCAGCCTCGACCGCGTCAAGGACCGGCCCACCGGCGTGCTGCGGACCAGCGGCGCGGAAGCCCTGCTGCGCGAGCACGCGTTCACACGTATCGAGCCAGCAAGCGAGGAATGGGTCAACGCCATGAAGCTGCGCGACCGGCGCATCGACGCTTGGCTGGCGCCGCGGCTGATGGTGCTGTTCAGCTGGCGTGAGATCGGCGGTGACGCAACGATGCTCAACATCGGCGCACTTGTCCGCCGTTCACCCATCTACTTCGCGGCATCCCGCGATGTCTCCCAGGCCGAGACCGACCGCTGGCGATCGGCCTTCGCGCAGATCAGGGCCGATGGCACGTACGATCGCATCATGGTCGAGTACCGGCGGATGAAGGTTGAGCCAATTCCCGAGGAGCAGCGGCACCCCGAACGGGTGGAGTGGGGGTTCTGAGGCGACGGTTGTGAGAGGTCCGCGCCCGAAGCAGCGGCGGTAGCTGGACAATCGGGAAATGCTGGCGTAAGGGCTGCGCGCGACGGAGCCAAGCGGCTGTCCGTGCGCGTACCTGTTTGCGTCTGCATGCGGGGTTTGCGGGTCCGGTGCAACTGCGCGGCCTCGACCACGACCGATGCGTCCGGCGTCGGCCAAAGCGGAGGGAAAAATGCGTGCGGTGAGCGGTGTCCTGGCGGGGCTGGTGGCGGTGGCGATGCTGGGCGGGTGCCAGAAGTCGCCCAAGCTGACGTCTGAGGACGTGGCAATCGCCAACCAGACCACGGCCAATGTCTACGCGGAGGAGGCTCCCGTCGTGACCTCTGACCACCGCAATTACCGCTGGCTGACGCCGGAAGAGATGGTGCAGTACCGCCTCGGCTACGATCCGACGATGGCGTCCTCGACCCGCTACGAGGTGGAGCAGGCGGTCAACGACGATCTCGCGCAGAAGGGCTATCAGCAGGGGCAGCCGGCGGACTTCCTCGTCGCCTTCAGCAATGCCTACATCGATCGCAACCGCTCCGACCCGGGTCCCCTCGGCGTCGAGGGCTTTGGCATCAGCGTCGGCAGTTCCGAGGGCGTCACCGAATCGCAGACGGAAGCCTATGACGACATGGAGAGCTACCGCAAACCGGAGGAGACGTTCCGGATCGTCTTCCTCAATGCGAAGACGCGGGGCGTGCTGTGGCGCGGCATCGGCAAGGATGTCCTCGACAGCACCCAGACTGCCGACAAGATCGAGGGAGCGGTTTACCGGGCCCTCGACGAGATGCCGGATCCGCTGATCCAGTAATGCCCGGCGAGGGGCGCCCGAGGCATCCGCATCGGGCACCCTGGACAGGCGGCCCTGGACGGGGACAACGCGCCCGGTCAGGCTGCTGGCGTCCCCGCCTTCTTGGCCGGCAGGTCGAGGCGGATGTGCAGTTCCTTCAGCCGCCGCGGCTCGACCTCCGCCGGAGCGCCCATCAGCAGATCCTCGGCCCGCTGGTTCATCGGGAAGGCGATGACCTCGCGGATGTTCGGCTCGTCGGCGAGCAGCATCACCATCCGGTCTATTCCCGGCGCCGAGCCGCCGTGCGGCGGCGCGCCGAACTCGAAGGCGTGGAACAGGCCACCGAAGCGCTTGCGCACCTCGTCCTCGCCGTAGCCGGCAATGGCGAACGCCTTGAGCATGATGTCGGGGCGATGGTTGCGGATCGCCCCCGACGACAGCTCGACGCCGTTGCAGACGATGTCGTACTGGAACGCCTTGATGGCTAGCGGGTCGTCCTCCAGCAGAGCGCGCATGCCGCCCTGCGGCATCGAAAAGGGGTTGTGGCTGAACTCGATCAGTCCGGTCTCCTCGTTGCGCTCGTACATTGGAAAATCGACGATCCAGCAGAAGCGGAAAGCATTCTTCTCACGCAGCTCCAGCAGGTCGCACAGCCGCTCGCGGACCAGCCCGGCGAACTTCTCCGCCTTCGCCTTCGGCTGGCAGACGAGGAACACTGCGTCCCCCGGCGATATCCCTGCCGCGGCGAACACGTCTGCGGTGCGCTCCGGCTCCAGGTTCTTGGCTATGGGCCCCTTGGCCGCGTCGCCATCGCGGACGATGTAGCCGAGGCCGCCCATGCCTTCCTCGCGAGCCCACTCGTTGAGCTTGTCGAAAAAGGCGCGCGGCCGCGCGGCGGCGCCGGGGGCGGGAACGGCACGCACCAGCGCGCCGGTCGCCACCAGCTTGGCGAACAGGCCGAAGCCGCTGCCGCGGAACGCTTCGGTGACATCGGCGATGATCAGCGGGTTGCGCAGGTCGGGCTTGTCCGAGCCGTAGCGCAGCAAGCTCTCGTCGAACGGCAGGCGCGGAAACGGCGGCGGCGTGACCCGGCGCTCGCCGGCGAACTCCTCGAACAGACCGGCCAGTACCGGCTCGATCGCGGCGAACACATCCTCCTGGGTGGCGAACGCCATCTCGAAGTCGAGCTGGTAGAACTCCCCGGGCGAGCGGTCGGCGCGGGCGTCCTCGTCGCGGAAGCACGGGGCGATCTGGAAGTAGCGGTCGAAGCCGGAGGCCATCAGCAGCTGCTTGAACTGCTGCGGCGCCTGCGGCAGCGCGTAGAACCTGCCGGGGTGGTTGCGGGCCGGCACAAGGTAGTCGCGCGCTCCCTCGGGCGACGAGGCCGTCAGGATCGGCGTCTGGAACTCGAGAAAATCGGCCGCCAGCATCCGGTTGCGCAGCGAGGCGATGATCCGCGAACGCAGCACGATGTTGTTATGCAGCCGCTCGCGCCGCAGGTCGAGGAAGCGGTAGCGCAGACGCACCTCCTCGCCGTACTCGATATCGCCCGCCACCTGCAGCGGCAGCACCTCGGCCGGCGATTCGACGCAGAAGACGTCGATCCCGACCTCGATCCCGCCGGTCGGCAGCGCCGGGTTGATGGTCTCCGGCGAGCGGCAGATCACCCGGCCGGTGACGGTGACGACGCTTTCCGGACGCACCGCCGTTGCCTCGGCGAAGCTGGGGTGGGCGGCGTCGATGACGCACTGGGTTATCCCCCAGTGGTCGCGCACGTCGATGAACAGCAGGTTCCCGTGATCGCGCTTGCGGTGCACCCATCCCGACAGGCGGATCTCGGCGCCTTCGTCGGCAAGGCGCAAGGCGCCGCAGGTATGGGTGCGATAGGGATGCATAAGCTGAACCTCGACTTGATGGGGAGCCGGATGCGCTGGAATCCGCACCGCCGGTAAAGGGCATTGCGGGGGGCCTTTGTCAAGGTTTGCCAATCCTCACCCGGACGTTGCAGAATACGGCATCGGTTCCCCTGTTCAGCCTTTTCCGCGCGCGGCTGGCAGTATAGCTTGTCGTCCATGACCCTGATCACCCAACCCGAGGAACTCGAGGGCTTTTGTCAGCGGCTTATGGCCACTGACGCGATCGCGGTCGACACCGAATTCATGCGCGAGCGCACCTACTGGCCGAAGCTCTGTCTTGCTCAGGTTGCGGGTGGTGAGGAGGCGGTGGCGATCGATCCGCTGGCTCCCGGCATGGACCTGGCGCCGCTGTTCAAGGTGCTGCAGGCGCCACACATTCTGAAGGTGTTCCACGCCGCCCGCCAGGATCTGGAGATCTTTCATCGGCTGATGGGGGGCGTGCTGCCGCAGCCGGTCTTCGATACGCAGGTCGCGGCCATGGTTTGTGGCTTCGGCGACCAGGTATCCTACGAGACGCTGGTCGGCAAACTGGCAAAGGCGCGTGTCGACAAGAGCTCACGCTTCACCGACTGGTCGTTGCGCCCGTTGTCGGCCCGGCAGACCGAGTACGCCATCGCCGACGTCGCCCACCTGCTGCCCGTCTACCGCAAGCTGGCAGCGCGGCTGCGCACCACTGGGCGCGGCGAGTGGCTGGCGGAGGAGATGGCCCAGCTCACCAGTGCCGCCAACTACGAGATCACCCCGATGCAGGCCTTCCGCCGCGTGCGCAGCCGCAGCGGCAATGGCCGGATGCTGGCGGTGCTGCGCGAGCTGGCGGCATGGCGGGAGCGGGATGCCCAGGCGCGCGACATCCCCCGCGCCTGGGTGGTGCGCGACGAGGCACTGTTGGAGATCGCCCACCATACGCCGAAGACTCCGGACGAACTTGCTCGCACCCGCGGCCTCGCCCGCAAGTTCGCCGAGAGTGCGACAGGTGCCGAGGTGCTGGCGGCGGTGGCTCGCGGCCTTGCGGTTCCGGAAGCGGAATGGCCGGAAACCGACGTCCGCCGCGAAATCCCCCGCGGGGTCGGCGCCGTCGCCGACCTGCTCAAGGTGGTGCTGAAGCTGAAGAGTGAGGAAGCGGACGTGGCGCAGCGGCTGCTGGCCTCATCCGACGAGGTGGAAGCGATCGCCGCCGACGGCGAGAATGCCGACGTCCCCGCTCTCCATGGCTGGCGCCGGCAGGTGTTCGGCGAGGCGGCGCTGAAGGTGCGGTCCGGCGAGCTCGCCCTGGTGGTCAGGGGCCGCAAGCTGCTGCTGCTACCGATGCCGCCGGGCAACGGGCCGGCGGCGGGCTGAAGCCCACCGCTCCGGCTGGGTCCTTCCCGGCGGCGACGACTCAGAAGCAGGGGCTGCGGAAGTCCACCTTCTCCCAGGAGCCGATGCGGTAGATCTCCACCGGGTTGACCGCGGGTTCCAGCTTCACCCCCTGCTTGGCCGCGTGCCACAGATGCTTGCGGCCGGTTAGCAGCTCCTCGACCTGGAAGGTGTCGCCCTGCTTGAGGCCCATCGCCTCCAGCGGGAACTCCAGCTCGGCCACGTGCGGATCGAATGGGTCGAGGTTGACGACGACGAAGACCATGTTGCTGCGGTCCTTGGTCATCTTGCCGTAGAACAGGATGTTGTCGTCGTCGGCCGGATAGAAGCGCAGGTTGTCGAGCTCGTGCAGCGCCGGGTTGGCATGGCGGATGGCGTTGATGCGGGTGACGAAGTCCTTGATATTGCCCGGTCGGTCCCAATCCCAGACCTTGTAGTCGTATTTCTCGGAGTTGAGGAACTCCTCCTTGCCGGGAACGGGGGTCGCCTCGCACAGTTCGTAGCTGTTGTACATCCCGTAGACCGAGGACAGCGTCGCCGCCAGCGCGAAGCGGATCATGTGCGCCGGTCGGCCACCGGTCTGCAGGAACGGCGGGTTGATGTCCGGGGTAGAAGGGAAGAAGTTCGGGCGCATGTAGTCCTTCACCGGCGAGGTGGTCAGCTCGGTGAGGTAGTCGATGATCTCGCCCTTGAAGTTGCGCCAGGTGAAGTAGGTGTAAGACTGGGTGAAGCCGACCTTGGCCAGCATCTGCATCACCCGCGGCCGGGTGAACGCCTCGGCGAGGAAGATGACCTCGGGGTCGACCTTATGCACCTCGCGGATCAGCCACTCCCAGAACGGCACCGGCTTGGTGTGCGGGTTGTCCACCCGGAAGATCTTCACGCCCTGCTCGATCCAGAAGAGGAAGGTGGACAGAAGCTCCTGCCAGAGCGCTTCCTGGTGCGGGCCGTAGAAGTTGACGTTGACGATGTCCTGATACTTCTTCGGCGGATTCTCGGCGTACTTGATGGTGCCGTCCGGCCGGAAGATGAACCACTCCGGATGTTCCTTGATCCACGGATGGTCCGGCGCGCACTGGATGGCGAAATCGAGCGCCACCTCCATCCCCTGCGCGTGGCAGGCGCGGACGAAACGGCGGAAGTCGGCAAGCGTGCCCAGCTCGGGATTGACCGCCTTGTGGCCACCGTCGGCGGAGCCGATGGCGTAGGGGCTGCCGGGATCGTTCGGCCCGGCGGTGAGCGAATTATTGGGGCCTTTGCGGTGCAGCCGGCCGATCGGGTGGATCGGCACCAGGTAGATGACGTCGAAGCCCATCGCCCGGATCTCGGGCAGCCGCTCCTCGCAGTCGGCGAAGGTGGCGCCCTTGCCGGGAACCGTGCCCTGCGAGCGGTGGAACATCTCGTACCAAGCGGCGTAGCGCGCCTCGATGCGGTCGACAAAGACCCTCAACTCGCGATCATAGCGCACTGCCTGCGAGCGGTCGGGCCAGCGCCCCATCGCCGCCTTGACGTCCTCGGCCTGCAGCAGCCGGTGCCGGCGCAGGTCGTCGGCGCGATCGAACGAAGCCAGCAGGGCGGTCAGCAGGTCGCCGTCATCGCCGTCGGCGCGCGTGGCCGCGGCCTCGATCAGCGCCCGGCCCTCGATCAGCTCGAGGGTCACCGTCTGACCGTCGGCGACCTTCTTGTCCAGCTCGCCCGACCATGTCTCGTAATGATCGGTCCACGCCTCGATGGTATAGACGTAAGTGGTGTTTGCGGTGAGCCGGATGCTGCCTGCCCACAGGTCGAGCCCGGGGTTGATTTGGGTCATAGGCGACTGCCGCCACGTCGCCTCGTCGGCGCGGCGCCACAGGATCACCGCCGAAAGAACGACGTGGCCGTCGCGAAAGATCTCGGCGGTGATCTCCAGATCGTCGCCGACCTCGCGCTTGACCGGCCAGCGGCCATTATCGATCTGCGGTTGTACGTTCTGGATGACGATCGACTGGCTGACCAGATCGGCCGCCAGTTCCGCCGGCGCAGCGCTGCTGCCGGGGGCCTTGCTGATCACCGTGGTCATCGCTTTCTCCTCAGTCGCTCTTCGGTGCGGCCGCCCTTTTCCGGGCTGATTCCGGGTCGATGTAGATGCGCACTTCGCCGGGATCGAGCGTGACTTCTTCGCCCGCCCGGAACACCCGGTCGGCGGCATCGCCGGCACGTCCCGGCGTTACCTCATGTCCCTCCAGGACATCGCCATCGAGCCATTGGATGCGGGCGCTGACCGGAGCGTGGCGCTCCAGGTTGATCAGCGTGACCACCCAGGCGGGGCCGCGCATCGCCCGCCGCAGCAGCACCGCGACCTTCTTGTCGGCGAGCAGCAGGGCGCGCTGCGGTCCTTCCTCGTTGAGGACCGGCAGCGAGGTCTTCATCCGGTTGACTTCGGCGATCCACGCGCTGATATCGAACGCCGGCTTCTCCCAGTCCGAAGGGCGGGTTTCGACCACGTGCAGCCGCTTGCGGAAGCCGAATTCGTAGCCGATCGGAATCATCACGCCGGTGGAGAAGACGGCGGCGATCAGGTAGGCGTCGCGGTAGCGCTGCTCGACAGCGGCCGGATCGCGGACGCCTTCGCGCTCCACGTCGACGACGAGGCGGTCGGTATCGTGCGTCTCCGGAAACGAGATCGAGGGCGCGATCGAACGGAACTGTTCGTACTGGTCGATCAGCCAGTAGGCGCGGAAGTCCCACCACTTCGAGCTGTTGAACAGGTAGTCGAAGCCGGCGCCGCGCATCGCCAGCGTCTCTTCCTGCAGCGAGCCGAGGTTCTCGGCGGCGAAGACGAGCTGGTCATTCTCCTTGCGGCCGGCGGCGATCAGCGTCCGCCACACGTCCTTCGGCACCTTGTAGGCGGCATCGCAGCGGAAGCCGCCGAAGCCCAGCCGTGCGCAGTGGCGAACCAGTTCGGCGAACCACGCGATGAGCTTGGCGCGCTCCGGCCGGTCGGAATAGTCGATCTCGGCGAGGTCGGCCCAGACGGTGCGCTTGCTGGTGTCGTTGGGATCGACGGCGTAAGGCGAGGCAAGGCTGCCATCGGGCTCGCGCTGGAACCACTCGGGGTGCTCTTCCGCCAGCAGCGAATCCTTCGCGGTGTGGTTGACGACGAGGTCCATCATCACCCGGATGCCGCGCTCGTCGGCGGCTTTCAGAAAACGGCCGATGATTTCGTCGGCGGTATCGCCCGAGCCGTCGTCGAACAACGGGTTCAGCGCGTAGTAATCCTTGACCGCGTAGAGGCTGCCGGAGAAGCCAGGGTAGTGGATCGGATTGAGGAAGATCCAGTCGAAACCCATGCCGGCGATGCGGTCGAGGTGCTTTTCCCACTCTGCGGCACTGCCGACGAGCAACGGGAACAGGTTGTAGATCCTGGCTCCCTGCGGCACGGATCGCCTCCCTTGTTGCTGGTTCGTGGAGTCCCCTCGCGAGCGTGGTAGTCGCGTAGCGACCGCCGCGGGGGCTTTCCCGGCGTTACGTCAGCCGGGCTGATCGACCAGCGTTTTGTAGAGGGCGAGGGTCTGCTTGGCAATGCTCTCCCAGCTGAACTGCTCGACGACGCGGCGGCGTCCAGCCTCGCCCATCGAGCGCGACAGCGCCGGGTTCAGCGCCAGCCGATTGATCGCCTCGGCGAGCCCTGTGACGAAGCGCTGCGGGTCGGCCGGATCGTGCGGCGGCTCGGGCGAGAGGCCGGGATCGACGAGGAAGCCGGTCTCGCCGTCAACCACCACCTCGGGGATGCCGCCGACGGCGCTGCCGACGACCGGCGTGCCGCAAGCCATCGCTTCCAGGTTGATGATGCCGAAGGGCTCGTAGATCGAGGGGCAGCAGAACACCGAAGCGTGCGAGTAGAGGGCGATCGCCGTCGTTCGCTTCACCATCTCCGGGATCCAGATGACCCCCGGCCGGCGATGCCTGATTTCGTCTACCATCGCCTCCAGTTCAGCCTGGAGCGCCGGGGTATCGGATTCACCCGCACAGAGAACCACCTGCACCGTGGGATCGATCTGGTCGATCGCCTTCAGCAGGTAGAGCAGTCCCTTCTGCCGCGTCATCCGGCCGACGAACAGGACGTAAGGCCCGCCGTAATCGATGCCGAAGCGGGTCAGCACCTCCGGCCGGTTGACCTGGAGGTACTCCTCGGTATCGATTCCGTTGGGGATGATGTGCATCCGGCCCGGCTGGATATCGAACAGCCGGGCGATATCCTCGCTGGTGCTCTTGGAGACGGCGATGACCGCGTCCGCCATCTCCAGCGCCGTCTTCTCCACCCAGCTCGACAGCTCGTAGCCGCGGCCGATCTGCTCCCGCTTCCACGGACGCAGCGGTTCCAGCGAGTGCACGGTTATGGCGAGCGGCGTCCCGTACATCAGCTTCGCCAGGATACCGCCGAAGTGCGCGTACCACGTGTGGCAGTGGACGATGTCGGCATTAATCCCCTGACCGTTGAAGGCAAGGCAGGTGGCCAGCGCCTTTAGCGGCGAGATCAGCGGTACCGGGCAGCCGGCGAACTGGCTGCCGTCGATCTTGGTGCCGCGGACGGTGAGGGCACCGTCGACGAACGACTGCTCCTGGAAGCTGCGTACCTCCACCTCCGCCAGCCGCGCCAACTCCTTCGAGAGGTATTCCACGTGAACGCCGGCGCCACCGTAGATATTCGGCGGAAATTCGTTGGTCATGAACATGATGCGCATCGGCGTCGCGAGCTCCCTCGGCACGGCGGGCAGATCTTGTTTTCTCTCCTTTGTGCTTTCTACCCGATGGCGGCGGCACGTCAATCAGTGGTTCGTCGCAAACTGACAGGGATAAGGGCATGGGCGGGGCACCGCTGCCGCGCATCGAATGAGCGTGCATCGAGACACTGTCTCGGCTACGGTTGCGTCGGTCGCTGTCGGGCTTGCCCGGCAGCGGGGGGAGTCCAATCGCCGCTTGCAGGCATTTCATCTTTCGCAGCTTCCGAGGGGCAGCTGGTCATGCGCTTTTCGTTGTGGTTGATGGGGATTCTGATGACGACACTGCTGTCCACCGGCGGCGCCGCGGCCGCGCCGTCGCCCGAGAACGTCCTGGTCATGCAACTCAAGGACGGGACGGTGCTGATCGAGATGCGGCCGGACCTCGCGCCGAAGCACGTCGCCCGGATCAAGGAGCTGGTGCGCAAGGGCTTCTACGACGGCCTCGCCTTCCATCGGGTGATCGAAGGCTTCATGGCGCAGGGCGGAGATCCGAAAGGCAACGGGACGGGCGGTTCAGGGGTCAAGCTGCCGGCCGAGTTCTCCAAGCAGCCGTTTGTCCGCGGCACCGTCGGCATGGCGCGCTCTCAGGACCCCAACAGCGGCGATTCCCAGTTCTTCATCTGCTTTGCGCCGGCGCCTTTCCTCGACGGCCAGTACACGGTATGGGGGCAGGTGATCGAGGGCATGGCGTACGTCGACAAGATCAAGCGCGGCACCGGCGCCAATGGCGAGGTCAGCAACCCCGACCGCATCATCAGCATGCGGGTGCAGGCCGACCAGCCGAAGCCGTAGTTTCCCGACAGCGCGAAGCCGCCGGGCGACGACCGTAAGCCGGCAGGGGAGATCCGCCGGCAGTCGCCGGCGGGGCGGAAGGCGGTGGAACCGCCACGGCGGCACGGCCCTCCACCCTTATCTGCTATCTGCTACATGAAGGTCACCTGGCCGGTGCGCACGTCGTACATGGCCCCGGCAATCGCGATTTCGCCCTTGTCATCGAGGTCGCGCAGGATCGCGCTGCGCTCGCGGATGCGCGCCATTGCCAGCACGACGTTCTTGTTGGCGACCGCCTGAACGAATGCCGCATTGCTCGATGTGCGGTCGGACTCGAAGCCGGTGACGGCCGCGACCGCCGGCCGGATGTTGGCCAGCATATGCGTCAGGTTGCCGAGGATGATGTCGTCGCAGGCACCTTTGACCGCTCCGCATTCGGTATGTCCGATGACCAGGATGAGCTTGGCGCCGGCGGCGGCGCAGGCGAATTCGAGGCTGCCCAGCAGGTCATCGTTGATGAAGTTCCCGGCTATGCGGGCGTTGAAGATATCGCCCACCCCCTGATCGAAGATCCACTCGTTGGGGGCTCTCGAATCGATGCAGCCAAGAATGACGGCAAACGGAAACTGCCCATCGCCGGTGGCCTTGACCTGCTGCAGGAGGTCGCGCTGGCGCATCTTGCCTGCAAGGAAACGGGCGTTGCCGTCCTTGAGCATTTGCAGGGCCTGCTGCGGTGTGGTGGCCGCTTGCGACTCGCGGGTCTGCGTCGCTGCGGCCCCTTCTGCGGCCTGCGCGGATGCCGTTGCCAGCGCCGCTGGTGCTGCGACTCCCGCCGCCAGCACAGTGCCGCCCGCCGCGCGCAGAAAGCCGCGCCGATTCTTTTCAAGATGTTCCATTGGCCTGATTTTCCTGACCCGTTGAGCGAGGCGTTGGCTGCAGTAAGCCTCGGCTGTGCGAGTCTGTATGACAGAGCGGAGCAGCCGTCCAGAAATGGTCGCGCTGTTGGCGGGGAGATGCGGAGGGCGGCAGGCGACTTCCTCTGTCAGCCGGCGCGCAGGGTGCGGATGGCGGCGTCGCGCTCGAACAGGTAGAGCAGGGTGCGCAGCGCCCGTCCGCGCTCACCCGTCAGCTCGGGATCGCGCTCCAGGATCAGCCGGGCATCGTCGGCAGCGCAGGCGAGCAGCTCGCCGTGCACCGCGAGGTCGGCGAGGCGGAAGGCCGGCAGGCCGCTCTGCTTGACCCCCAGCAGGTCGCCGGCGCCGCGCAGCTTCAGATCCTCCTCGGCGATGCGGAAGCCATCGTCGGTTTCGCGCAGCACCGTGAGGCGCGCCCGCGCCGTCTCGGTCACCGGCGGGGCATAGAGCAGGATGCAGGTGGCGGCGGCGGTGCTGCGGCCGACCCGGCCGCGCAGCTGGTGGAGCTGGGCGAGGCCGAAGCGCTCGGCGTGCTCGACCACCATCACCGTTGCCGCTGGCACATCGACCCCGACCTCGATCACCGTCGTTGCCACCAGCACCGAGGGTGGACCGTCGCGGAAACTGCGCATCACCACTTCGCGGTCCGCTGTCTTCATCCGGCCATGCACCAGCCCGACGCGGCCGGGAAAGAGCCGGGCAAGGGCGGCGTGGCGTTCTTCGGCCGCCGCCACGTCGAGGGCCTCCGAGTCCTCGACCAGCGGACACACCCAGTATGCCTTGGCGCCGGCGCTGAGCATGCGGCCGAGCGCGGCGGTCACCTCGTCGAGCCGGTCGACAGGCAGCACCCGGGTATCGACCCGCTGCCGGCCGGGCGGCTTCTCGGCTAGCCGTGAGACGTCGAGATCGCCGTAGGCGGTGAGCGTCAGGGTGCGCGGGATCGGCGTTGCCGACATCACCAGAACGTCGCTGCACCCGCCCTTGGCGGCCAGCGCCAGGCGCTGCTCGACGCCGAAGCGGTGCTGCTCATCGATCACCGCTAGCGCCAGGTCGCGGAAGGCGACGCCCTCCTGGACCAGCGCGTGGGTGCCGATGGCGATGCCGATCTCTCCCGCCGCCAAGCCGGCCAGCGTCGCCCGCCGCGCGCTTTCCTTCTCCCGCCCGGTGAGCAGAGCCGCGCGGACGCCGGCCGCTTCGGCCAGCGGGGCGATGGTGGCGAGGTGCTGGCGGGCGAGCAGCTCGGTCGGCGCCATCAGCGCCGCCTGGGCGCCGGCTTCGATGGCATGCAGCATCGCCAGCAGCGCCACCACCGTCTTGCCGCTGCCGACATCACCCTGCAGCAGCCGCAGCATGCGCGACGGCTGCGCCATGTCGCCGAGAATCTCCGCCAGCGCCAACCGCTGCGCCGCGGTGAGGGTGAACGGGAGCTGTTGCAGCACCCGTTCCGCCAGGGCACCCGTCACCTTGATGACGCGGCCGGGCTGCCGGCGCTGCCGGCGGCGCACCACCGCCAGCGCGAGCTGGTTGGCCAGCAGCTCGTCGTAGGCGAGGCGTTGGCGTGCCGACGCGTGCGGCTCCAGGTCGGCGGTTGAGCCCGGTGCGTGCGCCGTGGCGAGCGCCTCGCGCCACCCAGGCCAGCGGCGCCGGGACTTCAGCGCCGGATCGAGCCATTCGTCCAGCTCCGGTACCCGTTCCAGCGCACCGCGGATCGCCTTCAGCAGCAGCTTGGGCGCAAGGCCCGTGGTCATCGGGTAGACCGGTTCGATGGCCGGCAGCCCCCCTTCGTCGGCCTCGTCCTGCGGCACCACGTAGTCCGGGTGCACCATCTGCAGCATCTCGCCGTAGGCCTCCACCACGCCGCTGACCACCCGGGTCTCGCCCGGCGGCAGCAGCTTCATCAGCCAGTCGGAGCGGGCGTTGAAGAACACCAGGGTAATCTCGCCGGTGGCATCGCCACATTGCACCCGCCACGGCTGGCGGCGGCTGCGCGGCGGCGCATGCTCGATCACCCGCACCGCCAGCGTCGCCATGGCGTGCGGCCGGGCGGCGACGATCGACGGGGTGGCGGTGCGATCGATCAGCCCGGACGGCAGGTGCCACAGCAGGTCGAGCAGCCGCCCGCCGCCGGTGAGGCGCGCCAGTGTCTTGGCCAGCGTCGCGCCGACGCCCGGCAGCGTCGGCAAGTCGGCAAACAGCGGGAACAGCGGGGAAGGGCGCATCGGCAGACGAGATCGCTGACAAGGCCGCCGCCGCCCGCTATATGCTGCGGGCACGGGGAGCGGAGGCATGAGGCGGATATGAGCGACGCGAACGAGGTCAGACGCAAGCGCGTGCTCTTCCGTGCTCACCATACGGGCATGCGGGAAAATGATCTACTGATCGGCGCATTCGCCGATCGCCACCTCGCCGATCTCGACGACGCCGGGGTGGCATGGCTGGAGTGGCTGCTGGGGAACCACGACGACATCGATCTCTACAACTGGATCACCGGTCGGGAGCCGGTCCCCGAGAAGCTGCAGCACCCGGTGATGACCGCCCTTGTGAACTTCAAGTTTCCCGTCTGAACGTTGATTCCGGCTGCGAACATCCTTTCCGGAGGTGGCCGGGCGCTGATCGCCGGCGCCCCGCCGGGGCACGACGCGCGGGTTCTTGCCGAACTCGCCGGGCGCGAGCGGCGCCTCGTCGTCATGGTTTGCACCGATGATGGGCGCATGGCGCAGCTCGCCGACGCGCTCATCTTCTTTGCGCCGGAGATCGAGCGTATCGAATTGCCGGCCTGGGACTGCCTGCCCTTCGACAGGGTCTCGCCGCACGCCGAGGTAGCCAGCCGGCGCATCGACGCACTGGTCCGGCTCGGCACTGCCGTCGCCGCGGAGGCGGAGCGCAAGAAGCCGCGCATCCTGCTGACCACGGTCTCGGCGGCGCTGCAGAAGGTGCCGGCGGCAGCCGAACTGGCGGAGCGGGCGCTCACCTTGCGCCGCGGTGACCGCCTTGAGCCGGAAGATCTGGTCGCCCGCCTGGTCAACCTCGGTTACAGCCGGGTGGAAACGGTGGCGGACCGCGGCGATTACGCCGTGCGCGGCGGGATCATCGATCTGTTCCCGCCGCGCGCCGCCGAGCCGCTACGCCTCGACTTCTTCGGCGACGAGGTGGATGGCATCCGCTCGTTCGACGTGGCAAGCCAGCGCACCATCGCCAAGTTGGACAGCTGCACGCTGCTGCCGGTCAGCGAAGTACTGCTCGACGCCGGCAGCATCGAGCGCTTTCGCATCGGCTATCGAAGCCTCGCCGGCATCAAGGCGGCCGACGATCCGCTCTACGCCGCCGTCTCCGCCGGCCAGCGCTATCCCGGTCTGGAGCACTGGCTGCCGCTGTTCTGGACGAGGCTGGTCAGCGTCTTCGACTATGCGCCCGGCGCGCCCGTCGTCCTCGATCAGCAGGTCGACGAGACCCTGCAGCGCCGCCTCGCGACCGTCGCCGACTACTACGCGGCGCGTCGCGATGCCGGCGCCGGCCGCTTCGGCGATGCTTCGACGCCGTACCACCCGGTGCCGCCGGAGACTCTGTTCCTCACCCCCGACCATTGGGCAAGGGCCCTTTCCGCCCGGGGTGTCGGCGTGCTCAGCCCGTTCGTGGCACCGGAAGACGGCGGTGTGGTGATCGACGCCGGCGGGCGCATCGGCGTCGATTTCGCCGAGGCGCGCAGCCGCCCCAACGTCAATGTCTTCGACGCCCTCGCCACCCGTATCGGCGAGCATCAGCGGGCGGGGCAGCGGGTGCTGCTGGCGGCGGTCAGCCGCGGTTCGCGCGACCGCCTCGCGACGGTGCTCCGCGAGCACAAGCTCGCCGGCCTCGAGCCGGTGGACGGCTGGAAGGCGGCGCAGGACCTTAAGCTGAAGGCGACCGCCCTGGCGGTGCTGCCGCTGGAGCGCGGCTTTACCACCCCCGATCTCGCGGTGATCGCCGAGCAGGACATCCTCGGCGAGAAGATGGTGCGGCGCGGGCTGCGGCGGGCGCGTGCCGAGAACTTCCTCATGGAGGCATCGTCGCTGTCGCCGGGCGATCTCGTCGTCCACATCGACCACGGCATCGGCCGCTACGACGCGCTGGAGGCGGTCTCGGTGGACGGCGCCCCGCACGACTGCCTGCGCCTCCTCTACGCCGACAACGACCGGCTCTATCTGCCGGTCGAGAACATCGAGATGATCGGCCGCTTTGGCTCCGAAGGCGACGGCGTCGTTCTCGACAAGCTGGGCGGCGCCGCCTGGCAGGCGCGCAAGGCACGGATGAAGGAACGGCTGAAGGCGATGGCGGGCGAGCTGATCCGCACCGCCGCCGCCCGCGCGGTGCGCGCCGCGCCGAACCTTGCGCCGCCGGAAGGGTTGTTCGACGAGTTCTGCGCCCGCTTCCCCTGGACCGAGACCGAGGATCAGGCGCGCGCGATCTTCGATGTGCTCGATGATCTCGGCAGCGGCCGGCCCACCGACCGGCTGATCTGCGGCGACGTCGGCTTCGGCAAGACCGAGGTGGCGCTACGCGCCGCGTTCGTGACCGCCATCGACGGCCGCCAAGTGGCGGTGGTGGTGCCGACGACGCTGCTCTGCCGCCAGCACTACCGGACCTTCGCCGAGCGCCTGCAGGGCTTCCCGCTGCGCGTCGCCGAGCTCTCGCGGCTGGTCACGGCGAAGGAGGTGAAGGCAGCGAAGGCGGGGCTCAAGGACGGCACCATCGACGTCATCGTCGGCACCCACGCGCTGCTCGCCAAGGACATCGCCTTCCGCGATCTCGGCCTGCTGATCATCGACGAGGAACAGCACTTCGGCGTTGCCCACAAGGAGCGGCTGAAGAAGCTGAAGACCGACGTCCACGTGCTCACCCTCAGCGCGACGCCGATCCCGCGCACCCTGCAGCTTGCCCTGTCGGGGGTGCGCGAGATGAGCCTGATCGCAACGCCGCCGGTGGATCGGCTGGCGGTGCGCACCTTCGTCCTCGAATACGATCGCGTCGTCATCCGCGAGGCGATCCTGCGCGAGAAGGCGCGGGGCGGCCAGACCTTCTACGTCTGTCCGCGCATCGAGGACCTCGACGAGGTGCGGGCGCGGCTCGCCGATCTGGTGCCGGAAGTCTCGGTGATCACCGCCCACGGCCGGATGGCGGCGCGCGAGCTGGAGGCGGCGGTCGGCGCCTTCTACGAGCGCCGCTCCGATGTGCTGCTGTCCACCAACATCATCGAGAGCGGCCTCGATCTGCCCAGCGTCAACACCATCGTCATCCACCGCGCCGACATGTTCGGGTTGGCCGGGCTCTACCAGCTGCGCGGCCGGGTGGGGCGGGGCAAGCTGCGCGCCTACGCCTACCTGACGCTGCCGCCGCGACGCAAGCTGACCCGCGGTGCCGAGAAGCGGCTGTCGGTGATGCAGGCGCTGGATGCTCTCGGCGCCGGCTTCACCGTCGCCAGCCACGACCTCGACATCCGCGGCGCCGGCAACCTGCTCGGCGACGAGCAGTCGGGGCACATCCGCGAGGTCGGCATCGAACTCTACCAACAGATGCTGGAGGATGCCGTCGCCGAGGCGCGGGCGGGGGCCGGCGGTCCGCCGCACGCCGAGGAATGGAGCCCGCAGATCTCGCTGGGACTGAGCGTGCTATTGCCGGAAACCTACGTTCCCGATCTCGGCGTGCGCCTCGGCCTCTACCGCCGGCTCGGCGACCTCGCCGACCGGGCGGCGCTCGACGCCTTCGCCGCCGAGCTGGTGGACCGCTTCGGACCGTTGCCAGATGAGGTGAACAACCTTCTGGAAGTGGTTGCGATCAAGCAGTTTTGCCGGACGGCAGGGATCGAGCGCATCGAGGCCGGGCCGAAGGGCGCGGTGATCGGCTTCCGCAACGACAGCTTCGCCGAGCCGGCGGCGCTGGTCGCCTACATCGCCCGCCGCGGCAATGCCTTCAAGCTGCGCCCCGACCACCGCCTCGTCCTGCGTGCCGCCATGGAAACCCCCGCCGACCGGCTGGCAGCCGTCCGCAGCCTGTGCCGCGCCCTGGCGAAGCTGGCGACCGGTGGCGCGCAACCAGGCAGCCGCGCCGCCGGGCGGTAGGCGGCCGCGGCACAAGCGGGGGCGTCTCGGCCTCGCCGTCCCGGCGGTGGCCTGGGACGACCCGCTGTGGGGGCCCAAGTCTTGTCGATCGCTCAGCGCTCGCGGAAAGCCTCGTCGCGCAGCTTGAGTACGGGCTTCAGCAGGTAGTCGATGACGGACCGCGAGCCAGTGCGGATATCCACCGTGGCCTGCATGCCGGGGGTGATCGGCAGATCGCCCGGTTCGGCGCCAAGCCAGGAGCGGACAGTCTCCACGGTGACCTCGAAGTAGGGGTTGCCGGTCTTGGCATCGGCGGACGCGTCGGGGGCGACCTGGGTCACGGTCCCCGGCAAGCTGCCGTAGCGGACGAAGTCATACGTGGAAATCTTGACCACCGCCCGCTGACCGGCGTTGACATAGCCGCGGTCCATCGGGCTGAGCCGCGCTGAGACGACGAGGCGGTCGCCGCTGGGTACGATCTCCATGATCGCCTCGCCGGGCGTGACGACGCCGCCGATGGTGTTCGTGCGCAGTTTCTTGACGACGCCGTCGATCGGACTTCTGATCTCGGCGCGCCGTCCCTGGTCGGTCGCCGACGCCAGCAATTCCTGGACGCGGGCGATAGTCTGCTCGGTCTCGCCCAACTCTTCGCGCGCCTCGCGGCGAAAGCGGTCCGTCGCCTCGCGCAGCCGCTGCCCCGCTTCACCAACGCCGGCGCGGGCGCGCGGTAGCGAGGCGACGAGGGTCTGCGCCTCCCCTTCCAGGCTTTCTACCTCCGACTGCAGCCGCAGGTGCTCCATGCGGGCGGTCAGGCCCTCCTGCAGCAGCGACGCCGACATCTTCAGGCGTTCACGGGCCAGGGCGAGGTTGCTGGCGGTGGCCTTGCGCTTTGCTTCCAGCTCCTGCACCTCGAGTTCACGCTGGTGTACCTGAGCGCGCAGCGCGCCGACGCTGGAATCCAGCTCGCGCCTGCGGGCGGCGAAGGCTTCAGCCTCGGCTCGGGCGACATCCGGCTGGCGGGCGGCGGCATCCGCCGGCATCGCCAGCGGCGCCTCCTCGCTCAACGCGCGGACGCGCGCCCGGTGCAGCAGCGCGTTGTCGAGGCGGGCCAGCAGCTCCTTGCGGTTGACGCCGGCGGTGGCGAGATCGAGGCGGAGCAGCGGATCGCCCGCCCGTACAGCTGCACCTTCGGCCACGAAGACGGCTTCGATGATGCCGCCTTCCAGGTGCTGGATCACCTTTACCTTGCCCTGCGGCGTCACCTCGCCGGTGGCCACCGCGACCTGCTCGAGGGTGGTAATGCTGGCCCAGAGGAGCAGGGCGGTCAGCAAGGCGATGATCGGCCAGGCGACGGCGCGCCACGCCGGCAGCGGATGTTGCGCCAGCAGGACGTCAAGCGGGTTCACCCGGCACCGCCGCCCGCCGCGGCAGGCCGGCCTGCGGGCATCGCCACAGGCGCCGCAGCGGCGGGACGCGAGCGGCCAAACAGGCGCGACATTGCCTGCGCCGCCGGCTGTACGGCGGCGAGCCTGCCGCAGCGCAGTTCGGCGATCGTCCGGCACTGGACCAGCAACTGCGCGCTGTGGGTTACGACCACCACCGTGCGCTCGCCCGCGAGCTGCGCCAGCACGCGCAGCACCGCCGCCGCGGCGTCGGGGTCGAGGGCGGCGGTAGGCTCGTCGAGCAGCAGCACTGGCGGATCGCCCAGCAGGGCTCGGGCGATGGCGATGCGCTGCCGCTGGCCGGCGGACAGGCGGCAGCCGGCCTCGCCGACGTCGGTGGCATAGCCGTCGGGCAGATCGACGATCGCCCCATGGACGCCGGCAAGGCGGGCGGCGTTCGCGATCTCCTCCGCGCTGGCGGCGGGCCGGCGGTGAGCGATGTTGTCGCGGATGCTGCCGGCGAACAGCACGCAGTCCTGTGGAACGAAGCCGATCCAGCCGGCCATCTCGGCACGGCTGAACTGGAAGACATCGGCGCCATCCAGCAGAACCCGCCCGGACTCCGGCCGATAGAGGCCCTGCATCAGTTTCAGCAGCGTGCTCTTGCCGGAGCCGTTGGCGCCAACGATAGCAGTCATGCCGCCCGGCTCGATGGTCAGCGACAGGCCGTCTACGGCGGTGCGGCCGGCGTCTGCGTAGGCAAAGCTGACGTCATCAAGGGTAATGATGCCGCGGGGCCGTTCCAGCGCCAGCGCGCTCGCCGGCCGCTCGCCGGGCGTCGCGAACAGGTCGTTCAGACGCTGCACCGACTGGACGAAGGCGGCATAGGCGCGCCAGTTGCTTACGAGCTGGTTGAGGACAGCCAGCAGGCGGCCGCTCAGCATCCCCGCGGCGATCAGTGCGCCGATGCTCATCTGTTGCTGGACGATGGCGTAGGCGCCGGCAGAGGTCATTATCACTGTACTCAGCATCGTCATCGTCGTCGCGGCGTTGCTGTAGCCGTCGGCGCGGGAGCCACGGGTGATGGCGCGGGCGATGCAGTCCGCCTGCCGTGCCTCCCACAGCGGACGCACAGCGCGGTCGAGGGCGAGCGCTTTCACCGTCGCCCGCGCCGCGATCAACTCGGCAACGAGCTGGTCGCGGGCCATTCCGCTTTCCCGTTCCACCCGGCCGGTTGCCGTCATCACCGCAGCGGAGCGCCAGCCGACGAGGGCAAAGAGTGGCAACGCCGCCAGCAGTACCCAGCCGATCGGCGGGGCGATGACGAAGGTGAGGAGGAGAAAGAAGATCGCGAAGGGAACGTCGCACACCATTAGCGCCGGCCCCCCCGAGAGGGTGTTGCGGACGACGTCGACGTCGCGGAAGAGGAGGTGCCAGTGCGCGGCGGGGCGGCCTTCCAGTGTCGCCAGCGGCAACGCCAGCAGCTTGTCCAGCAGAGTGCGGCCGATAGTCACATCGATGCGCAGCGCGAGGCGTTGCAGGAGGCGAGCCCGCGCCTGCCGCAGCACCCAGTCGAAGAGGATGACGGTGACGACGCCGATGACGAGGCCTTGCAGGGTCGACAGGCCGGCGTGGAAGACGACCCGATCGTAGACCTGCATGACGAAGATCGGCACGGCCAACGCCAGCAGGTTGATGAAGACGGAAAGGACGATGACTTCCGGAATGCTCGACAGCAGCGGCCGCAGCAGCATGCTGAACAGGGCCCGGATTGCCGCCATGAAAACGCCCCGAATAATACCTCGTTTGGGATGATATTATGGGGGCGGGAGCAAAAAAAGCCAGCGCTCGCGGGCCGTTCGGGACCTACCTAAAAGCGGAGGTCGAACCAGTCGGGAGTTGGTGCCGTCTCGCTGTCGTCGCCGCCGGCGTAGGCGGCGATGACGCGGACCCCAGGGCGCGTCCCATCGGCGGCGGATTCTGCCGTACGCTGCCCGTCAACACCGACGCGTGCCTCCGGGGCCGCCGCGGATGCAGCACACTCGGCGCGCCGCTCGCGGAAGGCGCGGAAGACATAGGGGCGGGCTTCCCACTTGCCGTTTGGAGGCGGGGCCGTGTCCAGGCTGAAGGTACCGCGCCGTTCGCGGCCGGTGCGGCGGTCGTCGGCGCCGCCTCCCGCCGCGGCGGCGGACGGGCAGGGAGCGGGTGCGCGAGCCGCCGCGTCAGGCAGTTCGATAAGAACCATCATCTGCTGCATCCGCCGCCCCACTGTCCGCATGAATCGTTAAGCCGGATAACATTGTAGCGTTATGGTTGTGTTTGTGCAATGACAATATATCAAAGGACGTAGTAGACGAGCCGCCCTCATCCGCTCGCTCCTCTCCCGCAAGCGGAGAGGTTGGGCGCCAAGGGAAGAGGGAAGCGGGGAGTTCAGCCCTGCCCGAACAGCCGCGTCTGCAGGCGCTCGCAGTGGGCGACAAGGTTGGCGAGGGTGCGGGTGGCGTCCTGCAACGGCGAGGATATCGGCGGGACGATGATCTGGGCGACGAAGGCGTATGCCCACAGGTCCAGCAGGGTCGGCCGGTCGGCGGCGAAGAAGAAAGCATCGTCGCCGAGGGCGGCGCTCAGCGCCATGACGTCCTTGACCCCCGCTGCGTAGATCTCCTCGCGGGAATGCCGGCCGAGGCCCTGCGCCTGCAGTGCTGCCGCCACCTGCCGGCGGGCAAGGGTGGTGGCTACCGGCCGCAGCAGCGCCGGCATGGCGCTGAAGAACGTCTTCTGGACGGTTTTCCAGCCGGCGTCTTCCATCCAGCGGGAGAAGACGGCAACCCAATAGAGATGTTCGTCCAGCATCCGGCGGAAGGCATGCGAGTTGGCGCGCTGCCGGGGATCCAGTCCTCCGTCGAGGTCGATGCCGTGCCGCCGTGACAGTCGCGCGATGATCAGCGACGAATCGCCCACAACTGTGCCGTCCTCATCCTCGATGAACGGCAATTTGCCCTTGGGCGCCTTGCGGAAGCTGCGGCTAAAGTCGAACGGCACGACTTCGTAAGGGACGGCGGCTTCGCGCAGGAAGCCCTCGAGTTTTAGGCAAAACGGACTGCCGTCGGGAAGGCCCCAGGCGTCGCCGAACTTGTGTAGCCGGATTGGCATTGGCGGGGTTCGGTCAGCGCGGCGGTGGAGCCAGTACCGGGGGGCGGCTGGAAGCGCCAGCCCGGCTTTCGCGGGCGAGTAGGAACAGCCCGACCAGCGCGAGGGCAACCGGCGGCAAGACGAGGGCGGCAACGCCGCCAGGACAGGCCCGCTTTCCGCATGCTCTCATTGCTGTTCTCCCGCCTGCGAGCGCCCTTGCTCGCGGCGCAGACATGGGGATACCGGTGCCACCGGACAACTTCAGGTGAAACGGATGGCTCCCCAGGATTCCCGGCCTGGCTGCCGCGCTGCCGGTCGGCGCCCAGCGCTATTCGATCGAACGAGCCTGGGAGACCGGCGCGAACTGGAAGGTTTTCTTGGCCGCGCTCCAGTCGAGCGGACGTGAGCAGAACTTCCACTCGGTATAGGGCAGCGTGGCGGCGTTCTGCTGGCCGCAATCGACACCACCGACGTCGAGGTAGACCCGCGAGCGGCCACCCTGCTGTTCGACGGTGGCGCCATCGCTGATCGTCTCGAAGGCCTTGAAGGCGTTGTCACCCGAACCGGCGACAAAGATCGCGACCGCCATGCCGTCGCGTCCGGCGGCGACCGACGCGGGTGCATCGATGCAGTTGTAGTTGTGGATATCGACGACAAAGTCGGGCTGGCCGTCGCCGGTGAGATCGGCGACGGTAATCATTCCAGCGTGATTGCCGGGGCTACCGCCGGCCTGCCGGCAGACCTGATCGAAGCCGGCGATGTACCGCTGGACGTCGGGCGGCAGGGATGATGGTGCCGCGACCGCCGGGGCCGCGAGCGCGACGAGGGAAAAGGCGATCGCTGGCAGGCGCATGACTAACCTTCCCCTGCTTTGATCCGGGTCAACACCCGCCGGCCGCTGCCGGCCGCGCGGGCAACGCTGGACAAACGCCGCCCCCAAGGCAAAGCTACCGGCATGTTCCGGAGGCGGACCGTCCGCGGCTCCTCGACCGGATGCGCGGAGATGGACGATGGAGATGCACACCGCAAGCCGGCGTGCATCTCCGGATCGACGAGCGACGTAAGGAGGGTCTAATTCTCCTTCAGCCACTTGGCGACGCCCGGCGCCAGGATTTTCTGCGAGGCGCCGCCGGTGTAGATGCCGATGTGGCCGGTCTTGATCGGCAGCTCCTTGTAGTCCTGCTTGTTGCCGACGTACTCGCCGAGAGCAATCGTGCTCTGCGGCGGCACCAGATGGTCGCGCTCGGCGTAGACGTTGAGGATCGGCATCGTCAGGTTCTTCAGTTCGACCTTCTGGCCGCCGAGAACCAGATCGCCGCCCACCAGCTTGTTGCCCTGGATGAACTCCTTGACGAACTGGCGATAAGCCTCGCCGGCAACGTCCGGGCCACCAAAGAGCCACTTCTCCATGCGCAGGAAGTTGAGCAGCGCCTGCTTGTCGTCGAGGATGCCGACCGTATCGGCATACTTGCCAAACATCAGGGTAAACGGCGAGGCCATCAGGAAGGAGACGTTGAGGACATCCGCCGGAACGTTGCCGAAGGCATCGACCATCGCATCGACGTTGACGCTTTGCCCCATCCGGAACAGCAAGCCGACGTGAGGCTGGCCGGCAACCTCGTGCTTCGAGAAGTCGATGGGCGTTACCGTCAGGACGAGGTTACGAACCTTCTCGGGGTGCAGCGACGAGTAGCAGGTGGCGAACGTGCCGCCCATGCAGATGCCAAACAGGTTCAGCTTATCGACCTTGGCATTTTCCAGCACGTGATCGACGATGTCATCCATATAATCAGTAATGTAGTCGTCGACGGTATTGTAGCGATCACACCGCTTGGGATAACCCCAATTGATCATATAGACGTCGATGCCCTCTTTGAGAAAATTGCTGACGAGGGAGCGGTCCGGTTGCAGGTCGGCCACCTCGTAGCCATTGATCAGCGGCGTCGAAATGATCATCGGAATTGGGTGGATCTTATCCTTATCGACCACCGGCTTGTAGTGATAGACTTGGAAGGTCTCGCGCGCGTAGAACACGTCCTTCGGCGTGCTGCCGATATCGACGTCCTCATCCTTCATGCTGGTGAGCGCCGTCAAACCGGCGGAGAGCTTGTTCTCCATCTCGGTGATCTCGTGCGCCACTTCGTCAGGGCGGAACTGGATCGGGAATTTCATTACTGTCCTCGTTTCTCGGAGTCTCGCAGGGGGCGGGCGATGACTGGTGCGCCGCTAGGACGCGGCCTCGCTTGCTTCGATTTCCTTTTTCTTGCCACGGCCGGCAGCCTGCTTGGCCGAGGGATCCTTGAGGGCACGACGCAGGGCGCGGACCTCGCGCTTCAGCGCGTGGATGTCCTTGTAGGCCTCGTCGATCTCGCTGCGGGTGGGAATTTCCAGCGAGTTGTAGACGATCTCCATGGCCTCCCGCTGCGCCTTCTTGTGATCCATCAGCGCATCGGTCAGCTTGTCCTGGACCTTCAGGAACTCCGCGGTATTGAACTTCTGCATCAGCGTCCGGTCGGCGATCGAGTACCAGGTGCGCATCAGATCGCGCGGGCTGGTCACCTTCTCGCCCTTGTCGGCGAGCTTCACCAGATGCTCGACGGTCTTCTCGACCGATTCCGCCAGCCCCGCGGACAGCGTCTTCTGGTACAGCTTCTGCGCGTCCTGCAGGTCTTTCAGGGCGTCGAACATCTTCAGCATCTTGCCCATCTTTTCGCGGGCAACGGTGGCTCGGGGCAGTTCGCCGACGCTCATCTGAGCGAACGGACCGCGGAACATCTCCTGGAAGCCGGCGAGCTGGCCGATCCCGGCGGTGCCGCTCAGGAACGCCTCGCCGGGATGGGAGGATGTCGCCTGGCTGATCATCGACATCCACGGCGCGGTCATCGGGGTCCAGCGCTCGAACAGTGACTTCGACAGCTGGGCGAAGTCACCGGCGGCCGAGGCGGTCCGCTTTGGCAGCTCGGAAGCTTCCTGGCGCCATTGCTCCAGCAGCTTCTGCAGGTCGGGCTGCCACGGCTTGCCCGCTTCCAGCTTCGGCGCCACCATCTGCCACGCCTGCATCAGCATGTTCATGCTGCGGGTCATGACCTCGGGGGTGCCGAGGATGTTGCCCGCCAAGCGCTCCGACGACCCTTCTTTGAGCCCCGACCAAGCGTCTGCGCCCATGCGGAACATCTGCGTCGGATCGAACGTCGGCGCGCCCTGACCCAGATTGGCGCCCTGAGCCAAGCTCATCCAGCCGCTCCAGAGCTGCTTTTGCGCTTCCCCCCAGGTTTTCAACATTTCGTTGGTTTGTGCGCTCCAGTCCATTCTTGCTCTCCTCCGAGTTGGTTTCCGGCCGGTAGCGCTCGGAACATCCGGTCCCGGCCGCACGATTGAGGTTTCGAAATCCTTCGACGAGATCCGGTCGATCGGGCCGATCGGCGCCGAGCGCGAGTTATAGCGATAATCGGAGGCGAACCAAAAAAAAAACAGGGCACCCGAAGGTGCCCTGTCCATCGTTCGGGACGGTGCGGTGGCCGGCAGGTCAGGCGGCGGCGCGGTCCAGCATGAACTTCACCGGACCCCGGGCCTTCTTGCCGGTGCCATCGACGAACTCGCCGTTGACCGGAGCCTTCTTGGCGTAGGGGCTCGTCAGGATGGCGACATGGCCGCCGTGGAAGGCCACCGATTCGACGACGCCGGTGCCGTCGAGGAAGCGGTTGCCGGCGGTCGCGCACGGCGGCGTCACGAGGTCATCCTTGATCGCGTAGTTCTGGTACCAAGTCACGCCGAGCGTGGCCAGATCCTTGAGGTTCAGCGGCTTGCCGAACAGCTGGACGGGCAGGGTGCCGTCTGCAGCGATTGGCTGCTGGAAGGTGCACGAGCTCATCTTGGCGACTTCCAGCGGCAGGTGGACCCGCTCCTTCAGCAGCCAGCGGAACAGTGCTGCTGGCGTCTTGCCCGGGTTGAGGTCGGTCGCGCGGTGCATCGAAGCCTGGTCGAGCACCTTCACCAGCGGCGTTTCGCGGTCGATGGCGACGAACCGCATGCCGAGGCTCAGCATGTAGCCATTGGCCACGCGGTTGCCATTGGCCAGCGGCGTGGTGATGAAGTCGCTGTGCATCTGCGGCATGCCGCTGATCGCGTCGGAGTAGGTGCCGTCGATCGGCGCGACGTTGGTGATCAGGGTATCGCAGACGTCGGTGAGCTTGCCCGACAGGATGTTCATCAGGCAGATGTAGCCGCCCTGACAGGTGCCGTTCAGCACTGCCTTCTTGCCATGGATCTCCTTCAGCTTGGTGCACAGCTCCAGGGTCTGCAGGCAGTCGTCGTCCGGGGTTGTCTGCTGCACCGCCTCGGTTTTCATGATGTCCTTGACGACGCGGACGTAGGTCGGGATGCCCTCGTTGGCGAAGGAGTGGGCGTAGCTCTTATTCTCATGCGGCAGGAAGGAGAGGATGTGCACGCCCAGCATGTACGGCGGAACCAGCAGCATCGGCGCGACGTCTTTGCGAACCGTGACCCCCTTCTTCAGCGGCAGCACCTGATACATCTGGAACGTCGCCGTCTCGTGGACCAGCTTGTAGTCAGACGTGTTGAAGTGGAAGCCGAACTCGTCCTTGATCTTCTCGATCTGGTCGTTGAAGTTGGCAACCGACTCCATAACGTCGGCTTCGCGGCGGAGGAATTCGCCGAGCCGCTCCCCATTCTTGCTGTTGTAGACGGTGTTGACCAGCGCTTGGCTGCCTTCTTCGATCTGGTCGAAGACGTAGCTGATCATCTTCTCCTGGGCGCTCATCAGGCCCTTGGTGATCAGCGCCTGGTTGTGCTGCATCACCTGGACCATTTCCCACATGCTGAGCGGGTTTTCCCGGCTGGCGCGCATCGCCGTCTGGCCGGCAATCAGGCAGCTGTCGGTGAATTCGGCGATCTCGCGATTGGTGGCGCGCATCAGCGCCAGCATGTAGCGGCCGACGCTCGAGCTGATCTCGGGCAGTTCTTGTGCAATTGCGTTCACGGCGTCTAATTCCTCCTGACCCAGAGCCTCGGATGCCACCGACATCCCGACTGAAACCTAGTCCTGTCGAAGTTTCTCGACCGACCAAACCCGTTTGCGGCTGAGCCGCATTAGCAGACCGGAGCTGATCCCGCTCCGCGATTGCTGACGTGCTGCCCATCTTCATTGTCACCGACTTGCCGCTTCTGCCGCGGTGCTATCGGTTGACTGCCTGAGTTGGGCAGCTGGGCAAAGTCAAATATAGAATAAAAGGCTTACCAGCCGCAATATGCAATTACCGCAATGCAGCATCTTCTTTCCTGCGGAAACCGCAAGCCAGCGGAGCTGGGTGAGCAAGCAGCCCCACCAGGCTTGACAAGTCTCGGGATGGGAGGCGCGGTGGCCAGCAGCAGAGCGGATGCTGCGACGGCGCCCGATTCAGAGCAATCCGAA
Source organism: Rhodospirillales bacterium (assembly GCA_016793875.1). GTDB lineage: Bacteria > Pseudomonadota > Alphaproteobacteria > Rhodospirillales > Defluviicoccaceae > Defluviicoccus. Next base: position 12,659 of record JAEULG010000044.1, on the reverse strand, counting down.
AGCCGGCGCCGGCGGCAGATCGCCGGAAAGCGGACGCCGCCGGTGCGCTGGATGCGCAGGGAGCCGGCGGCGTCGTGCCAGGATCAAGCGGGAATCGGCTGGGCGGGCACCTTAGGCGAGGGCGACGACCGCCTCGCCGGTGGCCTTGGTATCGCCATTGTCGTTCTTGGCGGCGAGCTCGAGGGAGACACACTTCTCGCCATCGGCCTCTTCCTTCTTCGCCACCTTGCCGGTGACGGTGATTTTCTCGCCGACGCGGGTAATTGCCTTGAACTGGGTGAAGAAACGGCGCAGCGCCGACTGCGGCACCCACGAGGTGACGCCGCGGCCAAGGTAGGCCATCACCAGCATGCCATGGGCAAAGACGTCGGACTGACCGGCCGCCTTGGCGTAATCGATGTCGATATGCATCGGATTGTGGTCGCCCGACGCGCCGCCGTAGAGGGCGAGGGTCGTGCGCGAGATCGGCGGCACCTCGAGGTGGATGACTTCGTCGCCGACGTTGATCGCGTCGTAGCTCGGCAGGGCCATGTTTGCGTCCTCCCGGTCAGTTGATGACGACGATGACGCGTTGCAGCTCGGCAACCGGCGTCCCGTTCTGATTGGTGGCGGTGGAGTCCTCGATGATGAACTCCATCTTGCCGCCCTTCTTGTCGTAAATGTCAGAAACCTTGGTAACGAAAGTAATCTTGTCGCCGGCAAGGATCGGCGCGAGGTACTTGAAGGTCTGCGAGCCGTGGAGAATTTTGCCGACCGGCACACCCATCGCCGCAATGTTGTCCCACAGCGAGTTGGTTTCCATCTCGAGGCAAAAGGCGAAGGTCGGCGGTGCGGGCAGCGCCGAATATCCCGCGGCCTTTGCCGCTTCCTCATCGGTGTAGACCGGGTCGGTCTCACCGATCGCCTTGGCGAAGAACTTCAGGCGCCCTTTCTCGACATCGATGGTCTGCGGCGCGGTGGTCCGGCCGATGTGTTTTTTGTCGATCATTCCCTACCCCTCGGTGTTGTGGCTGTCTTGGCTGCTGCCGGCGTCGGGCCGACGCCGGCGGGCAACGTCAGGCTGATCCGGATGCCCGCGCGCCACCCCTCGTTCCGGCCTTGGGGAAAGCCAGAATCGCCGGGCGTCAGCTCGGCGGTGGCTCGCGAAGCGCTCGGGCCTACTTCTTCAGCGCGAGGCTGCGGACCTCTTCCAGCGTCGCGGTGATGCGGGCCTTGATGGTGTCGGCCGCTTCCTTGTTCGCGTTGGTGACGATCTCCGCCATCTCGCGCATGGTGGCGACGCCCTTCTCGAAGGCATTGCGCATCAGCTCGGTCTGCTTGGCCACCAGATCGCCTGGGCCCGACGCCTTCGCCATCGAAGCGACGGCCTGCGATGCTTCCTGCATCGTCTCCTGCAGCACCTCGGTCTGCCGCCGCGCCAGCGCCTGCAGGCCTTCGATGGCGGTTCGGTTGGCCGCGGTCAGCGCCTCGATGTTCTTCTTTTGCGTTGCCGCAAGGGCTTCCATGTCGAGGCCCGGCAGCTTGTACTGCTGCAGCAGGTTCTGGACCTCGCCCATGATCTTGGTCGGATCGAAGCTGGACAGGAGCTTCTGGACGTCGGGTGTGTTCGGGTCGGCCATGATTGCGGTTTCCTCGGGGACCGGATCGTGAGCGCCGCGCCGGGTCGGTCCCCCTTGATGGCACGACGCGTGCGGCGGTCATGGGTCGCCGCCGTGCAGTTGCACACCTACGGAGTTTCGTCGCAACCCGCAATACCGCGAACGACATGGCGGCCATACCCCGGCGGCAGGCCCTTCGCCAAGCAGGCGTCCCGGCCGACCTTTGCCGGTGCGAGGTCGCCCCGGTGTGGGCGCTGCAGGGCCCGACGTTCAGGCGTCACGGCAGCGGGCGAGGGTGGCGCCGATACCGCCCCAGATCAGACCGCTCGCGGCGAACAGCGGTTTGCGCAGAATGGTATAGGTGATGCGCTCGGCATCGGCATCGAACTCGAAGCGGAGCACCACCGGCCCCACCGGGGTGCGTGTCGTTGCCGTGCCGCGCGGCTCCTCGCCGTTCTCGAAGACGGTCCCGTGATCGCGCACGCCCACCGCGCGCATGCGCTCCCAGACGGCGGCGCTGACCCCCTCGAAGCTGCGTTTCTCCTCTGCCATTGCTGTTTCCTCCCGCTACCCTTGGCTGTGAGGCGATGGCCGTCGCCGCACGCCGGCGCCGGCCCGATGCCGCTTGCCGGGAAGATGGTGATCACCATCGGCTCTCAGCCGCCGAAAAGCACGCCGCGGCACGCGGTCGGCAGATCATCGAGGGTCGGCCGCGGGGTCGGCGTCGCGGTGCGCAGCTGCTCGCGCGCCTCCGCCGAGAACCACCAAGCGAGCGAGGCATCGCAGCCGTCACCGGGCGGGATCGCCGGCCGCTCGACGCACTCGCCGTCACCGGCGGGACAGTGCAGGCCGACGTGGAAGTGGGCATCGTGCCCCCACCACGGGCGGAGCTTGGCGAGCCACGTGCGGTCGCCGGTGGTGGTGTCGCACAGCGCCTGCTTGATCGCCGGGTTGACGAAGATGCGATCGACCTCGGGATACTGCGCCGCCGTCTGCAGCAGCCAAGCATAGCCGTCGCCCCATGCCGGCGACAGTGTCGTTCCGCCTTCCGCTACCATCGAGACTGCTGACAGGCCTTCCCGGTCGGACCGCGACAGCGCCTGCGGCGGTGCCGGCAAAAACCAGATGTCGACGTCGAGGCCGGTCTGATGCGAACGGTGGCCGCTACTCATCGGTCCGCCGCGAGGTTGCGCCAGATCGCCGATCAGCAGGCCCGGCCACCCCGCGGCGCGCGCCGAGCCGGCGAAATTCTCGATGAACGCGACCAGGGTGGGGTGACCCCAAAAGCGGTTGCGGGACGGCCGCATCACCTGCCAGCCGTCGCCTTCGAGCGGCAGCGCCTCGCTGCCGGCGACGCATCCCTTGGCATGACCGCCAAACACCTGTGCCGGCGGCTCACTGGGCGTCGTGACATCGCTGAAGCCGACTGCCTGTGCTGGCCGGGCGATCGCAGCGAGCCCGGCGAAGTACAGAAAGGCGGCGGCGAGCGCTATGCAAGGTGCTGAGTGCAAAGCCGTTTCTCCAATCAGCGCGGCAATCGCACAAACCGATCGGCGCCAGCTTAGACGCCAGTATTGTTGTGGGCGACGCTTTCGCAGCAATGTGATCGAAATCGCTTTACTCACAAGGGGAGTGGATGCCACGTTTGCCTTAATTGCGTCGGGAATATGGCATAAACTGCGCGAGCGCGCCGTACACAGGGTGAAGCGGGCATGCTAACGAGGCGGACAGCGCTTGCGGTGCTGGCGGGGACACCCCTTGCAGTCTGCACCGGCTGCCAGGACCGGCTTGCCCTTTACTACCCGCTGGCAGCGGAACTGACCTGGCGCTATCGGGTGGTGCTGGTGCAGGGCAGCGAGACGTTTACCGACACCGCCGTTGTCACCAATCTGTCGCCGGTATCGATCTTCGATCGCACTCTCACGCCGCAGCGCTCGCAACTGTTCGGCCTCACCGTCGTGCGCTTCATCGCCCAGACCGCCAGCGGTGTTGCCCTTTTCGCGCAGCAGCATGGCGAGGAGCCGCCGGTTGCTCGCGAGCCCGCCGACTACCTGCTGCGGACGCCGATTGCCGTCGGCACCAGCTGGTCCTCGAGCTGGGAAAGCACCGGGACCACCATGGCAGTGCGGTTTCCGACGGTTAAGACGATCGCCAGCACCCGGGCAACGATCATGGTGCCGGCCGGAACATATGCCGACTGCCTGCACGTAAAAATCACCGGCAAGGCGGAAGTGGCGCTGCCGCGCGGCCGGACGACCATCGAGGTGGCCGGCGAGGAATGGTATGCGCCACGGATCGGCTTCATCAAGAGCGTGTTCCGCGAAACCCTCAACCAGGGCGAGGCGGTCAGCGAGCTGGCGATGAGCCTTGCGATCTTCGACAGCGGGCTGTGAGCCCGCGGCTCAGCCGCGCCAGAAGCTGGCGCCGTGACTGCCGGCGACCGCGCCGAAAACGGTGACGAGGCCGGCAGTCAGCAGCAGCCAGTGCAGTACCACGATCAGCCGGAAGGTCTGCTGCGGCTGTGCCCGCGCCGCGGCAGTGAACCAGCGGTGCAGCCAGAGCGGCTCGAGCACGAACAGCATGGCGGTAAACAGCAGCCATACCGCGACCATCGCGTGCATCCACCAGAAAGACACGTCGAGAAATCGGTCCCACAGGTCCTGCGTCCATACCAGGTAGAGTCCGGTGGCGCCGACGAGCAGGGTCGAGACGCGCGCCTGGCGGGCGAAGCGCCCCTCGATCGCCTCGAACAGCGCATAGCGCTCCGTTGGCGCCCGTAGCCGCCGGACCGCCGGCAGCAGGACCGTCGTCACCAGCGCGACGCCACCGATCCACATCACCACGCCGACGACGTGCAGGGCGCGGGCGATGGTCAGGTCGTCCACTCGCTGTCTCCTCGTCCGTTTTGTGCGCCAGCCCACCATGCCAGTGCCGCAATGGAGGTCAACCGCAAAGACGCTTCGCGCCGCAGCGGGGATGCAAACAATCTATAGGTGTGTTATAGGCCAACAGATGCCCTCTATGCGAGAAACAACTTGTGTGTGCCCCTATTAAGGGTATATAGAGTGAGAAGAACACGGAATGATATGGCTCTGGAGGGATAGGCGGCAATGCGTACGACGATCCTGGCAGTGATCGCAGCGGCGGCAGTCACAGCGTCGGCGGCGACGGCCGCGGCGATGCCCATCGAGCCGCGATCGCTGACATGGAACATCGTTAGCGATCGCGAGATGAGCCGCCTGTGCCACGAGCACGGCCTGCGCCCCAACTGCCAGGGGATGGCGGCCTGGGATAGGGAGTTCCGCACCTGCGTGATCTGGACGCGCAGTCCGCGCGGCGCCGACGATCTGGCGGGCTGGCAGGTGCTGCACCATGAGTTGCAGCATTGCCAGGAAGGTCAGTTCCACGACTAGGAGCGGCAGGCTGCGGCGCAGGGTTCGCGAAGCCGTAAAAGAACAGGATAATAACCCCAAACGGGGACATAAGTTGCCGATCCGCTGGTCGCTCGCCTGCACCATTCCGGCGAGTCGGAGGGACGTGGCGGCCGTGGAAATCACCCTAACAGGGTAAACACAGCCGTAGGATCGCCAGATTATCCGGCTATCGCTGGGTCTGCAGCTGGTTGGTGGCTGTTGCGTGACGCCGCCGCGCGGCTCGCCTGCTGCTTGCCCTGCGCCGGTTGCGCGACCGGCGTCGCTGGACCTCTCAGCCGGATGGGATTCGTGATTCGCTGTCTGATCGCCCTGGAACTCTTTCTCGTCGCCCTGCTCGCCGTCCGCTGGCTGGATGGCAGCGGCAGCGGGCCGGTTGAATCTGCAGCAGGCGGAATCGAAAACATCGGGTCGCCTTCGTCCTCCCACCGCTTCGCGGGCGAAGGCGATCGGGTGAGGGTGGCGGAACCGTACATCGTGCGTGCGCGGGCATTAGAGGGTGCGTCCGCTCACCCTCCCGTCGCTGTCGCGACGGGCCCCTCCCTCTGCCGACAGGGAGGGACGACCGGGTCAGTCGTCGTCGTTGGCGGTTTCCCAGCGGTAGGGGTGCTGGGGATAGACGCCGAGGATGCGGACCTCGCGAGTGAAGAAATTTAGCTCCTCCAGCGCCAGGCGCAGGCCACGGTTCTCCGGGTGGCCCTCCACCTCGGCGTAGAACTGCGCTGCATTGAAGCGGCCGCCGACGAGGTAGCTCTCCAGCTTGGTGATGTTGACGCCGTTGGTGGCAAAGCCGCCCAGCGCCTTGTACAGCGCCGCCGGGACGTTGCGCACCCGGAAGATCAGGCTGGTCATGCACGGTGCGCCCTTCGGGTGCGGGTGCAGCGGCTCCTTGGCCATGATCAGGAAGCGGGTGGTGTTGTGGGCGGCGTCCTCGATGTTGGCGCGCAGCGAGACCAGCCCGTAGATGTCGCCGGCGAGCTCGGATGCGATCACCGCATCGGCCGGGTCGCCGGCGGCGGCGATCTCGGCGGCGGCGCCGGCCGTATCCAGCCGCACCACCGCCTCCAGGGCCAGCTCGCGGATCAGCTGGCGGCACTGGTTCAGCGCGTGGATATGGCTGTGCACCCGCTTGAGCTGGCCAATGCGGGCCCCCGGCAGGCCGAGCAGGTGATGGTTCACCCGCTGGTAGTGCTCGCCGATGATGGCGAGCGCCGATCCCGGCAGCAGATGGTGGATGTCGGCGACACGGCCGGCCACCGAGTTCTCGATGGGAATCATCGCCAGGCCGGCGAGCCCGTCGCGTACAGCGGCGAACGCATCTTCGAACGAGGCGCAGGGGAGGGTGGCCAGTTCCGGCCGGGCGGTGCGGCAGGCGAGGTCTGAGTACGCTCCCAGGGCCCCCTGGAAGGCGATGGTGTGCCGCGGGTCGGCCGCCAGCTGCGGGCTCATCGCTCCGCCGCAGCCAGCAGGCTGCGCGCCCGCTCCAGATCGCCTGGCGTATCGACGCCGAGCGGCACGGTGGCGACAACCGCCGCATCGATGCGCATGCCATTCTCCAGCGCCCGCAGCTGCTCCAGGCGCTCGCGCTGTTCGAGCACGCCCGGCGGCAGCGCCACGAAGCGGTCGAGGGCGGCGCGACGGTAGGCGTAAAGGCCGATGTGGTGCCAGTGGCCACCAACGCCCCACGGCACCGGTGTGCGGCTGAAGTAGAGGGCGCGGCCGATGGTGCGGCCTTCTTCCAGCGACAGCGCCACCTTGACGACGTTCGGGTCGTCGCGCTCGGCGGCCTCGCTGATCGGTGCCACCAGCGTTGCGATGTCGCAGGCCGAATCGCCAAGGGGGGCGAGGGCACCGCGCACCAGCGCCGGATCGAGCGTCGGCAGGTCGCCCTGCAGGTTGACGACGATATCGTGGCGGCCGCGCGGGTCGAGGGCGCCCAGCGCCTCGAAGATCCGGTCGGACCCGGACGGGTGGCCGGGGCGGGTGAGCACGGCGCGGCCGCCGGCGTCCTCCACCGCAGCGACGATCTCGGGCTCGGCGGCGGCGACGACGACCGGGCCGACGTCCGCCTCCATGGCCCGCCGCCAGACCTGTACGATCATCGGAACGCCGCAGATATCCGCCAGCGGCTTGCCCGGCAGGCGGGTGGAGGCCATGCGGGCGGGAACGAGAACGATGGGATTGCCGGAAGGGGAGCTCATGGCGGCGGCAGATAGCATGGAAGCGGCGACCGCGCCACTGTCGGTCCGCGCCCGGGGCGGCCAGCGGTCAAAGGAACGGCATTGCATTCGCATATGCAAAATAGCGGGACCGGCAGGGTGCAAAACATCGCCGCGGTGCGGCGGATTCGCCACGTCAGGCCATTGAAGCCCCGCGCGCCTTGGGACTATTGTGCCCCGCCGGAGGATCGAACCCGGGGCACCGGAAGGAACAAAAAATGCATTTCTCGCTACTCGAAAAACTCGGCGCCTCGGCGCTGATTTGCGCGTGGCTGATTTACGGCGCGCATTTTCTGGGGGGAACGTTGGTGCATGTGCGAGAGCACGAATCCGCCATGCATGTCGCCAGTGCCGAGCATGAAACGGCGGCGGCAGCAGCCCCGGTCGAAACCGATCTCGGAACGCTGCTCGCCGCGGCGTCGCCGGAGAAAGGGGAGAAGACGTTTGGCAAGTGCAAGGCTTGCCATACCATCGAGCAGGGCGGCAAGAACGGCGTCGGGCCCAACCTCTACAACGTCGTCGGCGGCCCCAAGGCGCACATGCAGGGGTTCGCATATTCGGACGGTCTGGCCGGGCGTCACGGCGAGACCTGGAGCTACGAGAATCTGAATACCTTCCTGACCAGTCCCAAGGACTACATCGCCGGCACCAAGATGAGCTTCCCCGGGCTGAAGGATCCCGAGGATCGCGCCAACGTCATCGCCTTCCTGCGGGCGAACACCGTCAATCCGCCGACGCTGCCGGCACCAGCGCCGAAGGCGGCACCAGTTGCGGCGGCAGCACCGGCCGCAGCAGCGCCGGCCGCTGCCCCGGCAGCCGCACCGGCGGCAGCGCCGGCCGACTTCAAGACGCTGTTGGCGAAGGCCGATCCTGCCGCCGGCGAAAAGGTGTTCGGCAAGTGCAAGGCGTGTCACAACGCCGAGAAGGGCGGTGCCAATCAGGTGGGCCCCAACCTGTGGAACGTCGTCGGCGCGCCGATCGCCCATCACGAAGCCTTCCCCTATTCCGCGGCGCTGTCCGCCCATAACAGCGAGAAGTGGAGCTATGACGAGCTGGACGTCTATCTCACCTCGCCGAAGGCGTTCGCGCCGGGCACCAAGATGACCTTCCCCGGCCTCAGCAAGCCGGAGGACCGGGCCAACGTCATTGCCTACCTTCGGACCCGCAACGATTCGCCGCCGCCGCTGCCATGACAGAGGTTGCGGCCTTCGCCGAGCTGGCCGAACGTCTCGCCGATGCGGCGCGGCCGATCACGCTGGCGCACTTCCGCGCCGGTGTGGCCTACGACGTGAAGGCCGACACCAGCCCGGTGACCGTCGCCGATCGCGAGGCGGAGACGGTCATGCGGCAGATGATCGGCGCGGCGTTCCCGGCGCACGGCATCCTCGGCGAGGAGCACGGCGCCGAGCATCTCGACGCCAGTTACGTCTGGGTGCTCGATCCGATCGACGGCACCAAGTCGTTTGTTACCGGCAAGCCGCTGTTCGGTACCCTCATTGCCCTGCTGCGCGATGGCCGGCCCATCATCGGCGTCATCGACATGCCGGCGCTGAACGAGCGCTGGGTGGGAGTGGAAGGCCGGCCCACCCTGTTCGGTGGCCGGCAGGTGCGGGTGCGCGCCTGCGATGATCTCGGCCACGCCTGGCTCTATGCCACCTCGCCGCAGATGTTCGGCGCCAGCGATGCAGTTGCCTTCGAGCGGCTGCGCAGCTCGTGCTATGCAGCGGTGTGGGGGGCCGATCTTTACGCCTACGGACTGCTGGCGTCCGGGCGGGTCGATCTCGTTTGCGAAGGATCGCTGCAGCCCTACGACTACTGCGCGCTGGTGCCGGTGATCGAAGGCGCCGGCGGCATCATCACCGACTGGCAGGGCGCTCCCCTCGGCCTCGCCTCCGATGGCCGGGCGCTGGCCGCCGGCGATGCAATGCTGCACGCTGTGGCCCGCAACGTGCTCGCCGGAGCATGATCGGGCGGCGGGCTGCCGCCGCCACCGCCCGGCGGGTGCTGCCGGCGATCGCCGGCTTGGCCGCGCTGTGGCTGCTCTGCCTGTGGACAGCGGCTGATGTCATCGCTGCCGAGCCGGGTGCCGGGGAGAAGATCCACGCCGGCCACGCCATCGCCATGTACGGCGAGCCGAAGTACGGGCCCGACTTCCCGCACTTCGACTACGTCAATCCGCACGCGCCGACCGGCGGAACGCTGCGGATGGGGGCGGTCGGCACCTTCGATTCGTTCAACCCCTATATCATCAAGGGCAATCCCGCCGCCGGCGTTGCCGCCGAGACGCTGCTCACCGCGTCCGCCGACGAGCCGTTCACCAAATACGGGCTGATCGCCGAGTGGATCGAGTGGCCGGAAGACCGCTCCTGGGTCACCTTCACCCTGCGCAAGGAGGCACGGTGGCACGACGGCCAGCCGATCACCGTGGATGACGTCATCTTCTCGCTGGAGACGCTGAAGACCAAGGGTGAGCCCTTCTACCGCTTCTACTTCGGCTCGATCGACCGAGCCGAAAAGCTGGACGAGCGGCGGGTGCGCTTCGTCTTCAAGGAGGCTGGCAACCGCGAGCTGCCGCTGATCGTCGGCGACATGCCGATCCTGCCCAAGCACTGGTGGGAAGGCCGCGACTTCGAGCGCACGACGCTGGAGCCGCCGCTCGCCTCCGGTCCCTACCGTGTCGCATCGTTCGAGGCTGGCCGCTACGTCGTGCTGGAGCGGGTCGCCGACTACTGGGGGCGCGACCTGCCAGTCAACGTCGGCGAGAACAACTTTGCGACCAAGCGCATTGAGTACTTTCGCGACGAAACCGTGCTGCGCCAGGCGCTGAAGGCGGGGGTTCTCGATTTCCGCGTCGAGAACCAGGCGAAGGCCTGGGCCCTCGACTACGACGTTCCCGCCGTCCGCCGCGGCTGGCTGCGCAAGGTCGAGTTTTCGCACGAACGGCCTGCCGGGCTACAAGCCTTCGCCTTCAACACCCGCCGCCCGATCTTCGCCGACCGGCGCGTGCGCGAGGCGCTGGGCTGGGCGTTCGACTTCGAATGGACCAATCGCGTGCTGTTCTTCGGTCAGTACCAGCGGGCGAAGAGCTACTTCAACAACTCGGAGATGGCCTCGCGCGGAGTACCGGAAGGCGAGGAGCTCGCCGTCCTCGAAAAGTACCGGGGGCGGGTGCCGGAGGAGGTGTTCACCAGTGCCTACCCGGTGCCGGTGACCGACGGCTCCGGCTGGCCGCGCGGCAACCTGCTGAAGGCGCTTGACCTGCTGCGTCAGGCCGGCTGGGTGGTGCGCGACATGCGGCTGGTGAACGAGCAGACCGGCGAGCCAATGAGCTTCGAGATCCTCATCGTCTCGCCCACCTTCGAGCGGATCATGCTGCCGCTGGTGCGCAACCTAAAGCGCATCGGCATTGAGGCGCGCATCCGCCTCGTCGACCAGTCGCAGTACGTCAACCGGTTGCGCAGCTTCGATTTCGACATGGCGATGCTGGTCTGGGGGCAGTCCGATTCGCCCGGCAACGAACAGCGCGACTTCTGGAGCTCGGCCGCGGCGAGATCGCCAGGGTCGAGCAACTATCTCGGCGTTTCCGATCCCGTCGTCGACGAGCTGATCGAGGGCATCATCGCCGCGCCCGACCGGGAGGGCCTTGTCGCCCGGACGCGGGCGCTCGACCGGGTGCTGCTATGGGGCTCCTATGTGATCCCGGCGTGGTACTCTAGCGTCGACCGGGTGCTGTACTGGGACAAGTTCTCCTATCCCGAGGTCTCACCGGCCCGCGGCGTGCAGATCGATACCTGGTGGTTCGATCAGGAGAAAGCGGCGCGGCTGGCGGCGGCGATGGGCCGCGGCGGATCGTGAGGATGATCGCGATGGCTTATGGCGCGGTGGCGCTACCCTCACCCGCTCGCTGCGCTTGCACCCTGTCACGAGTGGGGAGAGGGTTTAGCCCTTGTCCCTCTCCCTCTCGGGAGAGGGAGGGGCCCGGCGCCGCAGGCGACGGGAGGGCGAGGGTAAGAGCCGGATCGCCGGAGGCAGCCCGATGACCGCCTACATCCTGCGCCGGCTGCTGCTGATCATCCCGACGCTGTTCGCCATCATGCTGATCAACTTCCTGATCATCCAGACGGCGCCGGGCGGGCCGGTGGAGCAGATCATCGGCGAGCTGACCGGGCAGGGCGCCGCCATCTCCGAGCGGGTCACCCGCGGCGGCGGTGGCGAGATCGTCGGCGGTGGCAACGTACGCGGCGGCGAGCCGCGCGGCACCTACCGCGGCGCCCAGGGCCTCGACCCCGAATTCGTTGCCCAGTTGGAAAAGCAATTCGGCTTCGACCGGCCCCTGCCCGAGCGGTTCTTCCTGATGCTGAAGAACTACGTCGCCTTTGACTTCGGCGAGAGCTACTTCCGCAACCGGCGGGTGGTCGATCTGGTGCTTGACAAGATGCCGGTGTCGATCTCGCTGGGTCTGTGGACGACCCTGCTCACCTACCTGATCTCGATCCCGCTCGGCATCGCCAAGGCGGTGCGCGACGGCTCGCGCTTCGATGTCGCCTCCTCGGTGGTGGTGATCATCGGCAACGCCCTGCCGGCGTTCCTGTTCGCGGTGCTGCTGCTGGTGCTGTTCGCCGGCGGCAGCTACGTGCAGTGGTTTCCGCTGCGCGGCCTTGTCTCCGAGGGCTGGGAGGCGCTGTCGTGGCCGGCGCGGATCGCCGACTACTTCTGGCACCTGGCGCTGCCGGTCACGGCGATGGTGGTCGGCGGCTTTGCCACCCTGACGATGCTGACCAAGAACTCGTTCCTCGACCAGATCAACCAGCAGTACGTGCTGACCGCCCGCGCCAAGGGGCTGAGCGAGCGCCGGGTGCTGTGGGGGCACGTGTTTCGCAACGCCATGCTGATCGTCATCGCCGGTTTTCCGGCGGCCTTCATCGGCATCCTGTTCACCGGTACGGTGTTCATCGAGATCATCTTCTCGCTGGACGGCCTCGGCCTGCTCGGCTTCGAGGCCGCCTTCCAGCGTGACTACCCGCTGATGTTCGGCACCTTGTGGTTTTTCTCGCTGGTTGGCCTCGTGCTCAACCTGGTGGGCGACGTGATGTACACCCTCGTCGATCCCCGCATCGACTTCGAGGCCCGGCAGGCATGACGGCTGCGGCGGTGATGCCCGCCGACTCTCACCCGCTCGCTGCGCTCGCACCCTCTCCCGAGGAGGGAGAGGGTTGCTGTTTGCCCTCTCCCACCTCGGGAGAGGGAGGGGCCCGGCGCCGCAGGCGACGGGAGGGTGAGGGTATGCGGTCGAAAGATGAGGGCGCAGCATGAGCGCTGACCGGTTCCTCGGCTTTGCCGTCACGCCGCTGACGCGGCGGCGGATCGACGCCTTCAAGGCCAACCGGCGCGGCTTGTGGTCGCTCGTCCTC
>JAEULG010000279.1 GCA_016793875.1 Rhodospirillales bacterium | reverse complement strand
ATCAGCAGGCGCCGATCATCTGAAGGCGCTCGCCCGTGTCTCCCGGCTGCTGCGCGACAAGGCAGCGTGCGAGAAGCTGCGCGGCACCGACGACGCCGAGGCGCTCTACGCGCTTCTGGTCGATACCACCGCAAGCTGGGCGGCATAAGGAGGCCTCGCCCGGCGCCCATCGCCCGGGTCGGCGTCGCGCGATCGATCGCCGAAGGGGTACGCGAAGAAGAAGTGGTGCGCATCGCTGGCGCTCAGCAGCACCCGACGTGCTCTGCGATCGTCGCGTGACCGTCGTGTCATACGCGGTCAACCCGCCGCAATCGCACCGCGTAGGGTGCCGGTAAGCGAAGCGAACCGCACCATCCACAACACCCAGGCTGCCCTCAGATACGGCCCGCCGCCACCTCCACCAGCCAGGGCGTCAGGTCATCGACGACGTGATGGATGTGGCCGCCTTCGCTGCCCATCGCTCCCCATTCGGACCCACGCACCCACACCGTCGTCATCCCCAGCGTTGCCGCCGGCAGCAGGTTGCGCGCCATGTCCTCGACCATAACCGTCCGGTGGGGGTCGATGACGTGCTGGTCGATCAGCTTGCGGTAGATCTCCGGCTCCGGCTTGGGCCGGAAGTCGGCCGCGACGATATCGAAGATCTCCGAGAAATGATGATCGACGCCGAGCCGGTCGAGGACCCGCCGCGCGTGCGCCACCGAGGCATTGGTGAACACGATTTTGCGTCCCGGCAGCGCCGCCAGGGCCTTCTCCAGCAGCGGCGCCGGATCGAGCACGCCCACGTCGATGTCGTGAACGTGGGCGAGAAACGGCGTCGGGTCGAGCCCGTGGTGATCCATCAGCCCGCGCATCGACGTGCCGTACTCGTAGAAGTACCGCTTCTGCAGCGCGTAGGCGGCGTCGAGGTCGAGGTCGAGGAAGTTGGCGATGTAGGCGCGCATGCGCTCGTCGATCTGCCCGAACAGGTCGATGGCCGCCGGATAGAGGGTGTTGTCCAGGTCGAACAGCCAAGCGTCGGCATCACGCAGGGGCGTGATCGGCGCCGGCCGATGCGAGCCTCGCTGCAGTGTGCTTCCAGTACTCACCGCCGCGGTGTCCCCCTCCTGATCCGCAGCCTGCCGACAACCCGCCGGCGACCTCCTGGTGCTAGTCGGCGAGCACCAGCGTGCCGGCGCCGTGCTCGGTGAACAGTTCCAGCAGCAGGGTATGCGGGACCCGGCCATCGACGATGACGGCGCCCTCGACACCCTTGCCGACCGCCTCCAGGCAGGTCTCTATCTTGGGGATCATGCCGCCGCGGATGGTGCCATCGGCGATGTATCGTCGCGCCTCGGCCATCGTCATCTGCGAGATCAGCTTGCCGTTGCGGTCCAGCACCCCCTCGATATCGGTGAGCATAAGCAACCGCTTCGCCCCGACCGCCGCGGCGATGGCGCCCGCCGCGGTATCCGCATTGATGTTGAGCGTCTCGCCGCTGTGGCCGATGCCGATCGGCGCGATCACCGGGGTGATGTCGGAGCGCTCGTAGAACTCGAGGATGTGGGGATTGATCTCGGTCGGCTCGCCGACGAGGCCGAGGTCGAGGATTCGTTCGATGTTAGAGTTGGGATCGCGCTTGGTGCGCCGCAGCCGCTGCGCCTGGATCAGGTTGCCGTCCTTGCCGGACAGGCCGACGGCAAAGCCGCCGGCGGCATTGATCGCCGAGACGATCTCCTTGTTGATGGATCCGGCGAGAACCATCTCGACGACGTCCACCGTATCCTTGTCGGTGACGCGCAGCCCGTCGACGAACTCGCTCTTGATCTTCAGCCGGTCGAGCATGCGGCCGATCTGCGGGCCGCCGCCGTGGACGACGACCGGGTTGATCCCGACCTGCCGCAGCAGCACGATATCGCGCGCGAACAGCCGGAACAGCTCCGACTGCCCCATGGCGTGGCCGCCATACTTGATGACAAAGGTGGCGCCGGCGTAGCGGCGCATGAACGGCAGCGCCTCGGACAGCGTCCGCGCCTTCGCCAGCCATTCCTCCTGGGTCGCCGTCGGTTGTGGCGGCTTCTCGTTGGTCACGTCCCTCATGGGCCGGGACTTTAGAGGCGGCGGCGCGGATTGCCAGCGCTTATTTGCGGGGCAGCGACAGCCGATTGCAGGATATCGCGCGCTCAGTCGGCGAGTGCGTAGTCGATGGTTGAGACGACGCGGACGGTCTTGGCGACCTGCTTTTCCTGGGTCATGCCGGGGGTGTCATCGCGCGGCAGGATCTGGAACAGCCCCTGCGTGGCGCGGCGGATGCCTTCGATGCGGCTGCCGGAATCGGCGGCGAATTGCTCGGCGCCCTCGCGCGCGCTCTTCGTCGCCTCGGCGATCATCGCCGGCTTGATGTCATTGAGCTTGGTGAACAGGTAGACCGGGCCGCTCTGCCCCTCGTTGCTGAGCACGACACCGGCGGCGACCAGCGCGCCGATGTTCTGGCTGGCCCGTTCCACCTTCAGCGGGTCCGTCGTCCGCACCAGCAGCGTCTGGCTGACGATGAACCGGCTCTCGATCGGTCCCGAGCGGTAGGCCTGTGCCAGCAGGTCGTTCACTTCCAGGCTTTGCACGCTCACCGTTTCCGGCGGCAGCCCCTGGGCGCCCAGGAAGGCGACGATCTTGCCAGCGTCGGCCACAACCTTCTGCTGCGCCTCGGCGAGGCTGTTGGAGGTGGCGACGAAGCGCATCGGCCACAGCGCCAGATCTGCCTGCACCTCGCGCTCGGCGAGCCCCTTGACGGTGACGAAGCGGTCGCCGGCGCGGGCTTCGAGGAAGCCGCGGCCGACAAACCAGCCGGCGGCGGCAAACCCGGCGGCGAGCAGAACGGCTGCGGCGAGCAGCAACGGCGACATCCGCATCATCGACCTCCGCAATCCTTCACAGTTCACGTTGCGGCTTCCTCTCGCGACCGGCGCCATTCCGCCAGGGCTGCCACCGCCGCCCGCAGCATCGCGATGCCCTCCCCGCTGAAGGCGCTGGTCGCCATAATATCGGGATGGGCTGCGGGATGGCGGGAGAGTTCAGCTGTCGTGGACGCCATCCGCTCCGCACGTTCCGCCGGGCGGAGCTGGTCCACCTTGGTCAGCACCACCTGATAGGAAACCGCCGCCTTGTCGAGCGAGGCCATCACCGCCCGATCCAGGTCCTTCGGCCCATGCCGCGCATCGATCAGCAGCAGCGCCCGGCGCAGCGTCGGCCGCCCGACCAGATAGAGGGAGACCAGCCGCGTCCAGTCCGCCACCTGCTGCTTTCCCGCCTTGGCGTAGCCGTAGCCGGGCAGGTCAGCCAGCATCAGCCGTCCGCCCAGGTCAAAGAAGTTGACCTGCCGGGTTCGTCCCGGCGTGTGCGAAACCTTCGCGAGCGTCCGCCGCGACGTCAGCGCATTGATCAGGCTCGACTTGCCGACATTGGAGCGCCCGGCAAAGCAGACCTCTGGCAGGCCGCCAGCCGGGATCTGCTCCAGCTTCGCGGCACCGGCGACGAACCGGCATTCCTGAGCGAACAGCAACCGTCCCGCCTCCGCCGCTTGCGCCGCGTCGGCGTCGGTGGCTTCGGCCGCACCGCCGCCGTGCTGCTCCGCGCCGGTGCCGCCGCGGCTCAGACCTTCACCCCCATCCGCTTCATGATCACCCATTGCTGGATAATCGACAGGAGGTTGTTCCAGGTCCAGTAGATCACGAGACCCGCGGGGAAGTGCGCCAGCATGAAGGTGAACACTACCGGCAGGATCATGAACATCTTCGCCTGGATGGGATCGGGCGGCTGCGGGTTCAGCTTCTGCTGCGCCCACATCGTTGCGCCCATGATCAGCGGCCAAGCGCCGATCATCAGGAACTGCGGCGGCGTCCATGGAATGAGGCCGAACGCATTGAACACCGAGGTCGGATCCGGCGCCGAGAGGTCGTGGATCCAGCCGAAGAACGGCGCGTGCCGCATTTCGATGGTGACGAACAGTACCTTATAGAGCGCGAAGAAGACCGGGATCTGGATGACGATCGGCAGGCACCCGGAGGCCGGGTTGACCTTCTCCCGCTTGTAGAGCGCCATCATCTCCTGGTTCAGGCGCATTTTGTCGTCGGCGAAGCGCTCGCGCAGCTTCTGCATCTCCGGCTGCAGCTTGCGCATCTGACTCATCGCCCGGTACGACTTGTTGGCCAGCGGGAAGAACACGAGCTTGATAGCGACGGTCAGCAGCAGGATGGCGACGCCGAAGTTGCCGACCAGTCCGTGCAGCCAGTTCAGCGCATAGAACATCGGCCGGGTCAGGAAGTAGAACCAGCCCCAGTCGATCGCGAGATCGAAGCGGGTGATGTTGTAGCGGGAACCGTACTCGTCGATCAGCGTCACCACCTTGGCGCCACTGAACAGCCGCGTCTCACTGTCGATCGTTGCGCCCGGCGCCACCGTCTCCGGGGCACCGACGTAGTCGACCTGGAACTGGTCGATGCCGCCTGCACGCTGGAAGACGAAACGGGCGGTCACCGGCTGCTGCTGGTCGGGGATCAACGCCGACAGCCAGTACTTGTCGGTGATGCCGATCCAACCGCCGGTGGTCTTGTGGGTAATGACGCCCTTTTCCCTTAGGTCCTTGTAGCTTACCTCCTGCAGGGTGCCGTCGAACACTCCGAGCGGGCCTTCGAACAGGATGAAAAAGCCGCTGGTCGGCGGCGTGCCGAAGCGGCTGATCAAACCGTAGGGCAGCAGGCTGACCGGCTCCGCCCCGGTATTCTCGACAGTCTGGTGCAGCGTGAACATGTAGCGGTCGTCGACCGCGTAGGTGCGCTTGAAGATCAGCCCGCGGCCGTTGTCCCAACTCAGCGTCACCGGCTGGTCGACGCGCAGCGTGTCGTTGTCGGCGGTCCAGCGGGTGGTCGGTCCCGGCACCGGTACGGCACCGCCGGGCGAGACCCAGCCATGCTCGGAGAAGTACGCATCGGGCGACCCCTGCGGCGAGAACAGGACGATCTCCGGGCTGTTGGGATCGATCGTCTCCCGGTAGTTGACAAGGGTGACATCATCGATGCGACCGCCGACGAGCGCGATCGAGCCGTGCAGGCTCGGCGTCTGGATGTGAACGCGCGGGCTCCCCGTCAGCACCTCGCTGCGGCTCTCGGTGGCGCCCACACCCGTCGGCGCCGGAACACCCCCAGCGCCCGCGGCTGCCGGCACGGCGCCCTGTTCCGATGCCGGCGCCGGAGGGGCTCCTGAGCCTGTCCCGGTGTGCGCCGGTGCCGCCGTCTGCGACGGGGGTGGCACCGCAGGCTTCGGATAAAGGCGCTCGGATACGAACTGGAACGTAAACAGGATCGCCACCGAGCACACGATCGCCAGTATCAGGTTCTTGTTGTCCATTCGGGCGGATCCAGGTCTCAGTGGGCAGCAGAGTGGCGGCAGCGACGGAGGCGGCGGGGCGGCGGCACCGCAGCCGGCACGGGATCGAAGCCGGAGCCGCCCCACGGATGGCAGCGGCACAGCCGCAGGAGCGCCAGTCGGCCGCCGCGGAGCGACCCGTGCTGCTGGAGTGCCTCCAGCGCGTAGGCTGAACAGGACGGCGCAAACCGGCAGGAAAGTGGCAATACCGGCGAGATGAGCCAGCGCCAGAGAAGAACCGGAAGTCTGAGCAGGTGTGCCGCCAAGCTCATGGCGCGCCTCCAGTCAGCAGCCCCTGGCCTTCCGCCGAGTCGGCCGGCCGCTCGGCGCGCAGTCGACGCAGCGCCATTCGCAAGTCCGCCAGGAGCAGCGGAAACGGCCGCAGCAGCGTCCCACGGCGACCGATAAGGACGTAGTCGCGACCCGCTGCCGCGGCTTCGGGCAGCACCAGCCTCGCCGCCTCGCGCAACCGCCGCCGAGCGCGGTTGCGCGCTACAGCGTTGCCGACCTTGCGGCTGGTGGTGAAACCGACACGGATCAGGCAGGGCAAGGGCATGCGGTCCCGGTCGTCTCGCCGCCACATCTGCAGCACCAGCCCCGGGCTCGTCCAGGCACGCCCGTCACGAGCGACGCGCACGAATTCCGATCGGTGCTTCAGGCGAATAACGGCTGATGTCACGGACGATCAGGCGGAAAGGCGCTTGCGACCCCGCTTGCGCCGAGTCGCCAGCACGCGGCGGCCGCCGACGGTCGCCATCCGCGCACGGAAGCCATGGCGGCGCTTGCGAATGATCTTGCTCGGCTGATAAGTCCGCTTCACCAATGCATCTCCTGTTGGGAACGGCTGCGGTATAAGGGCTCGGTCTGGTGAAGTCAACGCCGCCGCCGCCGCTAGCATCGGCGGCCGAACCGGCAGCGGGAGCCCCCTTGCACGCAGCAATTGTGCGGGCTGATAGCCACACATCCGTCATAACGTCCGCGCACATACGTTATAATCTATATGTCCGATGATGCACCGCTTGTTTCGCCGCCTGTTCACCGGCCTGTCGGGACGCCTGCTGGCGCTCACCGTGTGCTTTGTCATGCTGGTAGAGGTGTCGATCTACGTGCCGGCGATCGCCCGCTACCGCGACAGTTATCTGAGGGAACAGGTCGTCAAGGCTCACCTCGCCGCCCTCGCCCTGCAAGCCAACCCCGACAAGGGAACCAACGATCCGCTGGCGATGGACCTGCTCCGCCACGCCGGTGCCCATGCCATCGTCCTGAAGGTTCCGGAGCGACGCATGCTGATGCTCTCCGACCGGGTGCCGCCCAGCGTCGACGACACTTACGACCTGCTGCATACCTCCCTGCCCGGCTCGATCCGAGCGGCGTTGACGACGCTGGTGCAGAGCGACAACCGGGTGTTGCGGGTGATCGGCGCCACTCCCCAGGATCCCGACGCGCTGGTCGAGGTGCTGCTCGACGAGACGCCGCTGCGGCGGGCCATGTACGCCTTCTCCTGGCGCATCCTGACATTGTCGGTGGCCATCTCCCTGATCACCGCGGCGCTGGTCTACATCGTGCTGCAGTTGCTGATGGTCCGCCCGGTCGTGCGGCTGACCGCGAGCATGGTCAGCTTTCGAGACAATCCCGAGGACGAGCGGATTACCGTCCGCACCTCACGCCGCAGCGACGAGATCGGCGTCGCCGAGCGGGAACTGGCGACCATGCAGGGGCAGATTCGTCAGGCGTTGCGGCAGAAGGCGCGGCTGGCGGCGCTGGGCACCGCCGTCGCCAAGATCAACCACGACCTGCGCAACACCCTCGCAAGCGCCGTGCTGGCCTCAGACCGGCTCGCCAACATCGATGATCCGGAGGTGCAGCGGCTGGCACCGCGGCTCTACCAGGCCATCGACCGAGCGGTAGCGCTCACCTCCCGCACCCTCGAATTTGCCCGCGACGAATCGGCCCCGCTGCGTGAGAGTGTCTTCCGCCTGCGGGAGCTGCTGTCCGAGGTGGACGAGGAGGTTGCCGCGCCGGACGCTGCCCCGCCGGAGGTGGCGGTCGACGGCCCCGGCCTCGACGTGCCGATCGCCGCCGATCGCGCCCAGCTTTTCCGGGTGTTTAGCAACCTTGCCCGGAACGCGACACAGGCCGGGGCGCGCAGCGTTCGCTTCCAGGCGGAGGCCGTCGACGGCCTCGTCCGCATCGACGTCAGCGACGATGGCCCCGGCATCCCGCCCGCGGTGCGCGAGAAGCTGTTCGTCCCCTTCGTCGGCGGCGGCCGCAAGGGTGGCAGCGGCCTCGGGCTCGTCATCGCCCGCGAAATCGTCGCGGCACACGGCGGCCAGCTCGGCCTGCTGCACACCGATGGCGCCGGTACCATCTTCCGCGTCGAGTTGCCGATGCGCCGCCCCCCAGCGGCGGCCGCTTGATTCGCGTCTCAGCGGTTGTTCATCGGGCTTGCGCTGCGCCGTCAAATCGGCGATTTGTTGCGCCGCAGAAAGCTTGGCGGAGGACGCAAAATGCCCGAGCTCGGTCGCTGGGTGGTGGGGTTCATGGTCGCGATAATCGGCCTCTTCGCGCTCGTCCTTGCCTCACGTACCGCCGATCCGGTGATGTACTACACTGGGATCGGCTTCTTCATCGCCGCCGTTCTCTTCAATTTCCTGCAGATCAAGCAGGTCTACGACGAGAAAGCCTCGCACTGAGGCCCGATAGTGCGCCAGAACGACGATTGGAATCCGCGTATCTACGGCACGTTCCTGTGGGAGCGGATCCGTCCTGCCATCGACCTGCTGAATCGCCTCGACCTGTCGGTGCCGAGAGTCATCTACGACCTCGGCTGCGGCGCCGGGCACATCACCCGCCGGCTTGCGGCGCGGTGGCCCTCGGCGAAGCTTACCGGTGTCGACGCGTCGCCGGCGATGCTGGAGGAAGCGCGGCGTGACGATCCGAACAGCACGATCACCTGGGTCGAGGCTGACATCGCCACATGGGAGCCGGCCGAGCCCGCCGACCTGATCATCTCCAACGCCGCCCTGCACTGGCTCGACGGACATGCGACCCTGCTGCCGCGGCTGCTCGGCTACCTCAGGCCGGGCGGCGTGCTGGCGGTGCAGATGCCGCGCAACCACGGTGAGCCGTCGCATACGGCGATCTACGAGACGGTCGAAGCCGGCCCGTGGCGCGAGAAGCTGGCCCCGCTACTGCGGCGGCGTCCAGTTGCGGCGCCGGAGGTCTACTTCGAGATGCTGATGCCGGTGGCCAGTTCCATCGACATCTGGGAAACCGTCTATCTCCATACCCTGCACGGCGACAACCCCGTCGTGGACTGGACCAGCGGCACTGGCCTGCGCCCGGTGCTGCAAGCCCTGAATAGCGAGGAGCGCGCCGACTTCCTCGCCGCCTACGGCAACCGCGTCGCCCTCGCCTATCCGTCAAGCCCCGACGGGACCACCCTCTTCCCGTTCCGCCGCCTGTTTGTCGTGGCGAGCCGGTAGAGGTTTCCGGGCCACTGTCTGCCGCGGGGTCAGCAGACAGGAGCGGGATCAGCCGGCAACGCCGCTGACGAGCGTCAGGTTGGCGAGCGTTAGGGGAACGAAGAGCGCCGGAAAAATCCACGAGATCGCATCACGGCGCGATATACGCCCGATTTAGACCGCCTCTGGCTGGACCCGGGCCCGGATGGCATTCCGGTCGCGCACGGCCTCATCCGCTCGCGCCCGTTGCCGCTTTATCTCTCGCAGGGCGGCCGCCAGGCGGCGCTGTTCCGTTGCCAGTTCGTCGTTCAGCCTGAGCAACCGCGCCCTCAGCAGGTCCAGCTGCGCCACCTCATGTTCGGCAACCAGCAAAACGCTGTCGGGCTGGGCGTAGACAATGCCGCGCAGGGATATGACGGCGTCGTCGATGCTGCCGACATTCAGGATGCCGTCATAGATGGGGCCGCCGGGCTGGGCCGTGGAGCGGATGGCAAGCCGGTCGAAGCGGGGGTTGACGAACAGGTCCCGGACATCAAGCATGTCGGCTGCCGTCATCGTCTCCGGCACAAGGCTGAAGAAGCCGCGATTGGCATCGATGAGAATGCCGTCCCGGCTGATCACCGCGACGGCCGTCGCCATCAGGTTGCGGACGAACTCGGGTATCCGGGCCCCCGGCCACGATTCTGCGGTGGACACATAATTCATCTCAGTCCCCTCTCGCCGACGCCGCCTCAGCGTCCGGAAACCATTCGTCTGCGCCGATCCATCGCCAGATACTGGTAATCTCGTTGGTCGCCAGCCCACCAATGATAATGCTGGGCCGACCACCACTGAAGGTCGCCCTGATCTCGGCAACCAGACGGCGAAGTTCCGGCAACTGCGGGACCAGGGACGCCGAAAGACAGACGAGGTGCGGGCGCCAAGCGTCGATATGAGCGATCAGCGCATCAGCGGGCACGTTCGATCCGATAAACTGAACCGACCAGCCCTTCAGTTCAAACGCGTCACAGACGAGCCGCAAGCCGAGAGCATGGCTGTTCCGGGCGACGCAGGCAAACAAGGCTTTGTCTTCCCGTCTCGCCAAGAAATCATCGCGGACGAACATCTGTGTTAAAATGGTCTGCGTAATCGCCGATGCCAAATGTTCCTGGGCGACAGTGATTTCGTTGCGCTGCCAGAGTTGACCGACAGCATAAAGTGCCGGTTGGAAAAGTCTGGTCGCAATCTGCAGGTAGCCAAGTCCGGCCGCTTCCCGCTGGCGGACAACACACCGGGCGCCGCCGGCATCGCCGGCGACGAGACAGCGCGTCAGCTCATCAA
>JAEULG010000266.1 GCA_016793875.1 Rhodospirillales bacterium | reverse complement strand
GGGCGATCTGATCCCCTCCGATGGCGAGGTGATCGAGGGCGTGGCTTCGGTCAACGAAGCGGCGATCACCGGCGAGTCCGCTCCGGTGATCCGCGAGAGCGGCGGCGACCGCTCGGCGGTGACCGGCGGCACCCAGGTCATCTCCGACCATATCCTCGTCCGCATCACCGCCGCTCCCGGCTCGACCTTCCTCGACCGGATGATCTCGCTGGTCGAGGGCGCTGCCCGGCAGAAGACGCCCAACGAGATCGCGCTGAACATCCTGCTCGCCGGGATGACCATCATCTTTGTCCTCGCCGTAGCCTCGATCCCCAGCTTTGCCGCCTACGCCGGCGGCAGCGTGCCGGTGATCGTGCTCGCGGCCCTGTTCGTCACCCTGATCCCCACCACCATCGGGGCGCTGCTGTCGGCGATCGGCATCGCCGGGATGGACCGGCTGGTCCGCTTCAACGTCCTTGCCCGTTCGGGCCGTGCCGTCGAGGCGGCTGGCGACGTCGATACCCTGCTGCTCGACAAGACCGGTACAATCACGCTGGGCAACCGCCAGGCGACCGAGTTCCTGCCGCTCCCCGGCGTCTCCGAGCGCGAGCTTGCCAACGCGGTCCAACTCGCCTCGCTGGCCGACGAGACGCCGGAGGGCCGCTCCATCGTCGTCCTCGCCAAGGAAAAGTACGGCATCCGCGGCCGCGAGATGGCGCCGCTGCACGCTCACATGGTGCCGTTCACCGCGCAGACGCGGATGAGCGGCATCGACATCGACGGCCATGCCATCCGCAAGGGGGCGACCGAAGCCGTCGTTGCCTATATCCGCCAAGTTACCCGCGATCCCAACATGGAGACGCCGAAGGCGTTGCAGGAGATCGTCGAGCGTGTGGCGCGCGCCGGCGGCACGCCGCTGGCGGTGGCGCAGGACGACCGCATTCTCGGCGTCGTTCACCTCAAGGACATCGTAAAGGGCGGCATCCGCGAGCGCTTCGATGCGCTGCGGCAGATGGGCATCCGCACGGTGATGATTACCGGCGACAATCCGCTGACCGCGGCGGCTATCGCCGCCGAGGCCGGCGTCGACGATTTCCTCGCCGAGGCGACGCCGGAAGCGAAGCTGAAGCTGATCCGCGACGAGCAGGCCTTGGGCAAGCTGGTCGCCATGTGCGGCGACGGCACCAACGATGCGCCGGCGCTGGCGCAGGCGGACGTCGGCGTCGCCATGAACACCGGTACGATGGCGGCGCGCGAGGCCGGCAACATGATCGACCTCGACAGCGACCCGACCAAGCTCATCGAGATCGTCGGCATCGGCAAGCAGTTGCTGATGACCCGCGGCGCGCTGACGACCTTCTCCATCGCCAACGACGTCGCCAAGTACTTCGCCATCATCCCGGCAATCTTCCTCGCCCTCTATCCGCAGCTTTCGGCGCTCAACGTCATGGGCCTGGCAAGCCCGCAAAGCGCCATCCTGTCGGCAACGATCTTCAATGCCATCATCATCGTCCTGCTCAT